>JAHDWC010000001.1:0-5162 GCA_023382575.1 Anaerolineales bacterium
AGAGTACCATATGGAATAAAAACACACGCCGAGTTTCCTCGGCGTGTACCCCGTGAAACCCCTACCCGCGCCAGCCAACCCCTCGAACTACCAGCGCGCCAAAGAGCCATGCATCCCCCCTTGTGCGCTTCAACCTCCTCCGTCAGTCCTCTGACGCTCAAGCCACCCGGAGGTTGAAGCGTACCGAACCCCTTCCCCTGTTCCCCCCATTCTCATCCGCAGAATGAAAACCAATGGGTCATTCCGCTGTGTGGATTTTTTGTTATGCTGTTTCATTGTAGAGAATCTGTCTCAAGGCTTCAATCGACAGATGTCCATAATCCATAGGCATTTGTACTGTTTTTGGCAAAAAAGGCTTGAAACTGGCAGTCCTTTTTGCTACTCTGGATAAAATTGCAAGCGGGAGCATCTTGTGATGAATAAAAAACTGCGCGTGGCAATCCTCGACGACCATCTCGTCACTGTGGAAGGATATGTTGCCATGCTTGAGAGAGACCCACAGATCGAAGTCACAGCCAGGATGGGCTACGGGGAAGAACTGGAGAGTACGCTCAAAAACCACCCTGCCGATGTGCTTTTATTGGATGTCAGCGTCCCCACCTCGACCGACAACCACAACCCATATCCCATCCTATATACCATTCCGAAACTGCTCGACACCTACCCCAACCTCAAGATCCTCGTCATCAGCATGCACGCTGACCGTAGCTTGATCCGCGCTGTGATGGAAACGGGAGCCAGCGGCTACATCTTAAAGGACGACCAATCCGTCCTCAAGAACCTGGTCAATGTCGTCAAAACGATTGCTGGAGATGGCATCCAGCTCAGCCGCATCACCCATGACATTTACGCCCGCCAGATATCCAATGAGCCGCGCGAACTAACCTCCCGCGAACAACAAGTCCTCTCGTTGGGTGCAGCCTTCCCCAACGACACCACTGCTGAACTCGCCAGGAAACTGAACGTCAAGAACTCCACCGTCCGCAATTTACTTTCCAAGGCCTATTTCAAACTGGACGTGAACAACCGTACCGCAGCCATTGCCAAAGCCCGCGAACAAGGCTTGATCACTCCCTATTCCCCTGAAGCGCCGCAGCGATCATAGGATCATCCACTTCCTGAAAAAGGCTAAAGACTGGACGAACAACATGCTCGAATATATCCGCCAACACATCTGGCTTTTCCAGCGTTAGCGTCGATAAGATCCCCTTCACGAAATCGTATCGTTTCAATAATTGATACAGGCAATAACTCACCGCTCCAGAGTGGATGAGGATATCTTGCGCTTCTTCCAAAGCCTGTGAGTTCGATCTGACCTGTGGACGAAGTTCTTTAAATCGATGTCTTAGCGGATGATCGACAAGCTGAGCAAATAGAATGGTCAAGGGGGAACGTCCCTCATCCCAATCCGGGCTGGCAGGTACAGCCAAAGTATCATTCACATCGTCATGGAGTTGGATCATCTCCCCATACAAACGTCCCAACTCTTTAATCTGCAAGGAAAGTTCTACTGTGGCACCTCCCGCCACAGCGCCGATCTGAAATGCAGCGCCAAAGAATGGTGAACTCTTTGCACTGGCGATTTTCCAATACAGGTCTTCATCTGTCACAATGGAATTCACATCCCAATGTTGACCGATGGTAGTTGCCAGGAACATCTCATTAACGCTTTCCATCGCCAGAAGCTTTGCCTCTGAACCCAATTTGCTATTGGTAATCGCAGTCAGCGCCGCAGACTGCAAGGCAGATGCCATGTTCGCGGCGGTCCCTTCTCCAATCTTTATATGCTCGCCACGCGGGTCTTCATCCAGCATATCATCCACCAATATGATGCCAATATGACTACATGCGACGGCTAAAACCGCCGGGATGACGTTCTCTTGATCGCCGCCGACGGCTTCACAAACCTTCACCGGCAGCAACCAGTGACTGGGTCGGTTTGAAGCGACACGGTGGAACAAAGCTTGCATTTCCTGCCATTCCTTCACATGAAGGATTGCGGCGAATTCATCCATAATTCGGGAATATATTTCCATCCATTCTCTCCTTTGGAACAGACTGAGATTTCTCCCAGCCTGTTCGTTAAGTTTTCAGCCTTATCCGGCCGCTTCCGCATTCCACATGAACCAGGGATCATAGGATGCATTCGCGAGGCGGACACGACTCAGGCGCGTTAACCCTGCAAGCAGGTTCCTATGCGGAACGATACTTTCGCTCTTTGAGAAAAGAGCATTGTGAAAATCTTGCATTTGCTTCATCTTTAGAACCTCCAAAATCTACGTTTATATGGATCGCCAGCCGATACATTGGCTTTACGGGCAAAAACGGACAATTATGTTTAAAAGGGATTGCACTGCGCTATAATCGAACCACCTCCTTTCATTTATCAATAAACCAGCCTCACGAAAGAAACCTTATGCGCACCCCTTCCACGCTACGCTGGCAAGTCAGTGAACGGATCGTCTCCCTCCTTGTATTGGGTATTCTCGTTCTATACACATATGGCATTTTGGGAGTTGCCCCGTATGCAGGTTTCTATTTCGAAAATAGTAATGGGCGGATTGCTGATGTTTATTCCACGTCCACGCAAACCCCTACCTTACAGGTTGGCGACATATTGGCGCGGGTCGGGGATATTTCCTGGGAAGAGTACAAAAAGAATGCCTGGCTTGTTTTCTTTGCTGGGCTTCATGCGGGCGATGTTGTTGAGATCGAAGTCAATCGAAATGGGGAGCCTGTCACGATCATGTGGAAATATCCCGGGCTGGATCCCTCTGTGCTCAAGTCACGTTTCATCAACATCTGGCCGCTTTCTTTTATCTTTTGGATATGTGGTGCGGCCGCGCAGATCGTTGCCCGGCCAAGAGATACCCGCCGCAGATTGTTCATCGCCGCAAACTACCTGACCGCGCTCTGGCTGATCTTCGGGTCGCTCTCTACATTTCGGCTCTGGGGGAGTTCCATCCTGTTGCATGCCACAACCTGGATTCTCCTCCCCGTCTATCTGCATTTCCATTGGGTATTTCCCCATCCGCTGAAAGAACTTCCCAAAGCGGCTTGGACAGCCGCCTACATGACCGGGTTCGCCCTTGCAATCGCCGAGGTTGCTCAAATCCTGCCTAAAAGTCTGTACGCAATTGGCTTTCTGACCGCATTGCTTGGCAGTCTGCTCTTTGCGATCATGCAATATGTCAGACACAAGGACAAACGCCAGGATATTCTCATCCTTGCGGGCGGCATTCTGATCGCCTTTATTCCCGTCGTGATTTTGGCAGTTCTTGTAATCAGTGGTTCTGCACCCGCCCTCGGCCCGATCATGCTCGTCTCCCTGCCCTTCATGCCGTTGACATATTTTTATGTCATCGCCCGCCGCCAACTGGGCGGACTCGAAAT
Source organism: Anaerolineales bacterium (assembly GCA_023382575.1). Lineage (GTDB taxonomy): Bacteria > Chloroflexota > Anaerolineae > Anaerolineales > Villigracilaceae > Villigracilis. The sequence continues at coordinate 3,394 of JAHDWC010000001.1, forward strand.
CCGCCTCAACCACTTGATCGCATATTATGCGTTCCTGCTACTGTTGGGAACCATCCTCTTCGGGCTAACCATCCCATTCGCAAATCTGGTGCTCCGTCAGGAGATGATCATTCTCACGGGTATCCCGATCCTACTCTTCGTCGCGTTTGCAGCGATTTATCTATACCCGAGGTTTCAGGTGTTTTTCGACAGGCGCTTCCTCGGCATCAAGCTTCCTCATCAAAATCTGCTGGAGACCTACTCCAACCGCATCACAACCAGCACATCTCTGCACAGCCTGCTTCAATTTCTCGAGGACGAAGTCTTTCCCAGCCTGCTCATTCGTCAGTATGCCTTCATGCAAGTCCGCGACGAAAAACTCAAAGCATTACTTGCCCAAAAGGTCAGCGATGATCAACTTCCAAACGATATGGAACTTGGCGACTTAATAGCCCAAACGAAAGAACTTTCTGCAAGCCCATCCGTCACAACAGATTGGGTCCGCCTCATCCTCCCGCTCAAAGTAGGAGACAACTACCTCGGCTTTTGGTTACTCGGACAGCGCGACCCCGACGACCTGTATCCCTATGCCGAGATACCCATCCTGCAATCCATCGCCAATCAGACCGCAATTGCGCTCAGCAATATTCTGCACGCCGAACAACTGCGGAAAATGTATCAGGTCGACATCGAACGCAACGAGCAGGAACGCATGCGTCTCGCACTGGAACTCCACGACAGCATCCTCAATCAATTGGGGTATCTGCGCCGAAACTTTGACGAAGACAACCTGTCACCCAAGCTTCAATCTGCCTACGAAGAATTGACGCGCCGCCTGCGTGAGATCGTCAGCAATCTCCGTCCGCCCATGCTCACATATGGGCTCAAGCCCGCCATCGAAGACCTGGCAGATACTCTCATGGAACGGACAAAGGACAAAATCAACATCCATGTCGAGTTGCAATCGGATGAAGAAAGAATCCCGGGGCACATGGAATTGCATCTGTTCCGCATCGTGCAAGAGGCTTGCGAGAATATCGTTCAACATGCCGATGCGACCAAGGTTAACATTCGCGGAAAGCTGACACCGCAGGAACTTGACCTGTATATCGACGACAACGGCAAAGGCTTCGATTTCGACGGTCACTCCGACCTAAACACTCTGCTGGATAATAATCACTTCGGTCTGGCTGGCATGATCGAACGCGCCCGCCTGATCGGCGCGGATATTCAAGTCCACTCCAATCTCGGTCAGGGAACCAAGGTCCATGTCACTTGGTATTCAGAGTCATAAATTGTTAAGGTTCAAATTTCCCATTTGTTGAAAGTATTTATATATCTGGCGCAGGGAAGTTTCCATCGTCAATCACTTGAAAAATTCAAGTGACAATTGAATCTGAGGGATATGTGAACAATTTCGGCAAACAACTCCGCTTCTTTCGAAATCAAAGCGAAGACCCCAAAACCGGGAAGCATCTCACACAAGAGTTCCTTGCAAGCTCCTTGTATGAAGAAATGGGCATTCAATACACTGGCGCGGCTGTCAGTGACTGGGAACGTGGTGAAAGCAAAATCAACGCAGACGATCGTTTGCTTCTGCTCGGTCTTGTCAAAATCTTAAATCGCTATGGGGGAATAAAATCTTCGTCGGAAGCGGATCAGTTACTAGAGTCTGGAAATTATCGGGCGTTGAATCAAACCGAGAAGGTAGATATATTTTCGAGTGAAGTCAAGAGAGTTGATTCCCCATTAACAATACCTATTATTGCAAAGTCCCAATCGTATATTTA
>JAHDWC010000001.1:5172-87725 GCA_023382575.1 Anaerolineales bacterium
CAAATCCATAAAGAGATTAAAGAAGCCACTCGTGAAGAACAAAAAGGACCTCAACCAAGTTGGCCGCGCGTGATGGCGTCATTAATAAGAAGAACAACAGCCCATATCACCACTTTTGATATCTTTAGAATAATCGCTTGGCTTTGGATCTGGGTTCTCGCTTATTTATTAGTTATCCCGTCTTTACAATGGTCGCAAATGACGGAAAAGAACATTCTTCAAACCGTCATTCTCTACGCCATAGGAAGCCTTATCCTTCCCCTGATTATTGGCGCAATGACTCGTGTGGGTCGAAACGAGTTTTGGAAAGACAAAAAATTCTCCCATTCCCTTATCCTTCACCTTTATGCATATCTAGGATCTTATACAGGTTTCCATGTAGGATACTTCATAGCGATTCTGTTTACCTCTGTTCAAAATCTATTGGAAGTAGAGCCTGCCGCCTGGATTGAATTTCTAAAGTTACTGTTCCCAATCGTCATTGGGTACTCTGGCGCTCAACTTATTCCTTATAATCTTTGGCTGGCATATGGACGTCTCACTCTCCGGGATGGACGTGTCCTTTTCGTTTTTATACTTTTAGGTCCACTTTAGGCATATTTTTTCCTTGAGTTTTACAAAATTCTCATATCTTCTCTTATAGGTGCCATCATAATCCTTACGGCCATCACTCTTGTTTTGGCATATGAGGCACGCAAAACGCAGAAAAACAAGTCACTAGATTAAAAAACCACACGCCGGAATAAACCGGCGTGCGCCCCATAATTGCCCCTACCTGCGCCAGTTTTCCCCTCCCGCCACTGGCGCACCAGATATCAAGTTAAGTTTCTTCCAAGATCATATCGATAAAGACCGGCGCAATAGACGGGTCGAAATGCCGCCCAGCTTGATGCAGAATATACGCCAACGCATCAGCCCGTGACCAGGCACGACGATAAGGCCGGTCGGAGGTCAACGCATCGTACACATCGACGAAGGAAAAGAGGCGTGCAAACAAGGGAATATCCTCGCCTGACAACCCATCCGGGTATCCGCTTCCATCCCACTTTTCGTGATGCGAGCGCGGGATGACCAGCGCCCGTTCGAGCTGCGGCATCATCACATTCAAGAGGTTCACAGCAATCAAGGGATGCTTGTGCATCACACCCCATTCCTCTTTGGTGAGCGTTCCCTCCTTAAGGAGGATGCGATCTGGAATGGCGATCTTGCCAATATCGTGTAATTCGCCTCCGCGGCGGATGTGGATCATGTCATGGTCTGGCACGCCCAGTCGGCGGGCAAGTTGCATGGTCATCGCCACCACGCGGCGGGTATGGTCTTCTGTTTCAAAGTCACGCAGATACAAGGCACGTGACCAGCCTTCGATCATCTTTTCAATGGAGAATGGAACGTTGGCTATTGTGTTCGAAAATGTCCGATATGCACCTACATTCCAAATGAACAGGATCAAATTTCGATCCATGCTCGAGAGCAGACGGAACTCGTACCACGCCGCTCCCTTTTTGGGAAGCGAAATCATCGTTTCAAAGACAGAGAAGCGGCTTCCCAAAAGTACCTGATTGATGGCATGTTCGTACTTCGGACGCGCGCGCAGCGGAACCATCTCGCGGACTTTCAGGCTGGAGGGCTTGAACAGGCTCAACCCTTTGCCATTCCGTGCTTTGAAGGTCAACACCCGCCCCTGCGGATCCATGACGAACAGCAGGTCATCTACCTCATCCAACATGTCTGCCAAACTCAGGTTGAAGACTGGAAGACTGGCAGCCGAGGAAAAAGAGACCTGGAACCGCATGTCACCTTGCACCCCCATGCCTTCCGAGCCACGCGCGTCCATGGGAAAGGAATCCGGAGAGAAAAGTTGCATTTCGTCCAAAGATCAACCAGCGAGCGACTGGTAGACCTGCCTTGCCAAGTCTGAAAGGGATTCGGCACGGATGGAAGCGATCAACTCGCGCTCCTCACGCGTCAGGGAAAAGGTCTCGCCCAAATATCCTTTCTGAAGCGCCTCATGCGGATTGGTCAACAACATGTCGCAGAACTGGCGGCTGACGACCGCAGCGGCAAAGACGCGGCTCAACCCGTTCGGGGCAGTGACTGGCGCAACCTTAACCTGTAATTTGGTTTGATAAGTAAAAGAAGAAATCATGTCGTTATCCTTTGGGTGGGCTGGTAAGCAAGGAGCCAGAAGACGCCAATGGCTAGAAAAACGTCACCGAGGCTGAATGCCACCTGATACGGGAACCAAGCTGGGGGCAGGAAGCGATCCGCAAACCATTCAAAGCGGGTACTCTCCGGGGTCAGAAGAACATCCTTCGTGCCAAAACGTTCGCCAATCGGGATGTCTACGAGAACTTCCTCAGAGACTAGTCGTCCTGCCGTCTGCGGGCTGATGGGCATGAAACCGCCATTCGCCGCCATAACCGTGAAGTTGAGCGCTGCACCGATGAACAGGACAAACATCCCGGGAAGTTTTCGATTGAGCCAGGCAAATCCCAACAAGAGGAGTTGTGAAATTGTCAGGAAAACCGCTGACCATGAGTCAGAAACCTGCTGCCGAATGCCGGGAAGATAAAGGATCGCGAACTGCGGCAGGAAGGCAAGAAAAACCAGCCAGAGGAACTGCAAGTTGGGCGGCTGATAGGGTTGCCCATTCCACCGCGCCGCACCCATTCCGACGAGAAGCCCAGCCAGAACGGCGACCAGCAGAACCACTAGCGGCTTGTCCCGCCACTATCTTCCGGAGCGCCAACGCCGAGGACCAACATGCTCAGGGAAAGCAGAACGAAGAAAAGCTGGATGTGCTGGCGATTGATCTTCGAAGCAGACAAAACGAGGAGGTTCAGTTTGTTTTTCATGTCAAATCTTCCTTTTCTATCTGGTTTTGTTGGCAATAGAATATCAACGCCCAGGCTTCAAAACAGGCTTCAAAAAATAAAAAAAATCAGCCCCAAAAGGCTGATTTTTGCTGTGTAGACGGATGTGTCAGGCTATTTTGTCAGCTGCCGATACAACTCCTCGGTTTCTCTGGATGGAGGCAGATTGAACATCTGCCTCAGCTCATCGCTACATGCTTGATAATAACGGGTGATCGCCGCCCGGTCTCCCAAGCGATGAGAAACCTGCATCAAAACCCGATAGGCGGCTTCATTCCCAGGGTCGATCTCAAGAATCTTCTGGCAGGCGGCGATTGCCTTCTGGGGCTGGGCCTGTTTCAAGTACAGCTCCGCAAGGGCTAACAATGCATCCAGGTGAGCTAATCGCAAGCGTTCACGGTCTTGGGTCGTCCAATCGGCATACAAATCATTGAGGTAGGGACCGCGCACCAAATTCACAGCTCGTTGGTAATACTCGATCTTCTCTCCGGGTTCCATCGCACTTTTCGCCCGCGAAAGAAAGGACTCAAACGCCTCGACATCATATTCATAATCCAAGCCACGATTGAACGAGTAATACACATCCTTGAATTGAATCACATCCTGTCCCACAGCGCGGCGCAAGCGATAGACCTCATTCTTAAAGCGCAGCTTCAATTTCGATGGCTCATACAACTCTCCCCAAAGCGCCTCTCCAATCTGTTCACGAGTGAGCGGCTTGGTGGATGCGAGGAAAAAGAAGAACAATTCCCGCACCGACTGTGTCTGCCATTCCGAAAGACTCAATGTTCTGCCATCGATACTGACCACAGCCTGACCAAACGCCTGAATGGACAGCCGCGGCATGGGACTTGAAATCACACGCACCTGCCGCCTCAATTGCCGACGGATAGCGGGGATGTTGTTCCCAAAGCGTTCTGCCTGTGAGAACAGATCGCGGATCGCGCGCCCGATCCCGGAGATGGATTGCAGCCCAGTCAGCCACTCACGCGCCTGATAAACAGCCACCAAGGCCGGATGCATGACCTTTCCACGCCCCGCAGTAAGTTCACTCAAAACTTGTAACGCCGCTCCAGAATCACCGGACTGAAAATAAACCGCCGCACGCCAGATCCGCGCCACCCAGACTTCTGCAACCCGGCCATCTTCGGAAAAATTCTTTTCCGCTTCATCAAAGTACATGGCTGCATCATTTAGATTTCCATCCAACAGGGAAAGCCGACCCTGCAACAGATCGAGCAAACTTTTCTCGTACTTTGAGTTGCTGGAACGGATCGAGTCTTGCGCTTCTGCAATCGTTTCATTTGCAAGAGTCGAGTTCCTCTGCAAAAAAGCCAAATGGGCTCGCGCCAAGGCCAGTGAATGGATCAAAAAGCGATTATCCATACCTTGCAGAGCATGCCTGGCCTGCTCGTAATTCTGCTTCGCCATTTCGAAGTCTTCCAACTCTGCATACAGATCTCCAAACCCAATCGAGATCAACACGTTTAGGCGGGTATCATGAATACGTTGTGCACAAAGCAATCCTTCCTCATACGCCAGGGCAGATTTTTCATACTCACCCAAAAATTGATAAAACACGCCCAGATTGTTGAGCAGATTTGCCTGCCAATAGAGATTGCCATCCTGCCGCCAGAATTGTAAGGCTTGTTCATAAGCATTTTGGGCATCTTTGTAATTGCCAGTTGCGCGGTAAACCATCCCCGTATCCAATAATAATAGTGGCAGATTGGCTTTATCGTACAGGCGACAGAGTTCCAGCGCACGCTCCAATACCGGGACGGCTTGATTGGCTCGCCCAAGGCGATATAAAGCCAGCCCTTTCAGACGCAGCGCATCCGCATGCCATAATTGCAGGTCGTCGCTGTCTTTTGTCAGCTTGATGGCTTCCTCCGCATCTCGAAGTGACGCTTCATAGTCCCCGATGAAGCGCAACGCTGAACCACGCCGAATCAACGTCAGAATCAAACCGGAGGTATCCCCATCCTCTCGGTACATCTTCTCGGCTTGTGCCAGAAATTCCAATCCTTCCTGCAGATCGCCTTTGGTGTAGGCTATCGTCCCGCGGATGGAAAGCAGCCCGGGCTTGGCACGTAACATGGATGGCGGCAACTCGTTCAGCCAGGACTCCATGGTGAGATGCGCGCTTTGCAGCATGGATGTCCCTGCCCGTTCGATCAAACCAGCCAGCGCTTGCGCATCGCTCAACTGCACACAGATCTGATGCGCCTTGCCCCATTCACCCATCTCTTCATAAGCAAGCTGCAAACGCGAAAGGATCGGCTTGATTTCTCCCGGTCGTTCAATTTGAAAACGCTGGCGGATGAAATCCAGAAAAAGATGATGGTATCGCAGCCAACGCCCGTCTTCGCCAACAGGCAATGCAAATAAATTGTTCCGCGCGATGAAACGAATCCATTGCGACCAATTCTGCTGCTCGGGATAGAACGGAGCCAGCACCGACTCGCACAAGTTCGCATCAAACTCCCCGAGGAGGGAGGTGCGCAAAATAAATTCTCTCAACTCTGGCGGCTGACGATCCAACACCTGTTGACCCAGATAATCGAACAGACCAGCGCCGTCTTCCAGCACAGAGAAGGAACTCTTGCGCAAAAGCCCAGCCCCGGAAAATTGCAGCCCTGTGATCCACCCTTCCGACTCTTCGATGAGTCGGCTTGCCTCTTCATCGGAAATATGTTTTCCGCTGTTCTGCAAGACCAATGCTTGAAGTTCATCCGGGCGGAAGGCAAGGTCTGAAAACCCCAAGCCGCTGACTTGTTCGCGGGCCACCAGCAAGGGCAGGTCATTCAGAATCGCCAACATACGAGAGGAAATGACCAGGTGACAGTTATCGTCCACAAGTTGGACGAAGCGGTTCACAAAGGCATGGATGGACGAGACCCCTTCAAGCAAATGGAAATCGTCCAGCACAAAGACAAAATGCTCCTTGACCTGTTCGTACAGTTCGTTCACCAGCGTCACCAGCAGACGTTCCATATCCTGCTCGAACGAAGTCATTCCGTCCAGCACAATATTTGACTGACTGCCAAAGCCCGGGAATCGTTCCGCAAGAGCAGCGATGAAATAAGCAGCAAAGCGCTGCGGTTCGCGATCCAACTCATCCAACGCCAGCCAGCAACAAGGCAGGTCACTCTGAGCGACCATGTCGATCAACAAGGATGTTTTCCCGTATCCAGCCGGCGCGGAAACAAGCGTTAGTTTTTTGTCCAACGCTTCAAACAGCATGTCCAACAGCCGCTTACGAGTGACCAACTCGGAGCGACGGCGAGGCGGGATGATTTTGGTCTTGCTTACGGGGATGGGAGACATCAATTGCCGTGCCAATCTATTACATTAAATACCTTAACGAATTCAACTTGTTTATTTTATCTCGTTAATAACCATTTTGACTGTTGCAGAGAAATGTTATTCTTCTGAATCTATTTTTTAAGCCGCGCGTAGGGGAATAGTCTGAACATGCGTGCTATAATGCCCGAGTGGTTACGTAGTTTTTCGTGATGTAGTCACATAGTTTCCTGCTGAACATCCCACTATCTCACTAACTCATGTCCTTCGCCCACCTTCACGTTCACACCGAATACTCCATGCTCGACGGCTTCTCGAACATCAAGAAGCTGGTCAAACGCGTCAAAGAAATGAACATGGACTCGGTCGCCATCACGGACCATGGCACGATGTTCGGCGTGATCGATTTCTACAAAGCCGCCAAAGCGGAAGGGGTCAAGCCCATTATCGGGCTTGAAGCCTACATGGCGGCGCGCGGCATGAAGGACAAGGACTCCAAGCTAGACCGTTCCTCCTTCCATCTATTACTGCTCGCGGAAAATGACACTGGTTATCGTAACCTGTTGAAGATTGCCTCTGCCGCGCAGTTGGATGGTTTCTACTACTACCCCCGCATCGATCATGACTTTTTAGCGGCTCACTCCGAAGGGCTGATCTGCACCTCCGGCTGTATGTCGGCGGAAATTCCGCGCGCATTGTTACAGGAAAAACCCGAAGAAGCCGTCCGCAAGTGGAATTGGTACTACGACGTGTTCGGTCCCGACCGCTTCTTCGTTGAGTTGCAGCAGCACAACATCCCTGAAATCCTAGACCTGAATCGAAAACTACTCGAACTTGGCGCGCGTTATTCGGCGCGATACATCGCCACCAATGACGTGCATTATGTCAACCAGGCAGACGCGAAATTGCAGGATGTGCTGTTGGCGATCCAGACCAACTCCACGTTGGCAGACCCAGACCGCATGCGCATGACCGATGACTCGTACTTCTTGCGCTCGCCGCTTGAGATGAGCAAACTCTTCTCCGAAGTGCCAGATGCGATTTCGAATACTTTGCTCATTGCCGAGCGCTGTAACGTGGACTTGGGCTTCAAGGGTTATCACCTGCCCGAGTTCCCCGTGCCGGAAGGTCACACCGCGGAATCATATCTGCGCTCGCTGTGCGAGGCTGGAGCGGAGATACGATATGGGGACGATTGCGACAGTCAACGGGTCCGCGAGAGGCTGAACTATGAATTAAGCGTCGTCAACAGCATGGGATTCAACGCCTACTTCCTCATCGTGTGGGATCTGTGTTCCTTCGCTCGCGAGCATGGCATTTGGTATAACGCGCGCGGTTCGGCGGCAGGCTCGATCATTGCATATACGCTTGGCATCACGATGGTGGACCCGCTCGAGCATGCGCTCATCTTTGAACGCTTCTTGAATCCGGGCCGTATCTCGATGCCCGATATCGACCTCGACTTCCGCGATGACCGCCGCCATGAGATGCTTGAATATTGCGCCCGCAAATATGGCGACGACAAAGTGGCGCAGATCATCACCTTTGGCACCATGGGCACCAAAGCCGCCATCCGTGATGTGGCGCGCGTAATGGAAATCCCGCTGCCCGAAGTGGACAAGGTTGCCAAACTTGTCCCATTCTCAGCAGGTGGCACGACCGTCGCCGAGGCGAAAGAGGTCAAGGAATTCAAGCAGATCTACGACACCGATCCGAAGATGCGCGAGGTGATCGACATTGCCGAACGCATGGAAGGCACTGTCCGCAATGCAGGCACACACGCCGCCGGTGTGGTGATTTCCGACAAACCCATCATCGAATACCTGCCGCTTCACCGCCCGACCTCGAACTCGGAAGACACACCCATCAAGTCGGTGACACAGTTCGAAATGGGCATCCTCGACTCGCTTGGCATGTTGAAGGTGGACTTCCTTGGACTCATCACATTGACCGTGATGGCGCGTGCCTGTGACTTGATCTACAAACGACATGGAATCAAATTTGACCTGACCAACATCCCCATTGATGATCCGAAATCCTTCGAGTTGATGGGTGCAGGTCAAACCGCTGGCGTGTTCCAAGTTGAAGGCGGCGGCATGACGCGCTGGCTCGTGCAGATGAAGCCGCAGAACCTCGATAACATCATCGCGATGGTGGCGTTGTATCGTCCGGGTCCGATGGCGTTCATCCCTGATTACATAGCGCGTATGCACGGCGAAGCGGAAGTGGAATATCGTCACCCCGCCATGGAGCCGATCTTCAAAGACACCTTCGGCATTCCGGTCTATCAGGAACAACTGATGCGCGCCGCCGTGGAACTTGCCGGGTATACGCCCTCCGAGTCGGATGAACTACGTAAGGCGATTTCGAAGAAGAAAAAAGAAGACATCGAAAAGCACCGCAACAAGTTCGTCAAAGGCGCGGTGGAAAAAGGCATGGAGCAATCCACCGCCGAAGCCATCTATGCGGACTGGGAAGAATTCGCACGTTACGGTTTCAACAAATCTCACGCCGCCGATTACGGTGTAATCGCCGTACAAACCGCATATCTCAAATCACATTACCCCGCCGAGTACATGACCGCGCTCATGTCCGCTTCGGCAAGCCAGACCGAGAAGGTGGCTTTCTACGTGGCAGATGCCCGCAGCATGGGCGTGCCCGTCCTGCAACCTGACATCAACTCATCAATGTGGGACTTCGACATTGAAGATGTCGATGGCAAACCCAATATCCGTTTTGGCATGGGTGCCATCAAGAACGTTGGCGAGAACTCGGTGCAACCCATCATCGACGAACGTGCTGCCAACGGAAAATTCACAGACCTCAACGACTTCGCCCGCCGCGTAGACTTGCGCGCTGTTGGCAAACGCTCACTCGAAAGCCTCATCAAAGTTGGCGCAATGGACTCCTTCGGTAACCGCGCCTCGCTGCTCGCGTCACTTGACCGCATCGTTGCCATCTCCAGCAATCATTTCCGCGCCGCCGATGCGGGACAAATGAGTCTCTTCGGCGCATCCACTGGCATTGTGGAAGAGATCACTTTGCCCGAAGTCAAAGATGTGGACAAGCGCGAAATGCTCAACTGGGAGCGCGAACTGATCGGGCTTTACATCTCCGACCACCCGCTCAACGAATACCAAGCCACGCTCGCCAAGATCGTCAGCTATTTCTCGGGGCAGCTCGGCGAATCGAGCCACGAAGAAAAAGTGCGCATGGCGGGTCTTATCACCGGCGTGCGTCCCTACACCACCAAAACCGGCAAGCCCATGGGCTTCGCGCAAATGGAAGACATTCAAGGCACGGTCGAGCTGGTGCTCTTCCCCAAAACCTGGGAAGCCTCACGCGAAAAACTCACCGTCGGGCAGATTGTCATTGTCGAAGGCAAAGTGGACCACGGCAGCACGCCACCCAAATTGCTGGTCGATACGGTCAAGACCGAAATTCCGGTGACGACGTCGGCGGATGATCCCTTCATCACAGGCGATGAGACTCCCAAGCCCTTGCTTGCTCGCACGCAGGAACAAGCTCCGCGCCGACCCGAAGCGCCTCAGACTCCGCCTAAACCTGCCGCACAACCCAAGCAGAATTCAACGTCGAAAGTGACACAGCAGGGCAGCGAGGTTGTGAATCAAAAAGTTGTCAAAGAAGAAGCACCCGCTTATAACTTCGATGACGATGTTCCCCCGCCGCCCGATAACTTCCCCGACGGCTGGGACAATGAATGGCAGCCCTCCTTCGACGAAGCCGCGATTGCCGCGAAGCCTGCGCCGAAGTTCAAAAAAGATGAACCGGTGACTCCTCCGTTGGTGACTCGCGCGGTGACAGCGTTGACTCAAGCCGAAGTCTTGAATCCCGCCGAAGACAAGGATGATGCGGTCATCCCGTCGTTATATGTCCCGCTTGCCAAAGAAAACGCGGACAAGGATCATCCGCCCAAGCAGATCACCGTCACCCTGCGCTCCACCGGTGACAAGGAACGCGACAAACGCCGCATCAAGACCTTGTACGGGACGTTCATCTCGTATCACGGACGCGACAAGTTCAGTTTTCAGATCTTCGAGAACGGCAAGGGACACCTGATCGACTTCCCCAACGACACCACGCGCATCTGCCCCGAACTGCTCGAACGCCTGAAGAAGCTGATGGGCGAAGAGACCTGGCGCGTGGAAGAGATCACGTTTCAATAGAAATTAAAGTGACAGTCACCTGCGAGGTGACTGTCACTTTTTTAAATCTAGGATGCTTTTGTAAATCTACTATATCGCCAATCTAATGCATCTTTGCTCGGATATTTATCCTTTGAAACGGGAAGGATTAGTTTTGTTCTATGTAATCCTTTTAGTCCATGTTGTAAAACTGGGCCATCCTCTTCTTCCAAAATATCTTCACGGACATGAATAATGTAGTCAGGGGTTACACCGATTAGGAAACTGTCATAAGCGGCATGGTGTAATTTACAAAGAGATAAACCATTTTCAATTGTGGATTTACCTTCAGGGAGATTATCAGGAATAATATGAGCAGCATCAAGTAATTCGCGATGTTTCAAGCGACAAAATGCGCATTGCGACTTGTATGCATCCAAAACTTTTTCTCGAAAACTGCGTTGGCGTAACCTTATTTTGACCGTAGAAGTCAGATAGGCGTGCCGAGCATCAGATACTTCTGCAACTTGGCGAGCAAAGTTAGTTTCAGCGGGTTCGTAAACAGGAATAGCATCATCAACTGCGACTTTGAAAGTTAAATTACTTGGGTCGTCTCCAATAATGTAAACTGGATAAGTTGCCAGATACTTCCCAGGTTCAATGCCATGAAAATATACAAGTGGGCGTTTCAACTCAAAAACTTTTCGTAGCCCACCGTTGTCACGATGATTTGGGTCTGTGCCGCGATAACGATAGATCAGAAAATTATCTTTTCCAAAATAGTCATCATATGGACCTTTTGGTGCAGTTGTAATGGAAAGGGGTAAATCTAGAATTTGCGGCTTGAAAATCCCTTGTGGAGCTACAAGCGGAATACGTTGACCTTGAAAATCAAAGCCACTTTCAAGTAACTTTCTAGGAAGTACATCCCCTTGTGAATTGACCTGTTCTGAAAGCCAGTTGAATGCTGCTATTCGAACTTGTAAATCAATATCCATAATGTGATCCTAAGCTGGCAAAATAGTATGAGCACCATATTGTCAGTTAAAGTATTTTTACAATTCTTTTTCCCGCTTCTTCTCTTCCAAAAACGCTTTTAAGATTCCTTTGCTATTCAAAGACCCACGTAATCTTGTAAGTTGTTCTTCAACTGATGGAATGTTTGCGCGTTTATTCTCGAATTCCTCAAACCATTCGCGGAATTGAGCCAATTCTTCTGGTGATAGTTCTGAAATCGCCTGCTTGATTTCTTCAACATTCATTTTCTTCTCCTCACAATAAACGACAAAAACATTTTACCGTCTTTTGCTCAATCTGTTTAATGATTACAATCTCCCCATGACCACCATCTCCTCCTCCAACTCGCCCGTGAAAACGGCAACTCTGGCATCAATTTCCAATGACCCATTACAATGGGGAGAATGATCAAGAGTCCCTTGCGGTATCCCGGTGGAAAAACACGCGCCATCGAGCGCATGAAGCAGCTGATCCCGGCGGAATTTGACGAGTATCGCGAGCCATTCCTCGGCGGCGGCTCGTTCTTCATCCATCTCAAACAGAAGTTTACAGGCGCGAGATTCTGGGTCAATGATTTGAACCCGGAACTGTATTATTTTTGGAAGCACGCCCAATCGGATTCGGAAGAACTGGCGAAGGAAATTCGCAAGGTCAAAGGAACTCGAAGCGATGGGCAAAGCCTGTTCAATGAATTGGTCACAGCCAACGTCCATGCACTGACAGGCTTGGAGCGTGCAGTCCGCTTTTTTGTGTTGAATCGCATCACGTTTTCCGGCGTCGTTGAGGCGGGTGGATATTCCCAACAAGCCTTTACCGGCAGGTTCACCGAATCATCCATTGACCGGGTTGCCCAATTGGGTCCCATTTTAGAGGGAGTGAAGATCACTCATCTGGATTATCGCGAACTGCTGTTGGATGGCGGACGCGAGGTCTTTACCTTTCTCGACCCACCTTACTTCAAGGCGACCAAATCCAAACTGTATGGAAAAAATGGGATTCTGCATACCGAGTTCGAACATGCCGAGTTTGCAAACGTCATGAAGCGCTGTGCTCACTCCTGGCTGATCACCTACGATAATTCCCCGGAGATCAAACAAAACTTTGAATTTGCCAATCGCTACGAATGGGAATTGCAATATGGCATGAACAACTACAAACAAGGCAAAGCCGAAAAGGGAAGTGAATTGTTCATCTCCAATTATCCGCTTCCCTTAAAGGAATTGAGCAGCGTTGCCTAAAACCAGTACAATGGGGATATGAAATCGACCCTCCTCCAGCTTGCCCGTGCAAATGGGAACCCCGTCATCGAAGGCAATCGCGTCACCTTTGTGTGGAAGGGGAAGTCCGCGCCGCATTTTGTGGATGATATTCATGAGTGGGAGGATCACCCGCAAAGAATGAAGCGCATCGCTTCTGACCTGTGGGCGTATACGCTGGAATTAGATTCGGATGCCTATCTCGAATATGGTTTTTACGATCCGCACACAAAGAAGCGCATCAAAGACCCGTTGAACAAAAATGTAGTCTTCAACGGAATCAAGCATTACAACCATTACTTCTACATGCCCGAGGCGCATCCCACACCCTATGCGCTCAAACGCCGCGGCATCCCCAGCGGACGGGTTACCCGTCACCTCGTGGATACGTGGATGCTTCAAGATAAAGGTAAACGTGAATTGCATCTTTATCAGCCGCCGGTCAAAAGACCTGTGCCACTGCTGCTCGTCTACGATGGCACAGATTATCTCAAACGCGCAAACCTCAACCTCATCGTAGACAATCTCATCCACGAGAAGCGCATCCAACCGATAGCGATGGCGTTTCTACAGAACGGTGATGACCGCCGCGGCGTGGAATATGCCTGCTCCGATGCGACCTTGATGACGCTCGATCATGTCGTTCTGCCGTTTGCGGCAAAGAAATTGAACCTGATCGACATCAAAAAGAATCGTGGCGCGTATGGCGTGCTCGGCGCTTCCTTTAGCGGATTGATGTCTGTGTACACGGGCTTGCGTATGCCTGAAATTTTCGGCAAGGTTATCGCGCAATCGTCTGTGTTCGAAGCGGAAGGACGCGACTTCGTGGCCGTGGACCTCATCCGCGCGAAGATGTCTCGTGAGATCAAGATCTGGATGGACATCGGTCACTTCGACTGGTTATTGGAAGATAATCGCCGCATCCAACCGCTGCTGCAAAACAACGGCTACAATGTCACCTATCACGAAGCGCCTGCCGGACACAACTACACCTTTTGGCGGGATGAACTTCCGCGGGCGTTGGAAGCGATGTTCCCCGCATAATTTTTGGCAAGACCATTCAATTGAGGAGAGAAAATGAAAAAGATATTTATTGGTGCCTTGTTGTTTATATTCAGCCTTCAGGCTTGTGCACCACGGACAGTCCCACCGACAGCCACATCGGTGGTGCCGCCTACAGCCGTGGTCGAACCCACCGTCAGCGAAACAGAAGCTCCCGTCGAGGATACAACTGCAATTTTAGAAAGACTCGGTGGAGTCCCCTGCCCCGAGAGTGACTTTACCTGCGTCACCATCACCGTGCCATTGAATCATTTTGATCCCAATGATTCGCGCACAACTGAAGTTGTCTTTGGCATCCTGCCTGCCACAGGCGAACGCAAAGGCATGTTCGTCACTGCCACAGGCGGACCCGGCTCGGCCGGGCTCACCAGCGCGGATTATTACACCTCCACATTCGACCCGTCCATCCCAGAACATTTTGACATCGTGTTCTTCGATCAGCGTGGCGTGGGGCAATCTGGAAACTTACAATGCGTTCAGGCGGCTGCGAATTATTACCTTACGGATGTGGACGCATCCACGCCCGAAGGTGAGCAAGCCACCGTGGATGCGGCGCGTCGCTTCGCAACCGAATGTGTCAGCGAAATGGGAAACCCGGAGATCCTGCCTTTTCTTGGCACCGCCCAAGCCGTGGAAGATCTGGATGCCTTGCGCGTTTTGTTTGGCGATGAAAAGATCTGGTTATACGGTGAGAGTTATGGCACACAATATGCGCAAACATACGCCGCTGCGCATCCCGACCGACTGGGCGGTTTGATCATCGATGGCACGGTGGATCTGACACTGTCAGGTCCGGATTTTCTGTCTGGGCAGGCGCGGGCATTTCACGATGTGCTGATCGCCACGCTGCAAGCCTGTAACGAAGATGACGTCTGCGCCGAAAGTATGGGCGGCGGAGATGCTGTCGCTGCATTTGCCCAACTGGCAGAGACGCTCAAGCAGGGTCCGCTCACGTATAACTTTCCACGTCCCAGCGGCGAGTTTGAAGAGCGCACGTTCACCTATTCTGATCTTGAAAGCAGTGCCGCTTCCTATCTGTATTCTGAAGACACACGCATGTTATTCTTGCGCGCATTGGCGGCTTACTCCCGCAGTAAAGACCTTGTCCCGATGGCGCGCATTTTATACGACGCCTTCTCGCTCGACCCCGAAACGCTCGAAGCCACCATCGACCCAAGCTACTCCGACGCCATTTACTACGCCGTCGAATGTCAGGACTATGCTTACTTCAGCGGCACGACCGAGGAACGCACAGAGTCCTATCTACGTGCTGGTGATGCAGTGGAAGCCAGCCAGCCTTATTTCTCCTCTGTCTTTTATGGTGACCAGCCTTGTCTGTTCTGGCAGGATGCCAACACCAGCACCGAACGTCCCGCCGCGCTGACCGAAGAAGGCTTCAGCACCTTGGTCCTCGCCGCCGAAGCCGACCCCGCCACGCCTTACTCAAACAGCATCAACGTCTTCAACCGCCTTTCCGACGGCTATCTCATCAGCCAGGAAGGGGGTCCGCACATCATCTTTGGGCGCGGCGTTTCCTGCGTGGACGACCTCGTGGCAGATTTCCTCGTCAGCGGCGCCCTCCCTCCGCAGCGTGAAACCTACTGCGATGGCGTCGTCATCGAGGCGTTTGTTCCGCTCGCGCCATTGAGCCTGGATGAAACATCCGACCTGTTGGAAATCTTCTCCTCGTTGGATGACGAGATCAATTACCTGCCTGAATATTTTTATTGGAATGGAGAAGACACAAACTCGGTTGGATGCCCCAATGGCGGAACGCTCACCTTCGAAGGAACAGATGCGGGCGCATCCCTCTCCCTCGATAGCTGTTCCTTCGTAGACGGGTTTATCCTCACTGGTAGCGGCTCGCAGGATTTCGGCGAAGGGACCTTCGCTCTCGAAGTGAACGTCACCGGGCAAAAAGAAGGGATGCTCACCTACACCCGCAGCGCAAACTGGGAACTTCAAGTCACTGGCGAGTATGGCGGCGAGACGGTTGATCTTTCGCAATAAAACAAAAAGAGGTTCGGCTGACGCCGAACCTCTTTTTTATCGCTCATCCCCAGCGGACCGCTTCGCAGAGTTCGCACTCGGGGCGTCCGCATAAAAATGCATAGGGGTCTTCGTGGATTTTCTTCACCACCACTTGCAGAATTTCCTTCAATGGGATCGCTTGAAGATAAACACCGTCCACATCCACGCGGCGGGTGTGTTTCTCTAAAAATGGCGCGATGACCCCAAACCCTTCTGCATCGCCGGGGCAACTCGGGCATTCGACAATTCCGTTCTCGGTCAACGCCCAGCGGATGAACTGCATTCGCCCGGCGAGTTTTTCTCCGTAGTGAATGCTGAAGTCCGCGCGATGGTCGACACCCGCCAGCAGAACGAAACCATCTTGATTCGCCAATCCCTCAATCGGAGCGAAGGGCTCATAAGCCGTTTGGGTTTGCACAATCAAGTCAGCGTGAATGTCAGCAAACGATAAGATCGGGTGTATGGAACGTTTTGCCTTCGGGTGTTTGCGAAGCGCCTCGGGGAATCGACCCAGCGCTTCGTCCGCGGGCACATCGAGGTGAAAGGCTTCTGCTTTGGCGGCATCCTTCGGCGAGTTCGTCTCCAACGCAGATTTGTACGTGAAGGTCGGCGTGATGATTCCACGTGTGGTCTCAAGCAGGGCATTGAGCAGCGTCTCGGCGTCCAGCGCGTCTGAAGCGTGGACCAACACAAGGCTTTTTCTCAAGCCCAGATCGGTCAGCGCAGTTTTGAGGTCAGAGAAAGAGGCGGGCATTTCGTCGGCTTACTTTCCTTTCCAATTCGGTTTGCGTTTTTCAATGAAGGCTTGCATGCCTTCCTTTTGGTCTTCGGTGGCAAAGAGTGGATAAAAATTCCGCTTCTCGACCGCGAGACCTTCGGTGAGCGTGGTTTCGAACGCGGCATTGACGGCATCCTTCGCCATGCGGACGGCAATGGGCGCGCGCGAGGCGATCTCTTCCGCGAAGGCAACAGCCGCATCGAGATAGCCTTCAACAGGTACGATGCGATTGACCAAACCAAAGTGCTGTGCTTCCTGTGCGGTGAGTGTGCGATTGTTGATGACCATTTCCATCGCAAGGTGTTTCCCCACCAGACGTGTCAGTCGTTGTGTGCCGCCTGCGCCGGGAATAATGCCGATGGTGATCTCCGGCTGACCAAACTTGGCGGACTCGCTCGCCACGACCATGTCACATGACAACACAAACTCACAGCCACCACCCAACGCCCAACCCGAAACCGCAGCAATGACCGGCTTGCGGATGCCGCGAATACGATCCCAAACCTTGACGCGTTCCTCGACCATCATCTGCACATAGGATGCATCCGCCATCTCTTTGATGTCGGCGCCGGCGGCAAAGGCTTTTTCATTACCGGTGACAATGATCGCACCAATGGATTCGTCTTTGTCGAAGGCTTCCAGCGCATCGAAGACTTCCCCAAGCATGGTCAGATTGAAGGCATTCATCGCCCGCGGACGGTTCAATTGCACAATACCCACAGGTCCGCGCGTTTCGGTCAGGATGGTGGTGTAGGTCATGAGTTCCTCCAAGGTATGATGCGAACAGCGTGATTATAAACTCACTGCTGTATAATCGCGGACAAGGACCTTATGATCTTCCCCGAATGGACGACCGCCAATATCACGCTTTATATCGTTCTGTTCATCGCCGCACTCGGCGCAGGACCTGTGATCTACTTTGGTCAGGCGATGCTCGGAGAGGACAAACTGCGCTCAAAAGGCAAAATCCCGGCGCGAGTAGGCATGACGTTTCTGTATTCAGTACCCATCCTTGCCTTGTACATTTCCGCTAGAGATTATGTTCCCAACGCTAGTCCCATTCAGTGGACGGTGCTTGCCGTTGTTGCACTGCACTTCGTCAAACGGGTCTCTGAATCGCTTTTCGTGCATCGCTATTCCAAACCGTCTGGCTTACTGCCCACATTTCTGGTCGCTTCACTCTACTCCACAGCGGCGTTTGTCATTGGCTGGTTGAATCGCGCTCCCATCCCCGCCGTGGACGTTGGCTTCATCCTCGGCATTCTATTCTTCGTCATTGGAATCGCTGGGAATTTCTATCATCACAAATTGCTGGCTGACTTGCGTAAGAACTCTTTTGACTACTTCATCCCAAAAGGCGGATGGTTCGAGTACGTGGTGTGTCCGCATTACCTGTTCGAGATTATCACCTGGCTGGGTTTCGCCATGCTCTCGCGTCATCTCGCCGTGTGGCTGATCCTGCTCTTCGTCATCGGCTACCTGACGGCACGCGGACTCCGCACGCTCGAATGGTACCGTCAAAATTTTTCAAGCTTTCCAAAGGATCGAAAAGCGATCCTGCCATTCATCCTATAAACCATAGATTGGAGATTTAATATGTACGCTTTGCTTCCCCTTCATTCCTACCTGCGCTGGTTGATCGTGATCGTCGCCGTCACTGCCATCGTCAAATTTGCCATTGGCTGGCTGCGTGGTGGCGCCTTCAAAGGCATGGATCGCGGCCTTGCCTCAGGCTTTGCCGGATTGATGGATCTTCAAGTGCTGCTTGGGCTTATCATTCTTATCGGGTTGGGTGGCAGTGAAGGCTACCCAATGGTGCGCATCGAACATGGCGTCACCATGATCCTTGCCGCGGTTGTCGGTCACCTGCCTGCCCGCTGGAAGAACGCTGCCGATGACATTCGCTTCCGCAATACACTCTTCTGCATTCTCGGCGCTCTGCTGTTGGTCTTCGTCGGCGTGATGCGCCTGCCCGGCGGGTGGAACCGCTAACGGGTCCGGTTTGAAGCGCAACAGCCTCGCATATGCGAGGCTGTTATTCATCACATGAAACGAATCATTTTGCTCGGTCCCGTTTTATTCGCTGTCGTGCTCGCCACACTCACGTTCATCGAGTATGACTTTTTGTTGAGCCTTGGCTGGCATCCCATCAACGACCCAACCTTCGACTGGCCGAGTGGGCTGGCGCTTGGCAGATATGGATGGATCATGACCGCGACCTTCATCGTCAGCGGACTCATCATGATCCTTTTCGCCATCTGCCTCTTTCTGGATCTCAAACGGAGTCGCGCCTCTCAAATCGGTTCCACATTGATGGCGTTTGCCGGTTTATTTCTCGCCGCCCTAGCCTTCACCACCGACCCAACCATCCGCAACTACCCATCCACCTGGCATGGACGGTTGCACGATCTTTCGTTCGTATTTCTCGGGCTGACGTTGTTCCCCGCCATGATCGTGCTTGGCTTTGCGTTTTGGAACGATGCGCGTTGGAAAAACCTCGCCATTTACACATGGGCGACTCTCGCACTGGCAGGTCCCGCCTTCTTTCTCAAAGGCGCGGCGTTCTATGTTTTTCTTTTTGCGATTTTGTTGTGGAATGAAATTGCAGCCATCCGCTTGAACAAACTCAACACCTAAAATTACTTTTCCCTGATCAAGCCCTGATATTCCAAATACGTCGTCAAGCCGTTGACCCAATGCTGCACCCCATCCACGCGGATAGAGGGGTCATCGCAGGTGTTAAAGAGGCCGCCTTCGTAACGCATCTTTATTTCCCTTGTGATCTCAAAATTGCAATCGTTATCCGGCAGTTGACGCGCCTGCACGAACGTGATGAATGTGCGGATCTCCCGATCAAGCCAGGCATGGTCTGCATCAGCAAGCGTCAACGCCTGCACCAACGCAGACAATGCTTCAAGTTTAGTCGCAGTAGAAACGCTCGAGTTGTCCGGATTCAATGAACGGACTTGCCCCACAATAATAAGCTCGGCAATTTGTTTGGCGTACGCCTGGTCAGCTTTGGTCAACGCATCGAGGCGGGCAAACATTGCCAGAGCATAGCTATGACCGTAATCTTCCGTCACAGGTTGGGTGAGCAAATACTCGTTGACTTCACGCGCCTGCTCCAGCCAGAACTCGTTATCGGTCATCTCATACAGCTGCAACAGAGCATATAAACTCTCGCCGTTGAAAGTAGGCGAAACGTAATCCGGGTCAACGGCGCCGGCAAAATGCGGGTCAAAGGAATGGTAAAAGCCACCATCAGGTCGCTGCATCGAGACGATGAAATAGCCCAGGTCCACGGCGGAGGCGAGCAGATCCTGTTCATCGAGCATGACATTGCCTGTCGCCTGCCAGCGTTTGTAGATCGCATCAATCGTCGTGGACGCCCCGCCCAACGGACAAGCGCCATTCGTATACAGACACGTTCCCTTAAAGCGCGTTGAGTCGCTCAACAAGTTTTGGAGATAATGCTTCAACGCAAGGTCGCCCGCATCGCAATAGGACGAGTCACCGGAGATGCGGCAAACGGTATACAACGCACCCGTTCCACCCATCAGGCGGATATTCGAAGGCGTGGACGAACGATCATCATTCAAAAAATTGACTTGATACGGAAGTTCCCCGCTCACTAATTGCTGGCGAACCAAATAATCCCCCGCTGAAAGGATGGACTGCTTCAAACGACGGTCATCATCGATGGGAAGCAGTTCGGGCGCACGCGCTGAAATGGCCGTCGGCACAACTGTAGGCACATCGGTCGCAATCACGGCTGGCTTGGGCGGTGTCCGATTCATCCAAAAATAAGTCGTACCTGCCAGGGCAAGCACGCTCACAATGACAAGTACGACTCGTTTTCGCACGGATGTTTATCCCACGCGTAGGTTCAGACGGTCTGTTAGATCACGCAAGGTCAGGGCAGCGATCGACGAGACTTTCATATCGCCAGTGGCTTCCATTCTCGCCGTCAATGGATTGGGAACCCACACGACGAAAATACCAGCGCGCTTTGCCGCCAACACACCATTGGGAGAATCCTCGAAGACCACCGCCTCATTATTGCGGACTTGAAGTTTTTCCAACGCCTTCAAGAAAATATCCGGGTGAGGCTTTGTCCTGCCGGGCTGTACATCATCCTGACAGATAATATGATCGAACAAATGATAAATTCCAAGCCGCTGGACATGTGTATCCACCCATGAGTGCGGTGAACTGGAACCAATAGCAACTTTCATTCCCTGCATCTTCGCTTCACGGATGATCTCTTTGACTCCCGGAAGCACCGGGCTGGCGTGGATGATCGCATCCGCTTCCTGACGATAGCGAAGCCGTGAAGAAACTGCATCCAGCCGTCCCTGAGTCAGATGCGCAAGATGTTCAGCTGCATCAAAGTTCGAGACGCCATATCCGCCAATGGTCTTTTCCCATTCATGCAAGGGGAGTTCAAACCCGTGGTCGCGATAGATGGATTGCCAAACCAAAACTTCGGGCGTCTCCGTATCGAGGATCAGCCCGTCAAAATCGAATATCAACGCTTTTAACATTTTATGGAAACCGCCTGACAAAATCTGAAATTGCTTCCCAAATTTTCAAATCGCTTACGCCTTCGCGGTTGATCAGGTCCATCATTTCATTGACAGCTTTTCTCATCGTCCGGTATTCGCGCTGCGCTTCGGAATCTGAATTAAAGAAACGAGTGTGGTCGAGCCAGCCGTAAATATTCAGCGAAACGGAAATATATCCGCTGCCGCGTTTGAGCGTGATCCGTGCGCCGCCTTCATGCTCCTCATCGTAGAGGATCCTGCCTCCCTCGGGGCTCACTGTGCCAATGCTTCGTCCTTGATTAAAAGAGGACCAGCTACTCATCCACATCGATTCTACTCATCTGTGTGGGCTGAACGCCCGCATTTGCGGGGACAACGCGCGCCGGCTGCCCATCCTTCACCAAACGCGCCAAATGCTTCACCATCACAGCCTGCCTTGCCGAAGCCTTGGCACCAAGGTCTTCCAAAACCGGCTCAAGCCAGGCCTGATACGAACGAACATTAATGTACGCTGGACGATTGTTGCGATCCGAAAGACCCGTCACCAGCGAGACAATTTTATCGCTTACATCGCTTTCATCCGGCAGGATCAGCGGTGTGAGCACGATCCCATACACACCATGCGAAACATTCGCAAAACAACGCGCCTCGGTATGAATGAATCCATCCGGGCGTTTCGGCGCAGGCTCGATGGGATGCAACAACTGCGGCACGATCTGATAATGAAGATTCTGCACCGCGGGCAAATTCAGCGAAGTCATGCGCTTCCAACCAGCGCCGGAACCTGATTCTGTTTTCTCAAGCAGACTCACATCCCAAACCCTTTGCCATGCATAGACAGAAAAACCCGCCATGCGCAGTGCAGGGAAAACGTCACTGCTCTCGTCCACTTCTGCAATAACGTGTGCGGCCTGCCACTCACCAGCCTGTGCTGAAAGATGCTCGATCAACGATGGCAGATGCGGATTACCTAAATTCGACGATGGTGCGAGATACAGCAACTTGGCATACGTCTCGCCGCGCGTGTGAATGACTCCGCCAAGTATGGGACTCCCATCCGTATTGCGGATTGCGGCATACAAATGCCGAGCCGGGTTGATGTACGCCAGCAGCCCCATCGCCCCCAGTGGATGTCCACGCGTCAACGCCCGCGCGCTGTCGAGAGTCAATACATCATTGCGATAGCGGGCGATGGTCGGGAGATCGAGAAGGTCGAGAGGGCGAATGGACATATTAATTTATAGGGGCACGACATGTCGTGCCCCTATTATCTTACTACCTTACGACGCCAACGAAATAAAATATTCATGGAAGCGCGCATCGCCTGTCAATTCCGGGTGGAATGAGGTTGCCAACAGGTGTCCCTGCTGCGCCGCGACAATGCGCCCATCTTCCAATGCACTCAAAACTTTGGCACTTCCGCTCACCGCTTCGATGATGGGCGCGCGGATGAATACCGCATGATATGGATGTTCCGTGCCGGTCGCCTTGAATAACTCATCAATCTCAAGGTCGGTCTCAAAGGAATCAACCTGCCGTCCAAATGCATTACGCTGAACTTTGATATCCATCAAACCGAGCAAGGGTTGATCGCGTCCAATATCTTTCGAAAGAAAGATCGCGCCCGCACACGTTCCCCAAATCGCATGAGACTTTCCAAACTCGCGCAACGGCTCGATCAAATTATACGCGGTTGCCAGCTTGCCAATCGTTGTCGATTCGCCGCCGGGGATGATGAGACCATCCAAACCGTTGAGATGCTCGGGTAAACGTACTTCCGCTGTCTCCACGCCAATCTTTTTCAACATGGAGATGTGTTCTGCAAAATCGCCTTGTAAGGCTAAAACGCCGATTTTCATAAGTTCAAATAATAGCTACCAGCGGTCAGCCATCATTTTTTTACTGAAAGCTAACTGCTGGTAGCTGCTCTTTTTACCAACCACGTCCGGCGATCTTCTCGCCCTCGGGCATCTGCGACACATTGCGGCCCACCATGGCTTCGCCGAGGTTCTTGCTCACTTCGGCAAGGATGGAGGCATCCTGATCATGCGTCACAGCCTTAACAATGGCTTGCGCGCGTCTGGCAGGGTCACCGGATTTGAAAATACCGGAACCGACGAAGACGCCATCCACACCAAGCTGCATCATCAGCGCCGCATCTGCAGGAGTTGCCACACCACCTGCTGCAAAATTGACTACGGGCAAGCGACCCAATTCCTTCACTTCTTTCACCAATTCATAGGGTGCACCATTGTTCTTGGCAAAGGTCATCAACTCTTCGTCGCCCATCACGGTCAACTGCTTGATCGCGCCGATCACCGTGCGAGCATGACGGACCGCTTCCACCACGTCACCAGTTCCTGCCTCGCCTTTGGTGCGGATCATCGCCGCCCCTTCACCAATGCGGCGCAACGCCTCACCGATGTTGCGGCAACCGCACACGAACGGGACTTTGAAGTCGTGCTTCAAGATATGATGTTCCTCATCTGCCGGAGTCAGAACTTCGGATTCGTCAATGTAGTCAATGCCAATGGCTTCGAGAATCTGCGCTTCCACGAAATGACCGATGCGGCACTTCGCCATCACCGGGATGGATACTGCATCCATGATCTTCAAAATCATATCCGGGTCAGACATGCGTGCTACGCCGCCATCCGCACGGATATCGGCAGGCACACGTTCCAACGCCATCACGGCACATGCGCCAGCATCTTCCGCGATCTTCGCTTGTTCGGCATTCACCACATCCATGATGACGCCACCTTTGAGCATCTGCGCTAAACCTTTTTTCTCAGTCCAAGTACCAGTCTTTGCTTCCATATTACACTCCTAGTAAGTCATTTTGATTTTACCATGTGGGCTTTCCTCACAATTTGACAAGCCCATCATGGAAGTTTACGAAATTCCAATGCAATTGTAGAAGAAAATTGGCTTATGTTAAGAGCCAATAAATATGCAATCGCACCCATCCAATTTTGGGATTCCGGTGAGATAATAGAGAACCGTCCCAACCGTCGCGCAGAATTATCTAAATCCTGTTATGCCAATTCCATCCGGAGAAAAGATGCGCATCCCACTTGACCGACAGAGTGATATTCCCCTCTATCAACAGATCGAAGCCCATCTTCGAAAGAGTATCCTTTCTGGCGCGCTGCCTCCAGAAACACGTCTACCTGCCAGCCGCCAGCTCGCCCATGACCTGGGCGTGAACCGCAACACAGTGGAGAATGCATATTCCGCTTTGGAAGCCGATGGGTTGGTGTTCTCACGCATGGGAAGCGGCACATATGTCCTCACGGTCTATCCATTGCCTGCCATGCAAAAGAACAATGTCAACCTGCCTTGGCCGCTCTGGCAAACGAGTCTTTCCAAAAACATAATCTCAAATGCGGATAGGGCAGATGAGATGCTCAAAGCGGGCGGACATCCACATCCCATTAGCTTTGCCAGCGGGTTGAGCGACGCGCGTCAATTTCCGGTGGAAGAGTTTCGCAAAGTAATTCAGTCGGTTATGCGGCGCGACCAGATCGATGCCCTCGAATATGGCGAACGCAAAGGGTATGCGCCCTTACGCGAAGGGATTGCGCGCATCCTGGCCAGTCAGGGGTTGCAAACACATCCGGAAAATATTCTCATCACTGCCGGCTCACAACAAGCGATCTTTCTCGCTTCACAAGTCTTGTTGAAACCTAATGACATTATCATCGTGGAAGATCCCACATATCCCGCCGCCGTTGACCTGTTCCGTGCGCTTGGCTTTCAAATTGTCGGTGTTCCAGTGGATAGCCAGGGAATGCAAGTTGAAAAACTGGAAAAGCTTCTTCAGCAATATCATCCGAAATTGATTTATACGGTTCCCAATTTTCACAACCCAACTGGCACTTGCCTCAACAGCGCGCGGCGGCGACAATTGATCATGCTCGCAGATAAATACAACCTCCCAATTCTCGAGGACGACTTCGTCGGCGATCTACGCTATGAAGGTCACGCGCAGCCATCGCTTAAATCATTGGACATGGGCGGACAGGTCATTTATGTCAGCACATTCTCAAAGATGTTGATGCCCGGGCTTCGCATCGGTTTCATCGTCGCAGATGGTCCCGTGAACGAAAGCCTGCTCAACTTCAAGCGCCTCAGCGACCTGGCAACATCAACGCTGATCCAACGTGCGCTGGATGCCTACATGACCGTAGGACGTTATCAAACCTATCTCCATCGTTCCAGTCAGGTATTCCGTGCCCGTCGAGATGCGATGGTAAGCGCCATCAAAAAATATTTACCCAAAAATATTTCCTTTGAAGTCCCAAAAGGTGGATTATTCATCTGGCTTCAATT
Organism: Anaerolineales bacterium; assembly: GCA_023382575.1. Classification (GTDB taxonomy): domain Bacteria; phylum Chloroflexota; class Anaerolineae; order Anaerolineales; family Villigracilaceae; genus Villigracilis. The sequence goes on from JAHDWC010000001.1 coordinate 30,520, forward strand.
ACCTCAATCCATCTCAACTAATGAGTTGCAGCCAATCGCATGCAAGGAGGGCATGGCATTTGCTCCTGGAAATTCCTTTTTCATAGATGGGGTCAGCGGGGAGGATTGGCTTCGTCTCAATTTCGCCTCACAACCCGTAGACGATATCGAAGAAGGGATCAAGAGATTGGGAAGAGCGCTTCAACGGCTGAGAAATAGAAAGAAATAGCAGACAACATCATGTAAGTCTACGGGCATTGGGCAACGAATCCAATGCCCGTTTTTATATTTAAAAAGGCTTGACTTAAAGATGTTAAGTGCTACAATACATACAATGATACAATTAGTACAATATACAGAAACCTATGGCTGAAAAGAACCTCACCCTGCAACTCGACTTTCACTCCGGTTTTCCCATTTACACCCAGATCGTTAATCAAATCCAAAGTCAATTGGCAAATGGGATATTGAAACCGGGGGATCAATTACCAACAGTCCGGGCACTCGCCTCGGAACTCAGGGTCAACTTCAACACAGTGGCACGCGCGTATCGCATCCTCGATGAAGCACGCATCATCTCCACGCAGCAAGGACGTGGGACATACATCATCGAAATTCCTCCGCCCGAGGTAACTGAAAAATTGAGGCAGGACTCTCTTTCTGAACTCACCAAGCGCTATGTCGGAGAAGCCTTTCGGTTGGGATTTTCGGAGCGTGAGGTCAGCCAGATGGTGAAAGATACACTCAAGTCGTGGAAAGATGCGAAGCAAGTCAAGGATGAAGAATAAGTTTGTTGTTTAGGAGAATACAAAATGAGTACAAGATTTCTTAAGTCATTCGTTCAAAATAAAAAGGAAGACCAGCATATTCCTGCCATCGCAGGATCGTTGTTCAGTATTTTTCTTGTCATCGCCATCATCGGTGCGGTTATCGGCGATGGAAAATATCCTGATGCTGCGATTGGCGCCTGGGTCGTAGGTTGGACAGCCATTGGCACCTATTTCTTGTTTGCGATCAAAGTCGCTTCACAATGGGAAAAGGTTGTGGTCTTGCGCCTCGGAAAATTCCGCGGGCTGAAAGGACCTGGGCTTTTTTGGATCATTCCCATCGTGGATACGACACCGTCGTGGATCGACCATCGTGTGATGGTCACGCCGTTTGCGGCACAGAAAACGCTGACGAAGGATACCGTCCCTGTCGATGTGGATGCTGTGCTTTTCTGGGTCGTGTGGGATGCGGAGAAAGCCGCGCTTGAGGTTGAAGATTACCGCGCCGCCGTGGATTGGGCTGCGCAGACCGCTTTGCGTGACATCATCGGCAAGAAGATGCTGGCTGACATTCTCGTCGGGCGCAGCGCCATCGACAAGGAGCTGCAGGCTGTGATCGACGAACGTACCACTCCCTGGGGCGTCACCGTACAGTCAGTAGAGATCCGCGACATTGTCATCCCGCAGGACCTGGAAGATGCGATGTCCCGCCAGGCACAGGCTGAACGCGAGCGTCAGGCGCGTGTGATCCTCGGTGAATCCGAGAAGCAGATCGCAGATTCCTTCGCTGAAGCATCCAGAGCCTATATCGATAATCCAACCGCGCTGCATCTGCGCGCAATGAACATGCTGTTCGAAGGGCTGAAGGAAAAAGGCGCGCTGGTCATCGTCCCTTCCTCCGCCGTGGACACCATGAACCTTGGCGGGATCAGCGGCGTCGTTTCGATGGCGCAGAACAACCTACCCAAGGAAAAATAACCGTTTCACGTGAAACACGTTTAGAAAGGAGACTTTATGTCAACTCGAAATACCTCTATCATCGTCCTATCCCTCATCGCGATCTCCATTGTTGCTGGCGTTTTGTTATGGAACCAACTCCCTGACCAAATGGCATCTCACTGGAATGCCAACGATCAGGTGGACGGGTATATGCCAAAATTCTGGGGTGTGTTTATGATGCCGCTCATGGTGCTGGGAATGTATATCTTATTCCTGGTTATCCCCGGCATTGACCCGCTCAAAGCCAACATCGCCCAATTCCGCGGCGCATTCAACCTGTTCATCGTGCTGATCTCTGTGTTCATGCTCTACATCCACGGGCTGACACTGGCATGGAGCCTTGGGTATCAGGATTTCAAGATGAGCGCAGCCATGCTACCCTTTATGGGCGTGCTATTCATATTCATCGGCTACATGTTAAGACAGGCAAAGCGCAACTTCTTCATCGGAATTCGGACGCCCTGGACGCTCTCCAGTGATACCGTTTGGGAGAAAACGCATCAACTGGGCTCGGTCCTGTTCATGGTTTCAGGAGCCTTAGCCTTCATTGGAAGTTTTCTCGGCGGCGAGTTGGCTTTCTGGTTGTTCTTCGTCCCGTTGATGGGGTCTGCTCTCTTTTTGGTAATCTACTCGTATATCCTGTATAGGAGCGAGACACATAGCTAACACAAAAGTGCGTGTCTCACCGGCACGCACTTTTGTTTCACGTGAAACAAAGGAGACAACCATGAACAATAACGAGCTGCCCAAATGGGAATACCGCGTACAAACGGTCGGCGGATTCTGGTCTGGTGTCAAGGCAGAAGAACTGGAGCAACTGCTCAATGACTGGGGTGTGGAAGGCTGGGAAGTCGTCTCCACACATGTGCTTGAGAACCAGAACAAGATTAACGTCATTGCCAAACGCCCGCTAACCCGTGAGACGATCCGTCAACGCTCAATGCCGCAATATAAGTATTCGTGAGGAAAAATGATCGAAAGAAAAAATATCACCTGGTTTTTAGTTATCGCGTTTCTATTTTCGTGGAGCCTGTTCCTTGCGCCACTCGCGCTTGGTGACATGGACGCAACAACCAAGCAATTGGTATATCAAGGGCTCTGGGCTCTTGGCATGTGGGGACCCGGATTAGCAGCCATCTTCGTCACGCTATTCGTGGTGAGAAAGCCATTCAGCAGTCTGCGGTTAAATACACTGGGACCCAAGCGCTACTATGTGTGGGCTTGGCTTCTTCCGCCTGTGCTCACAATCATCGGCGGCTTATTTACCCTAGCATTCGGAATCGCCAAACTCGATTTGAATTTCACAATGATCCGCACAGCGATGGAAACCGCAGCTGGCGGAGGCGAAGTCCCCGTCATGGCAATTGTTCTATCCCAAGTTCTGCTCGGGTTAACCTTGGGTCCTGTGTTCAATATGTTGTTCACCATGGGAGAAGAACTTGGCTGGCGCGGATATTTACTTCCACAACTACTGCCACTAGGTCAATGGAAAGCCGTCTTGCTGAGCGGGATCATCTGGGGCGTTTGGCATGCACCTGTCATCGTACAGGGACATAACTATCCGGGATATCCCATCCTTGGTGTATTTATGATGATCGTGTTCTGTGTGTTACTGGGTACGATCATCTCATGGATGTATATCAATACGAAGAGTCCCTGGGTAGCTGCATTGGCTCACGGGTCGATCAACGCGATTGCTGGATTGCCTATCCTTTTCTTAGAGCCCGGATTTGATATGGCCTTGGGCGGATCTCTCGCCGCACCGACCGCGTGGATCGGGATGGCATTATTCATCGCATGGCTGGTCTGGACAAAGCGCTTCCCAGTGAACGGTCAGGCAGAAAACACAAAGATCTCTATGGGTGCGTCTGAAGCGAAAGCTATATAGAACATTTGTTCTGTATCAATTTATTAAAAATGGGCGACTCAACATCGCCCATTTTTTTTATTCCAAACCAGATGGAGCCGCACCAAGCAGTGGAGTCTCATTTTCAGGTTCAGGTGCTTCCTTAACCAGGAAAGCGACCGCCCGCCCTTTGTTTGCATCCATCAATAAATCCATGTGTGTGTTGGGACGATAATCACTCACAGCGATCAACTTCAACGCCGCGACCACACGCGGGTTTTCAATGGAGATAAATTTCATAAGTTGATTCTGAGTCTTGTAAAAGAAATCGCGTTTGAAGGTGGCATTCGCATCATCAAGAAAAACCGCCAGCGGATAAATGTTTGCTTCCATCAAGTCTTGAAAGAAATGAGTTCCAAACGATGGTTCGGGCGAACCACCCACTTTCTCTCCGGCAAGTTCGATCAATGCGCGCGAATTGTAAATATCACTGTACGCGACGTGCACCCCAAGATCCGGCGTGGATGTACCCCAGCGACCAGGTCCAACTGCTATGAAGGTTTCGCCTTTGAGCGCAGAATTGAGTTGACCGATGGCGCGTTCCAGTTGTGTACGCTCCTCCTGCGTCTCAAGCCTGAAATATCCTTCTGGCGGGACATAGAGAACATAACGGATAGTTTCCACCGCGCCATGCGGAACCATGGTCTGCGAGGAAAAGATGATGTCTTCGTCATCCAAGTCATTGGGAATTTGAATGTCTGCTGCGCCTTGAATATGACTCTGCGGACGGCATTGTAAAAGTGTAATGCGCACTTCAGGTTGATCATCGGGATGGACGATCTGCACAGTGAACTCGGTATCTACAGGGGAGCCGTAATTCGCTTCAAGCAGAGACAACGCCGCACGCATGGAAGCCGCAAAAGGTGTACGGGCGAGTAAACCGTCAAAGGTGATGACCATCTTTTCGGTCGGGGCGAGGCGGGAACGAATCGGAACCAGACTCCCTTCATCCTCCACCTGCGCGATGTACCGCAACGGCTCATAATCTGGATCTAAAACTTCGTGAGCAGGAACAGTCGTAAAGGTATTCGCTTCGAGATCAATCGCATCGATGTTTTGCTGAGAATAACGCTTGATGGTACGCACATCGGATGATGAATGCAAACGCGGATGACTCAACGCCACGAGGCGCGGATAATCATCGGCAAGCATATCGACAGCGCGTGTCCCCAATCCCCAAACAAGACGCAGAAACCCTTCATCTTGTTTGATCTGCGGTGACCAACGGTACAGATTACGGCTGAATGCAACTCCAGCTGCATGCGGGAAGTAATAACGTCCAGCCCTCTCGCCTTCTACGATTTGAATGAGGATGCCAATGCGTTCATCATAATCTGCCAGTTCTTTGTGATGACGATACATCAGCGCATCAGGATTCAAGACGCTGGCATAGATATTCGCAATGGCTTTGATCAACGCAGACAGCCGCGTGTCGTGGTCACCTTGATTAGGCAGGAAGATACTTTCATATTTTCCGGCAAAGGAAGTTCCAAAGTTATCTTCCAGCAAACTGGAAGAGCGGACGATCAACGGGCGGGCTTCCGCTTCGGTGAGAATGCGGTCGAGGTTGTCGATGATCTCAGCCGGGAATTGTCCCTTGGAAAAATCCGCGCACAACATGGGATAGTCCGCACGCATTTGGTCTTCGGTTTTATATTTCTGGTCGTTCCAATGAATAAGATCATTGAAGGTCAGGAAGTTGTAAAAAACATCAGAACCAAGATAATACGAAACGGGAAGCCTGAAGCGCTCACGAAGTTCAGGCGGAGCCGTCTCTTTGAGCACGCGCATCGCGAGCAGCATTCCCGCCGCCTTGCCGCCAATCTTCCCGCCGCCGATCTTGCGCATGCGAATATCCCGCAAGTCTTCCACTTTGAACCATTGACGTGCGATCTTGATGTACTTCAACTGGTCGCTAATCATTGTGCGGATGAGGACGGCTTTCAATTCCTGCAAACGCGCTTCATAGCGTTGACGTTCCTTCGCCGGCATGGCTTCGATCATCTCCGCCTGCTCAAAAAGCATATCCTGCGGCGCAAGCTCCGGGTTGAACCAGATGAACTCCACATCGGTATTGCCGCGTTCCGCCAGCATCTTGCGGACGATGTATTCAAATTCCTCATACGGCAGGTTGTAAGCAAAATAAAAATCGGTCAACGAATCGCGGACGCGCAGCAGGCGCTCCTCCCATACATCTGACCGCTCTTCTTCATAAGGATTATGCAATCCTTCACGCGCCTGTGACTCGATTGCCTTCTGTCGCGCCTCCGCATCAAACGCAGACCGGGTGATGATTCCACGTGCAAAGAGTGCCTTACGCATATAGTGACGGATGCGCCGGCTCAAAATGGGATATTGACTCAAAGCAAGCAAAATCTTGATGACATTATCGGCGGAAATGCTGGGAAAGGTCATGGGCTTCTCGCTTGTACTGGAAGATGGCTATATGATAACAAAAATCCGCCAGAGACAATCTCTGGCGGATTCGTTTCATCGGAATTTATCCCAAATGCATCGGCATGATGACATGCAGGAAGTTATCGTCGCCCACCGGCTTGACCACACCGGGCGCATTGGGAGCAGTCGTCTCCAGCGCCACATTTGGCGTACGAATGACTTCCAACGCCTCACGCAGGAACTTGACGTTGAACGCGATCAACACGCCGCTGCCGTCCACTGTCGCTTCGACGATGGTTTCGTTCTTGCCGGTCTCTTCCGAGGTCGCGGAAATTTCCACCTCACTTGGCTGCATCTCGCCATTGGATTGTTTAATGTCCAAACGCGCCACGTTCGAGCCTTCGCGTGCAAATATCTCTGCCTGTTTACAGGCCTTGAGCAGTGCCGCCGTCGAAACCAACGTGCGTGACTTGTAATTGCGCGGAATGATCTGGTGATAATCGGGGAAGGTCCCTTCGATCAACTGTGAGACGACTTCCACATCCTTCACGCGGAAGAGGACTTGTCCGCGCTGCTTGGGCACAACCATGTAGATGGGTTCTTCCGGATCATGTGCGACGCGTGCCAGCTCATTCAACGCGCGCGCCGGGATGATGATGTTAATCGGCTGGGGCACTGCCTGCGATAACTGTGCTTTCCGCACAGAGAGACGGAAGCCATCCGCCGCCGCCATCGTGACCTTATCCTTCTCAACATTCATCAACACGCCCATCAACACTGGGCGGGCTTCATCGGTCGAAGCGGCGAACGCTACTTGCTGGATCATCTCTTTGAAGTCAGCCACATTCAACTGGACAGCACCCTGCATCTCCGGAGTCGGAAGCGGGGGAAATTCCTGAGCGTCGATGCACTTAATGTCATTATTCGATGAACCACTTTGCAGATGCAAACTTTGCGTCTTCGTATCGAGCATGAGTTGAACTTGATCGCCCGGCAGGGTATTCACCAAATCTGAAAACGTCCGCGAAGGGACAGTTGTTGACCCGTTCTCATCGATGCGCGCAGGAATCCAACAGGTGATTCCCAACTCAAGATTCGTGGCGGAAAGACGCAGGCGTCCTTCGTCGGTTGCGATCAGAATATTCGATAAAACAGGCAAAGTACTGCGCGGCGATACAGCGCGCGAAACAATACTCAAACCGCGGGCAAGGTTCTCTTGAAGGACTGTTACTTTCATGGTTCATCGCCTCGAATCAAAGTTTTCAAAAGTATATCATTAAGACGAAAGTAGGTCACGCTTCACACGTGACCTCCTCGCTTAGAACCCGGTTACCATCGAAATTCCGAACAACATCAGCATCAATAACACTTGCAGGGCGAACAAGGCCGCGAACACATAGGCCACATACATCCAAACTGGCGTCGAGCGTTTGGCAGACCGCGGGCGGACGTCCTGCCCCTCTGCCATTGCCTTGGCGGAATCCGCTGTCTGCTCGAAATCGCTCATCCAAAAAACGCCCGCCGCCTCATCACTGACGATGAGTTTGTTGCCACGAAACGAGCGCAGCCACGCCTCGAGCTTTTCCGGCGTATTTACCGCCAGTGAACCGGGCAAGATCACAGCTTCTGCTGTGAGGTCGGCAGGAACCCCCTCGCTGATGTTGACCACTGTCACGGGTACATCTGATGCGCGTTTGGCAAACACCGCTCTAACAGATTCACCAAACTTTCCATCTTGATCAAATATCAAAACTTTGAATTGCGACTGCTTCTCCGCCAAAACATCGGCACGAGCAGCACCATCCTTTCGCAAAGCGAAGAGGTGATACAACAACAGCACGACGAACACCGCCAACTGTAGAAATTCATTGAGCACATCTTTCAACACCCCGGATAAAGAACTGCCCAATGCGGTATTGATCAGATTGAAGACCAACGTCCCGGCTGCGATCATGCCACCAATGACAGCGACGAACAACACAAAATATAAATAGGATTTGCGAATGACTGAACGACGGGCATGATCTCCAGCATCGCTGGTTTCCAATGCCTGCGCCTGGACGGTTCGCCACGTCATCAGCCAGAGGGGCAGACCAACTGCCAGCGTAGCCAGCGCGCCCGAAAGCGGCTCCTGGAATCCGCTCTCGCTAAGATAACTCCCTCCCAGCATCAGGTCGATCATGACCGAGAAAAGAGAAATCATCCCGAAAACCGTCGCGCCCAACCCCAGCAGAGACAGGATGTACGAAAACAGTCTCTGCTTTCCGGCGCGACGCGGCGCATTCTCGTCAAAGGAAAATTGCTGACTCAGCCATTTTCCATAATACGCCCAGATCGCCCCAAACGGCACACCGACAGAAATGGGTCCGCCGATTTCCTGAAAGAACTCCGCCCAGTCCTTGCCTGCGCCAAGAATTTGCATCAAGATCATGTAGATCAAATTGCCGCCCGCAACCAGCGAGACGATCACACCACCCAATGCAAGCAGATAGAGAATGCCGAGGCGTAGATACGATTCCTTTTCAGCAGAATCAGCCAACGCATCTTGAACGATGCGCCATGAAAAGACCCAAATGGGAGTTCCGATCACCAGCAATGCAGTCGCATTAATGGCGACTTCCCTACCAATTTGTCCAAGGACATTTGAGGGCAATGTGAAGGCGTAAGTCAACGCTTGCTGTGCGCCATAGGCGGTGATGAACAGACCGTAGACAACCCAGACGAAACGATACAGGCGGCGGATCTCTGCGAAATTTTCGGTTTCAGTCAGCGACTTCCAATTGGATTTGAGCACATTCCAAAAATAGGCGGCGATGAGCAGGTTGATGAGAATGGCAATGAGGTTATCCAGCCAGGATTGCGTCCCACCGACAACGGCACGATAGGTGTAAAGATTGGCTGTCGAAAGGAAGGCGCGGTTGATCAGCGCCAGTAAATTCTGCACAACAGGAATCAACGTGCCAAGCAGAATCCCATATAAAAAGATGGCTCGAATGCTGGCGGAATTTTCCTCGGCATCGTTGGCAGAGGCGCGCTGTGACCAGCCCCAATGAATCAAAAAGATGGGCACTCCTACTAGAATCAGCGCCAAGGCTTGCGCCAGGTTGGATGCGTTGTCTGAAACATCCTGCGGGTTGAGGATGGAGCGCAGCAAACCGATCATGCCCCACAGCACCACTTCGATGCTGATAAAGGCAACGACGTAAAAATAGAGTCGACGAATTGTTTTCATATTTTTATCGCTTCACAACCAATTATGGTTTGTACGGTTCCTGATACCAATTCCAATCCCAAAAGTTATACGGCATGGAACTGACCTTCCACTCACCAGCCTGTTCCACCAACAAAGCGCGGTCTGAGTTGCCGGTGCGGGTGGAGAATGGATCGTTGAACGAATAGTACAACGTCAGGCTGACCGTCGCTTCATCGCCGATGATTTGGGACTCCCCAATATCCACGCCGACGTTACCCGGACTGACCATGCCATTGAAAAAGGATTGACGGAATTCCTCGTACGTGGGCTTGTTCTCCAGATCCGCGAGATAGCCATATGCCTTCTCGTAATCCTTGTTCAGCACGGCCAATACATAATTATTGGCGACCCCTTCGGGCACATCGTCGGCGATGTAATCGCGTTTGTCCTGACGGGTGAAGAACAATCCCAACGCCAGAAGGATGAGCAGACCAATCCCGATCAAAATGCCCGTGAGAAAACGATCTTGTTTCATAGAATTACCTCCAAGTTTCAACTTTAACTTTACTCCATAATTGACCGAAAAATAAGAGGAAAAGTTCCATCTCCAGCAGGGTTTTCCGGCATCCAATCACGGTATACTTAATCCATCTTTTCATCAAGGAGATGAACCCATGACCGTTTCCGCACCCCGCTGGGACATGACCAACGTCTACCCGGCACTTGATTCCAAACAATTTAAGAACGCCGTCAAAAAGTACAAGACCCTGCTCGATGAACTGGAAACCTTCTTCAAGAAAGCCGCCAAAGCGGATAACAAAACCGAACCGAAAAAACTTGGCAAGATCCTCGGGGAAGTCACCAACCGCCTCAATGAACTCTTCGAGTTGGGCGGCACCATCGGACCGTACATCTACGCCTTCATCACCACCAACTCGCGCGATAAAGACGCCATGCGCGCGCTGTCTGAATTCGAACAAATGAACGTGCAGGCAAACGTCCTGCAAACCAGGTTCGTCGCCTGGGCAGGCAAACTCGGCAAGCCTGCCATCAAAAAAGCCGCAAAGACCAACCCGACCGCGAAAGCCCATGAATTCATCCTGCTTGAAGCGGCGGAGCAATCCAAATACTTGATGAGCGAGACGGAAGAAACCCTCGCCGCAGAACTGACTTTGAGCGGGGGCAACGCCTTCGGCAAACTGCAAGGGACAGTGACCTCGCAAATGACCGTGGACTTTGAACTCGACGGTAAGGTTCAGAAGATGCCCATGCCAGCACTCATCAACCTGCGCTCGCATCCTGATGAATCCGTCCGCCGCCGCGCCTACGAAGCGGAGAATCAAGCCTGGGAAGGCGTGAAGGAAACGCTTGCCGCGTGTCTCAACGGCGTCAAAGGCGAGACGCTCACCCTAGATAAGAAGCGCGGGCGCGAAGACGCGATCCACGCTTCCATTGATGCGGCACGCATGGATCGTGACACCCTCAACGCCATGCTTGGCGCGATGAAGGATTCTTTCCCGATGTTCGAGCGTTATTTCCTGCACAAAGCCAAGTTGATCGGCAAGGAAAAACTCGCCTGGTGGGATCTCTTCGCGCCGATGGGCAAAACCGACAAAGTCTATTCGTGGGATGAGGCGCGTGACTTCATCGTGGAAAACTTCAATAAGTTTTCGCCTCAACTCGGTGACTTTGCCAAGAGCGCCTTTGAAAAGAATTGGATCGACGGCGAACAGCGCGAGGGCAAACGCGGCGGCGCATTCTGCATGGGTGTTGCCGCGGTGAAGGAAAGCCGCATCCTCGCCAACTTCGACGGTTCGTTCGACCAGGTCAGCACACTGGCACATGAATTGGGTCACGCCTTCCACAACGAATGCGCCTACGAAGCGGACAAGACCCAGCTTCAGCAGAACACTCCAATGACCCTCGCAGAAACCGCTTCCATCATGTGCGAGACCATCGTCACCGAAGCCGCGCTGGAGCAAACCACGGACCCGGAGGAAGTGCTTGCCATCCTCGAAGCGCAATTGAACAACGCCTCGCAAGTCGTCGTGGATATCTACTCGCGTTACCTGTTCGAGAAGGAAGTCTTCGAACGCCGCGCCAAATCTGAGCTCTCCACTGACGAGATCAACGACATCATGGAACGCGCGCAAAAAGCCACCTACGGCAAGGGGCTGGATGAGAAATACCTCCAAAAGTTCATGTGGACATGGAAGCCGCATTACTACACCAGCGGCTTCTCGTTCTACAACTATCCATACGCCTTCGGCTTGCTCTTCGCCACTGGTTTGTATGCCATCTATCAGAAGCGCGGCGCAGACTTCGTGCCTGATTACAAGAACCTGCTCGCGTCTACGGGTGAAGCGCCCGCCGCAGAACTGGCCGAAAAGTTCGGCATCAACATTCGTAGCAAGAAGTTCTGGGCCGACAGCCTCGCCATCATCGGCAAGCGCGTGGAACGCTACTGCCAGTTGTAAGATAAGAATTCAAAAAGACATCGGAGGTCTTGATGACTTCCGATGTCTTTTAATATCAAGGAGAGAGATGAAACGAACCTTCCCATTTGCTATTGCAGTTTTGTTGTTCGCCGTCCTGACGGCCTGCAGTAGCCCCATCCCGCAAGCGGAACCAACCTCCGCACCGAGGAACGAGACCGCGCCTCAAACCGAGGCGCAAGTTCCGCGCATCACTGTCAGCGACGCCAAAGCCGCACTGGATTCAGGTGCAGCCATTCTCGTCGATGTGCGAAGCGCGGAATCATTTGCCATTGCGCACGCCGAAGGCGCAATGTCCATTCCGCTTGTCAATTTCGAGGACGATATCGAAAACCTGTCACTTGAAAAAAGTCAGTGGATCATCACATACTGCACCTGACCGGACGAACATACGAGCGCCCGTGCGGCGTTCCTGCTCTTGAACAACGGTTATGAAAAGGTGGATGCTTTGCTCGGCGGATTCGCCGCCTGGATCGATGCTGGTTATCCTGTATCGCAAAAATGACGAACGCGCCTCTTGTCACCCCGTGGGCTGATTCTGTGCCTCCGACTCGCACCACCCTTTGGCAATTGATGGTCGCTGAAGGGCTTGAACCCTACGCGTGGTCAAATGGACCGTTCGACATTTACTCCGCCCATTCGCATGGATACGATAAGGTCATTTATGTGGTTCAGGGAAGCATCACCTTTGGCTTGCCCGACCTTGGAAAGTCACTCACGCTGAAAGCGGGTGACAGGCTCGATCTGCCGGCTGGCGTCGTGCATGATGCGCATGTGGGTAGTGAGGGTGTGGTCTGTTTGGAAGGACATAAATGATAAAAAAACGACTTGCTCACACAAGTCGTTTTTTTATGGTTATTCGTCTACGAAAACGCTTGAATTCCCGTTTGCGCTCTGCCCAAAATCAAGGCATGGATGTCATGTGTACCTTCGTAGGTGTTGACCGATTCCAGGTTCATCACATGGCGGATGACATGGTATTCGTCTGAGATGCCATTGCCACCGTGCATGTCTCGGGCGTGACGGGCAATCTCCAGCGCTTTGCCGCAGGAATTGCGCTTGACCAGCGAGATCATTTCGGGCGTGGACTTCTCTTCATCGATCAAACGTCCCACGCGCAGGACAGACTGTAGCCCAATAGTGATCTCCGTCATCATGTTGGCGAGTTTCAACTGAATGAGTTGATTTGCCGCCAGCGGACGTCCAAACTGCGGGCGGTCGAGTGTGTATTGTCGCGCCGCATGCCAGCAAAATTCCGCTGCGCCGAGCGCGCCCCAGGCAATGCCATAGCGCGCCTTATTCAAACACCCGAACGGACCTTTCAAACCAGAAACATTTGGAAGCAAATTCTCAGCAGGGACAAAGACCTCGTCCATGACGATCTCACCGGTGGAACTGGCGCGCAGGCTGAACTTGCCCTCAATTTTTGGCGCGGACAAACCTTTCATGCCTTTTTCCAAAATAAAGCCGCGGATCTCGCCATCAAGCTTTGCCCACATCACGAACACGTCTGCGATGGGTGAGTTGGTAATCCACATCTTATTGCCGTGGACGATATAACCACCGTCCACTTTTTTGGCGCGGGTTTCCATGCTGGCAGGGTCGCTGCCATGATTCGGCTCGGTCAGACCAAAGCAGCCAATGAGTTCTCCACTGGCGAGTTTGGGCAGATATTTCTTGCGTTGTTCTTCCGTGCCATATGTGTAAATGGGATACATGACCAGTGAGCTTTGCACGCTCATCGCGGAACGATAGCCGCTATCCACGCGCTCAACTTCACGGGCGATCAAACCGTAGGCAACATGGTTCAAACCTGCGCCGCCATATTCTTCCGGGATGGTGGAACCGAGCAGTCCCATCGCGCCCATTTCGGTCATGATCTCGCGATGGAAGACTTCCTGTCGATTCGCTTCGAGGATGCGCGGCATGAGTTTATCCTGACAGTAACGCCGCGCCGTGTCACGGATCATGCGTTCTTCGTCAGTCAGTTGATCGTTGAAAAGAAGGGGATCATCCCATTTGAAGGTTGGTTTGGACATATGGCCTCAGGTAATCATGAATGGGGAATAGGATATTGATGATTGTATCAAATGTCAGAGTGGAAACATGCCAGAGAAAACAGAATCAGGTTCGAGCGCAGAAAGAAGCGTGAAACAAAAAGAGGATGCACCCATGCAGGCACATCCTCTTTTTAATTACCAATTACAAATCACCAGCTACGCAGCACCCGTCAACCAGCCACGCAGTTCCATGGCTTTGACCACGCGGTCGATGGCGACCATGTATGCGGCATCACGCATGTAGACCTTTTCCTTCTCGCTGCGTTCGAGCACGCCGTGGAAGGCGGAGGTCATCTTCTGGTCGAGGCGCTGGAGAACCTCATCTTTGCTCCAGTAGAAGTTCATGTCGTTCTGAACCTGTTCGAAGTAGGAGGTCGTCACGCCGCCTGCGTTGCAGAGGAAGTCGGGAATGTTGAAGATGTTGTTCTTCTTGAAGTATTCGTCAGCTTCAGGGGTGGTGGGACCGTTCGCGCCTTCAGCGACGATGCGGACGTTCTTGGAAATCTTCTTGACCGTATCAGCGTTGATCTGACCTTCGAGCGCGGCTGGGATCAACACGTCGGCTTCAAACTCGATCCATTTGTCGCCATCGCTGACTTCGTAGCCGGAGTCCATTGCCTTTTTCTTGTCGATGGTTCCGTATTCGTCCACGATGGAGAGCAGGAAGCGCGGGTCGATGCCGCCCTTCTTGCTGTAGGTGTAGGCTTTCTTGTCGTGACGGTCATAGCAGGACACGCACGCCACAGTGCCGCCAAGCATTTCAACAAAACCGATTGCAGCGTACTGCGAGACGTTGCCAAAGCCCTGAAGCGCCGCAACGGATTTCTTCGAATCCATGCCGAGATGCTTCATCGCTTCACGCACAGTGTAGATCACGCCGTAACCGGTAGCTTCGGTGCGACCGAGAGAGCCACCGCCGCCGAGGGGTTTACCGGTAAACACACCCGGCGTGTACTGACCGACGAGGCGGGAATATTCATCCATCATCCAGCCCATCATCTGCGGGGTGGTGCCGACATCGGGAGCGGGCACGTCATTGCGCGGACCGATGTTCTTCCACATGGCTCGTACCCAACCGCGGCACAATTCTTCCTTTTCACGGACAGACAGTGTGGACGGATCGACCACGATACCGCCCTTACCGCCACCCAGTGGAATGTCCGCCACGGCGCATTTCCAGGTCATCCACGTCGCCAGCGCGCGGACGGTGTCCACGGTCTCAGCTGGGTGGAAGCGAATGCCGCCCTTGTTGGGTCCGCGAGCATCATTATGCTGAACGCGGAAGCCCTGAAAGACCTTCAACGAACCATCATCCATCCGCACAGGGATGCGGAAGGAATATTCGCGCATAGGCCAGCGCAGCACTTCCGAGACGCCAGAATCGAGTTTGAGCTGCTTTGCAACACCATCAAACTGTTTCTGCGCCATTTCAAAAGCATTGATTTGTCCTGACATATTTTTACTCTCCTTGGTAAGAGTTTAGAAAAAAATAAGCGGGCACCCCGGACGGGGTCCCGCTTTATACACGGCTTATGTACAATCGCTGGGTCATATGTTTATCCAATAAACCACAACTGCCCTGAAACTTTACACGAGAATCAAACTACCGTCAATATGACAAAAATCCGATTATTTTTAGTAAAAAATGATGATTTTGAATAAGAACCCTGACACAAACGAAAAGGGGTATCAGGACTTTCCACGACGACTGAAAAACGCATCCACACGCCGACGATGCTCTTCGACCTTGCTCGCTTCCTCTTGCAGGATGCCTTCATACATCAGGATTTCTTCCAAATTGGGAAGATAAGCCTTATTGAACGCCTTCTTGCCCAACGCAAACGCCTCACGCGGACCTCGAGCCAACTCCTCTGCCATTTGAGTCACCAAACGCTGATAGTTGAATCCGCCTACGCGATTGACGATGCCCCAGTCAAACGCCAGTTGCGCAGGGATCGGCTTGTTGGTATAGAAATATTCCTGCGCACGTCCCAAGCCAATATACTTTGAAAGGAATAACGAGACACCCGAATCCGGTGCGAGCGCGATACCACTGAATCCCACCACAAAATATGAGGTGGATTTTGCAATGCGCAGATCGCAGGCCAGCGCAATGCCAAACGCTGCGCCCGCACACGCCCCATTGATGGCGGCAATGACAGGCTTGCCCATGTTGCGAATTTGCAGGATCAACGGGTTATAGGTCTTGTTCAAATGCTCATTGTAGGAAATTTCCTCACCCTGCTTCATTTCGGTCAGGTCTTGCCCGGCGCTGAAGGTTTTCCCTGACCCCGTGATGATGACACAACCAACTTGTGGGTTGTTTTCGGCATCCACGAGGGCTTGCTGCAATGCCTGGGTCATCTCGAAGTTGAAGGCGTTGGCGCGTTCGGGGCGATTCAGCGTCAGAATAACGGAACCATGTTGCGTTGAAGAAAGAAGCGTGGACATGATGGGTGAGTCTCTTTCTAGTGGGATGATTTCCGTGCTATTGTAATCAATCCTTAAACAAAAAAACAGCCACCTACAGGTGGCTGTCGTTTTCGTCGTCGATCTGGTCGTCGTCGCCGGGGTCGGCTTCGTATTCGACGGCTTCGCTATCAAGATAGACCCACAGGAGGAGGACTTGCCCGTCCTGGGTCTCGACATTGCGGGCGGCGAGAATGGGGGCGGTCTGTTCGAGCCCCAGCTCGTTACGGTAATGGAGATGGATGGAATTCTTGTTATGCCAGGCGTTGTAGCAGCGCTGCACGAGGGCAGGTCCGTTGAAAGTGCGCAGGCGTGTGAGAGCTGGCACAGAGAGTGAGGGACTCTCGTTCAAGCCCATGGCCCAACCATCGTTAACCTGCTCAAATATGGGGGGCGGTCCTTCAATGATCGTGATTTTTTCGTCCATAAGTTTACCTTTACGGTGGGAATATACCACAAGTAGATTGCTGAAACATTTCAGAATATTGTTAGAATTTTCAGGCGTTTGCAAGGTCGTCAATGTTGTCCATACGAATATAATTAGCCCATGCCCAAACTTACCCCTAAAATCATCCTTGAAGGCACCCGCCTGACGTTCAAAACCGACATCGCTTTTGCGCTCAACGAACACCCACGCATTGTGGGTCCGCGCAAGTATCGCTACCACTCGCCGCTCGTCTCGGGGGAATGGTGCGCGTTCACCAATTTTCCCTGGGGGCGCGGACTGATCAACTTCGAGCCGCAGGAAGAGGCGCTGGCGATGGAAACCTACGCCACCTGGGTCAAGCTCTTTGAACTCCAGCGTTATTACTCCTGGATCGTAGATCGCTTTCACCTGTCCACGCGCATGTATCAGTTGATGAAATACAACAAGGATTATGACTTCCGCTGGCTGGAGGAGAGACTCATCCCGTTGAATTTCCGCCTCGTGATGATGACCCGTTCGCCCGAGTCGTTCGCAGCGGCGCGCGCTGAGCGACTCAAGGTTTCGGGAAATCCATCGCAATATGATGACTTGAATCTGTTCGTGGAGGAACAAAAGCTCATCCGCCGCCTCTTTGACGAGTCGAGCCTGCCCAAGATCGAAATCGACATTTCGGACAATAACATCACCGGCGCGGTGGATCGCATCGCCGATTGGATGGAGTCGACGGGCGGGTTGTACATGGAATCCTGATCACAAGGGGTTTCCACCCTACGATTCTGTAACGCAATTTTCTTGCAGGCGTTCTTTTGAATCGGTATACTTGGCGACATGTTTCCTGAAAAGATCGGGCGTTACGAGATCAAATCTGAGTTGGGACGCGGCGGGTTCGCCACCGTGTATCGCGCCTACGACCCACGCTTCGAGCGTGAAGTTGCCATCAAGTTTTTGCCGCCGGAGTTGATCCACGCGGACCCGCAGTTCCGTCTGCGCTTCGAGCGCGAGGCGAAGATCATCGCCCAGCTGGAACATCCTTCGATCGTGCCTGTGTATGATGTCGGCGAGGAGAACAACCAGCCCTATTTCGTGATGCGCTACATGAGCGGCGGCTCACTCTCTGAACGCATCCGCGAACGGACCTTTTCCATCGAAGAAGCCGTCAAGGTGCTTGAGCACATCGCCCCCGGCATGGATGAGGCGCACTCGAAAGGCATCGTCCACCGCGACCTCAAGCCGGCAAACATCCTGTTCACCAACAAGCACACGCCGCTCATCTCCGATTTTGGAATTGCAAAATTCAGTCAAGGTGAAGCCAGCAATGTAACTGGCAGTGCCATCATCGGCACCCCGGCATACATGGCACCTGAGCAGGCGTCCGGCGAAGCCATCGACGGGCGCGCCGACATTTACGCGTTGGGCGTCATCCTCTACGAAATGCTGATCGGCAAACAACCCTACCGGGCGGATACTCCGCTCGGGCTGGCGTTGAAACACATCACCGAGCCAGTGCCGCGCATTTTGGAAGCCAACCCCAACCTGCCAAGCTGGATGGAAAAAGTTATTTCCACCGCAATGGCAAAAGACCCCGATGACCGCTTCTCGACGGCCGTGGAGATGGTCGAAACCATCAAGGCGTTTCTACGCGGAGAGAATCCCGTCATTCACAGGTCTGGTGATACGCTCAAAGAATCACCCTATAACCGCACAACCATCGCAAGGCATTCAAAGAAAAAACGCAGTCCCATCCCAGCCATTCTTGCGGGTGTGGTGTTGATTGGATTAATCGGCGGCGGGGCATATTTCTTCCTCAACGCGAATCAGCCTCCGCTCACGCAAGAAGCGCCGACTTCCACAGCCGCCAGCGAGCCTGTGATTGAGACTCCGCTCTCCGCCACAGAAGAACCCGCAACGGAGTCATCGCCTACAGAAACAGTCATTCCAACCGAAACCGTCGTGGCAGGACCCAGCCTGCCCGTCATCGGCGGCGCGGATAAGATCGCTTTCCTGCGCAATAACGACATTTACATCATGAACGTGGACGGCTCGGATCTGCAACAAGTGACAACCGATGGCGTGGCAAAGTTCAACCTGCAATGGCTGCCTGATGGCAACACCATTTTGTATCTCACCGGCAAGACCGCCAAGATCGTGGACATTGAAACTTTGCGCGAAGACATCATTGCCAATTTCCTTTCGGCGGAATATTTCGAAGCGTTCAACGTCTCACCAGATGGAACGCAAGTGGCGCTGGTGTTGAATCGTGAATTGTTCGTTGTGCCATACAATGTGGAAACGCTAAAGACGGTCAACCGCAAAAGTGCCTTGCTCGATATGAAAGGTTGTCTCTTCTTCGACGAGCTGGCCGTCAAAGATGTGCTCTGGGCAGACGATGGCACACGGCTTGCGATCAAATATCTTGCCAACGCAAATGGAAAATTTGCCGACACCATCCGCATCATGGACATTTCCAAATGCGGGGATGCCGAACCCGTACGAATCGACGATTTCCCCGGTCCGTGGTTTCAGTTTAACAACGAGATCATCAACTACGATTATGACGGCGACATGGTCTTCTTCATCAACAGCGGCGTGCGCAATGCCGGTTTTGGCGACCTGATCTTTTACAACGCCTTCACTCACAAGTTTGAAAAAGCCGCGCCCTATGAAGGCAATTGCTGTTATCGCGATGCCGCCTTCAGCCCTGATGGAACGCATGTTGTCTTCGCGTTTCAAGATATCCGTCTTGGAACCGAAAGCCCCATCAACTTGTACTACATCCCATCGGATTCGATTTCAACGCAGCGTGTGCTTGCCCCCCTGCCATTGCCCGAAGGCTTCTTCACCAAACGCAACGATGCCCCCATGCCCGTTTTGCGTCCGGCAAAATAGCTACAACGATTTCACGATCTGCTGCACCAGTGCAGGTCCGCGATAGATCAACCCGGTATATACCTGTACCAGCGCCGCCCCGTCATCGAGGCGGCGTTTTACATCATCTGGATTCATCACCCCGCCCGCGCTCACCACAGGGACTTGTCCATTTACGCGCTTCACCGTCTGACGAAGAACCGCTTCACTGCGAACCCGCAGCGGACTGCCGCTTAATCCACCTGTTTCTCCCCTTGAGTCTGAGCGCAATCCCTCACGCGCAAGGGTTGTGTTGGTGACAATGACGCCATCCATCTTCGAGTTGACGATTACCTCGATGGCGTCGTCCAACTCCGCATCCGAAAGATCCGGCGCGAGCTTCACAAGGATTGGCAGGCGCTTCTGCAAGTCCGCTTCTTCCAATTTGCGCTGTTCATGGATCTGAACCAACAAGCCTTCCAACGCCTGCTTGCCTTGCAGTTGACGCAGTCCCACCGTGTTGGGCGAGCTGATGTTGATCGTTAGATAATCGGCATACGGCGAGAAGTTCTGCGCCAGCGCCAAATAATCCAACACAGCTTCTTCATTAGGCGTGGACTTGTTCTTCCCAAGATTGACGCCAAGGATCATGTTGCTGCGTTTCTTCGGTTTTGAAATGCGGGAGAACCAATCTCCGGC
This sequence comes from Anaerolineales bacterium, assembly GCA_023382575.1. GTDB lineage: Bacteria > Chloroflexota > Anaerolineae > Anaerolineales > Villigracilaceae > Villigracilis. Next base: position 50,755 of record JAHDWC010000001.1, read on the forward strand.
AAGGGACGAGCCCGTCTCCCAGAGGCGGTACGAACGCAATTGTTTTTCGACGTACGCCGCGCCCAAACCGGGAAAGCCCATGCGATTGATAACCGCCTCATCCTCGACCAAACGAAAAACTCGCGGCTTGGGGTTGCCCTCCTGTGCCAATGGTGTGACCGTGCCCACTTCCACGTGACCAAAGCCAAGTGATGAGAGTCCGCGCACAGCGACACCGTCCTTGTCATATCCCGCCGCAAGCCCAATCGGATTTTTGAACGTCAGCCCGAAAACTTGGACAGGCTTCGGCTTGGTATAAAACAGAAGATTGAGTATCCAACGCGCAGGCGGGACATAACCCGCAAGACGCAATGCCTGTACCGTCAGTGCATGTGCTTGTTCCGGCTCAAGGCGAAAGAGAAGTGGACGAAGAAGGTTATACACGTTTAGGGAATATCCGGAGTTTCGCTGGTTTGAAATGTATAGGTTCCGTTTGCTGTGACGCCATTGCCGAAACCGCATTCAAAGTCTGTGCCGGTTTGAGTCACGTTCACGCTCGTTTCGCCAAATTCAAATCGCAGTTCGCAATTCCCAAATTGATCTGTTTGAAACAAACCAACATTAGGTTCCAGCACTTCGAACGTCCCTGAGAGAATCCCCATGTTATACGATGGGGCGCCACGATTACAGTTGAAATGGAATGTCAGTTCCGGCTCCCCCTTGATCTGCAAGACACAAACCGCGCCATTATCATAAGTTTGGGTGGCATACGTTCCCGTGACGATGAAATCCGTCACTGCCGGGAGAGTCGGCGATGGGATGACAACGATGGTCTCAGTGGGCACAGGCTCAGTCGTTACGTTCAGAGAACCACATGCGGTTATGAAAAAAAACAAAAGCAGAAGACTGAAATATTTGATTCGAGACATGGAACAATGATTATCCTTGAAGGGTCTTCCTAAATCCAATTGTGACTCGTTCGCAGACGAAGCCGAACTTTTTGTAAAGGCTTTGCGCAGAGTCGTTCTCCGCATTCACTGTCAGGTTGATGCGAGTTGTCGTGGGAGCAGCAAACATCCAGTCCAGACCTGAGGCGAGCAGACTGACACCGACTCCACGCCCACGAGCGGATGAGTCCACGCCGATGAAATCCACGTATCCTGATTCCGATTCCGTTTTGCAAAAGTGATAGCCAAGCAGTTTGTCGCCATCTGTCGCAAGAAACAGGCGGTGATGATCATCCAGCTTTTCGACCATCTGCCGCGCGGTGTAATATGTGTTGGGAAAAAGTTCGTTATGCAGGCGTTCAAAGGAATTGAAATACGACTCTTGAAAGTTCTGGATATGTGCAGGGATCGGATGCCGATTGTACGCATCTCTTTCAAGGGAGAAGATCGCTGTCTCGCCGCGCGATGGAAATTGGTGCCGCTCTGCGAACTGGCGCACGTTGACATTTTTTGCATCACAAAATAATTCATGCTCGCGGATGCCCGCTGGGATGACCGGCAAAATGGTATTGAAAAGTTCATCCGCGATCTGCTGCCAGGCATCATGCTCAATGATGGGACCCAACAGCCAGGCGCGACCGATCTCAGGGTCAGCGTCCACGCCAAAGATGCCGACAAGTTTTTCGTTTTCATAGGCAAGATAAAACCCGTCCGCAGGTGGGATGACGGCTTCTGCCAACGTGGAACGCACATCCGCTTCGCCAACTCCGAAGTAAGCGACGTGCTGAGCGGGATCATCGTTCATGCGAGCAATGAACGCGACAAGTTCATCCATACGGTCTGGTCCACAGGGGATGATATTGACTTTATCCATTTTGTTTTAGAAACTCCCTCGTCGCTTCGATCTTGGACTTTTCAACTTTTCCCGTAGCCTCCCAGTGATTGAGCAACTGCGAGATGGTCAACACGGCGTGGAGATTGTAGCCCGCCTGCTCCAGCGACTCTTTCGCGCCAGATTGACGGTCTATCAAAACAACTACATCCTTCACAACCAGTCCGACGCCGGTCAATTTTTCGATGGCTTCGAATTTGCTCCCACCGGTAGTGGCAAGGTCATCAATCACCACAACTGTCTCGCCAGCATGAAACTCGCCTTCGATCTCAGCTTTCGTGCCGTAGGTCTTCACTTCCTTGCGCGGATAGATCATGGGGTAATTACCAGCCAGCGAAATGGCCGTCGCAATGGGGATCGCAGCATAAGGCAAGCCTGCAATACGAGAAAATTGGAACGTGGAAAGTAGCGGCAAATACGCCGCGCCGATTTGCTCCAACAGTTTTGGAAATGAAATGATGTAGCGCAGGTCAATATAAATTGGCGATTTAAGTCCCGACTTGAGCGTGAACTCGCCAAATTTGATACAACCCGCTTCGAGCAGACCATCCGCAAGGGAGGCAAGGTGTGCGTCTAGTTTTGTCATGAAAGATTCCTTTTCTATGAATATCAGCGGCTTTTCAACTCACGTGTGATATGCAATATCTCATCGCGAATATCCGCCGCAGCTTTGCCAGGATTCTCAGCACGTGAGATCGCGCGCGACATAGGCAACAACACGCCTTTGCCGTCTGCACGCAGCCCCGCCTTCAGAGCAGCTTTCAACTCGCCACCCTGTGCGCCAACTCCCGGCGCGAGGAACCACAAACTCGGCGCCGCCGTGCGGACATTTTCCATCACTTGTGGATGCGTCGCACCGACCACCAGCCCGATGTTGTTCCTCGTGTTCCATGTCTGCGCCAGTTTGGCGACATGAATATGCAGCGCCTCACCCGTTTCCAGTTTCACATCCTGCAAATCGCCAGAGCCGGGGTTGGACGTTTTACACAACAGGAACACACCCCGTTCGTCATAGCCGAGGAACGGTGCGATGGAGTCTTTTCCCAAATATGGATTCAACGTGATGCAATCCACGCCGAGCGACTCAAATGCGGATTGGGCATACGCCTCGGCTGTAGATGAAATATCGCCGCGCTTCGCATCCAGGATGATGGGGATGCGTGAACCCATTCGGTCTGATTCTTCCCTGATGGCTTCGATGACCTGCTTGAGCGCTGTCCAACCTTCCGCGCCGAAGACCTCGAAGAACGCGGCATTGGGTTTGAAGGCTGCGGCGTAGCGCGCAGTCTGCTTGACGAGATTCAGGCTAAACGTCAGGGCAGATGCGGCAGTGGGGCTTGGGAGGTCGGAGACATGCGGATCGAGTCCCACGCACAGGAGGGAGGAGCTGTCATCCACCCGTTTTTCCAAAAAAGAGAAGAAGGTTTCCATGAATGTTCCTTATTGAAAATAAAGACCCTAAAGGTTTTTCCTTTAGGGTCTATTTTACTCAACAAACGATTTCCACTTGCCAGTGATGGACGGAAGGAAGTGTTTATCCATCCAGCCGGTTGCATCCCAGAACAGCGGATTCCAAATCCCGGCGCCGTAGCCGCGACATTCGGCGAAGAAGAAGTCGGCGGGGATGGTGTCGGGCAGATCGCAGACAGGGGATTCAGCATTGCCGCCTGGCGCAGATGGCACACTGCCTTCACGCGAGTTGGTCAGGTTGGGCGTGGGGATGCAATCTTCGAACCACGAATTGCCGGGGTTGCCATCGGGCAGGCGGCAAATGGATTGGTCTTCGACGCGCGCGATGGCGTAGGTATAGGCGTCGTAGATCTTTCCGCTCGGGTTGATGAGGCGCACGGTATCGCCGCCATCGCTAAGCAGGATGTTCGTCTCCAAGGCATAGAAAATGGCTCGTTCACCGGGCTTCAAGACGAGGTCTGGCAGGGTATAGGGGTCTGACCCGAGGTTGGCTTCGTCGTCCAAGCGCCAGCCTTTCAGGTTGATGTTTATGGCGGTGAGATTTTTGATCTCGATGAATTCATCGAAGACATCCACTCTGCCATCTCCGTTCCAGTCGTAGCCGGGGCGCGGCAGGATCTCGTTGATGATGGGGCGCGGGTCGATGACCACTGTGGGCGGAGGCAGCGTCCGTGTGGCTGTGGGGGTACGGGACGGCGTCGGGGTGGGTCCAGTCGTGTTCTTGTTTTTTGGCGTGCCCATGATATCGCCGCCATTGGCGTTCTTCCCGTTTCTTGGTGAACCGCCATTGGTCACCCAGGCGCTGTCACTGTCGGTGGTATTTGCAATTCGTTCCATCGTGCCATAGGTGGATGAACTTCCGCGCGGCCAGCCGCCACCGTTGCCATTGGCCGTGTCGATGACTTTGTTGGACGTATCCACCAGAGACAATATCTCTCCGCTGTTCGAAAGAGCCCCTGTATAAATTTGATTGGCAGCAATATCGGATACAACAGTATCATCATCGCGTTCAAGCAGGAAATATCCGCCCGCGGGGATGATCCCATCCAAAATGATGGTGGGAGTGCCATCGGAGGCTCGCAACTCCCAATCGGTGAGGTCGATGGGGATACCACTGGGATTGTACAGTTCGATCCATTCATCATCGGCAAGACCTGATGCTGTACCAGCCCAGGCGATTTCGTTAATGATGACCGAGCGGATGCCCGATGATGTCGGTGTGATGGTAGGGGTAAAAGTTCTCGTCTGTGTGAGTGTTGGGGTGATCGTGGCAATGAAATTAAAGTTGGGACTGCCCGGCGTGCCATGGATCAGATTGTTTGCAGCATCATGGGCAAACCATGTTGTCGGTTGGTTATTGGACACCCAACCAGCGGATGTATCCGGTGCAACCACAGAGCCATTCATCAAGCGTTCCATACTATAAAAGGTCGTGGAGCCAGTCCCTGCGGGCCAGCTTCCGCCGTCACCATTGGCGGTGTCGACAATGGTTCCGTCAGGTTTGCTCAGGCGGAGGGCATCGCCTGTATCGGGAAGGGTACCAAAATATATCTGATGGGAAGGCACATCACTAACCGTCAGTTCGCGCGCTCGTTCAAGGAGGAAAAAGCCATTGCCGGGAATAATCCCATTGAGGACAATATCCACAGCACCGCTATCACTGACCAAACGCCAACCGCTGATATCAATTGGCGTGGAGCGAGTGTTATACAGCTCGATCCATTCGTCGTTGGTGGTGGCTAAGGTTCCAGACCACGCCACTTCGCTGATGACAACTTCACCGGGCGCAGGGGTAAGTGTGGGAGTAGGCGAGAAGGGAGGGGTATCTGTTGGAGGTAATGTATTGGTTGGAGTAAAGGTATTGGTGGCTGTATTTGTAGAAGTAGGTGTAGCTGTTGGAATACCACAAAACACAAATGGGCTACTTAAGTTTTGTGGATTACTAGGTGTAACAAGGAAAAAATCTGCTAAATTATTATCGTCATCCTGACAATTTCCATTTACATTACCAATCCGTCTCTCATAGCCCCGATCTACATTTGTCGTAAGAGGAATTTGAGGTGTACCCTCTTTATAGAGAGAACCAACACTTAGTCCCACCTGATCAATAATTGTAGTTCCACCTGAAAGAGTTAGCGCAATGCCACCATCATTCGTGATTCCTGTAACATAAGTTAAGTCAGGAGTAACAGGACCTGTGTATCCTGCATTGTGAGCTATTAGATAATATTGTCCTGGTTGCAAGACCGTAGCCGCTGGAATAGTAGCACGTGGCGTACCAGTGCCCCCACCAGCATTATTTGAACCGCGCAATTCCCACCCACTAATGTCAATAGCAACAGTAGTTGGATTATATAACTCAATAAACTCGTCTTCAGCAGGATTACCAACAGTATCTCCGCGAAAACGAAACTCACTAATTACTACAGATGTAGCCGGATAAACCATTGCAGGCTTCGCACCTACCTGCTCCACACGCGGCGCAAACAGACCTGCACACAAAACCAGCAGCAGGGAGATCACCAAAGCAGCGCGCGGGAAGGATTTCCAGGTTCGCATGGAAAAAGCCAAGGCGAAAGTCCGCTATGGGCGCGGGAACAACTCCCGGCGCAGAGCGAAGCAGACCTTCATCCACATGTGAAGATTATACCCTTGGCAGGCACACGTACGCCACCCTGGCTTCACGTGTCGATTAAATTTTTGTCCAGCGGGAATTACGGGGCAGGAGGATTCCGCGGTTCGACCACCAACTTGATGGCAGTGCGAACCTTATCCTCGATCTCTACATCCACAAACTCTGGGACACAGACCACATCGATCCCATCGTTCTTGAGATAACTGGATGCAAGCACCAGCGCCTTCACAGCTTGATTCACTGCTCCGGCTCCAATCGCTTGCACCTCTGCCCGTTTGTGTTCACGGATGACCCCCGCGATCGCCCCGGCGACTGCAGAGGTACGGGAGTTGGCTGAAACTTTGATCATATCCATGGCAACCTCCCAAGGTTGGCAAAGTGGGGACAAACTCTCTTTGTGGATTGTACAGGATTTAAAGATTGGATTCAAGCAGTATATAAGTATGATTATGGATTCGTAATAATAGTAGGGGCTGTGGATAATGTGGATAACCTCAATCACCCCCCACATATGGGGCGATGTTCGCGCTTCGCACCAAACCTTAGGTTGAGTGCTGATTCCAAGATTCAGCCTCACTGTGGGTTGTGACTGGATAACTTATCCACACCAAAATGTAGATGCAAAAAGTACTTTTTATGATTCTTCCATATCTCGGTAGACCGAAAAACTACCCCCCAGATATGGGGGGAGGGTGTTATTAATTTGTCTGACATGTTTTCTCAGAAAACTGCCCGTTGTCCACAGGGTAGAGGAGTTTTCCACAGTTTAGGGGCACTTATCCACAGATTTGGGTATTGTGGAGAGATATGTTGTCTGAACAAATACCCCAAAATATGGGGTATTGATGCGAGATTTCGGATAGCAATACAGTGAATTACCCACGCACGTTCCTGCCATAGCCTTTTTCGACGAGAATCTTCCCATCTTCAAAGGCGGTCTTCCCGCGCAGAACAACCTTGCGAACTTTTCCTCTGCCCTTCCAACCTTCAAAGGGAGTCCAGCCGCAGCGTGTAAATTGCTCACTGGCTTTGATCTCATACATCGCGGATTCGTCCACTTCCACCCAGGTGTCTGGCTGTTCGGGCAAATTGAAGATGCGTTTGGGGTTGGTGTGAAGCCTTTGCACTACATCGTCGAGGGTCAATCGTCCATCGTCTACTGCTTTTAACAGTAATGGCAGCATTGTTTCCAAACCGGGGAAGCCGGGCGGTGGATTGTCGCTGTCTTTTTCTTCCAAGGTGTGTGGGGCGTGGTCGGTGGCGAAACAATCAACCACCTCCAGATTTGTCCACAGGCTATCCACATCTGCTTGTGTGGCGAGTCGGGGTCTCACTTCGCCTCTGCCGGGATGTCCGTGTGAAATGGCGGGGATGTCATCTTTACTCAAAAATAGATGATGCGGGCAAACTTCACAGGTCACTTTGATGCCCTTTTCCTTGGCGGCTTTGATGAGCAGGATCTCTTCTTTCAACGAAACATGCGCAATGTGAACGGGATGATCGTACACGGCGGAGAATAAAATCGCCGCCGCCATCGTGCGGCTTTCAGAATGCATCACCATCGGCGCAGATTTGGGAAACGCTTGGAAGTGCGGAGTCCACAGCGTCATGTCATCGAGGCGCAGTTCTCCAAAGGTGGAGTCAAGGTACATTTTGAGTCCGGCCGCTTGCGGGGCGAGCGAAGCGACGATGTCGGCATTGTCGGGTCCCGCACCGACGAATTGGGCATAGTCACAGCGCGCTTTGGTTTTTGCCGCATCCAACGCGAGGGTGAGTGTGGCTTCATCGAAGATGGGCGGTTTGGTGTTGGGCATCGCGAGGAGGGTCGTCACGCCGCCAGCGAGAGCCGCCTGAGTGACAGTATCCCAATCCTCTTTATGGGTGGCGCCGGGTTCGCGCACATGGACATGTGGGTCGATCAAGCCGGGAAGTTTGAGCATGGGGCGAGTATACCCGCACGGGCAGGTTAAGTGAAACCTAAGAGGCGGTGAACTCATTTACAGAGTGCAGTAAGATGTTTGTGAATTCCTCGGCAGACATCGTAACCGCATGCCGAGTTGATTGTTTAAGTACATAATCATTCCCGGAGGAAGAGACATGAACACTGGACAAATCAAATGGCAATCCATTGTTGCCAAATATGCCTATCCTGAAACCTGGCGCAGTTTGTGGCAGGTGGCAAATTCGGTCATCCCATTTTTTGTGCTGTGGTATCTCGCATATCGCAGTTTGGAGGTCGGCTACTGGCTGACCCTGTTGTTGACAATTCCCGCTGCGGGCTTCATGGTGCGCATGTTCATCATCTTCCATGATTGCTGTCATGGTTCGTTCTTTCGGACCAAACTCGCCAATGACCGTCTCGGTCTGTTGTTGGGCGTGGCAGTCTTCACCCCGTATTACAACTGGAAACATTCGCATGCCATCCATCATGCCACAGCGGGTGACTTGGATCGTCGCGGCATTGGCGATGTGTACACGATGACAGTGGAGGAATATCTGGCTGCGCCGTGGTACAAAAAGATCGGATATCGCATCATGCGCAACCCGTTGATTCTCTTCACCATTGGGGCAACGCTCGTCTTTACGATTACGCATCGCTTCTGGGATCATGGTGCGGGCGTCCGCGAAAAGAACAGCGTCATCTGGACGAACATTGCGCTGGTCGGGTTCATCGGTTGGACGATCTATCACATCGGCTGGCAGGCTTATCTGCTGGTGGAGCTTCCCATTTTGCTGATGGCGTGCGGCGCGGGCGTGTGGTTGTTCTACGTCCAGCACAACTTCGACCCGACGTATTGGGAGCGCCATCAGGAGTGGAGCTTCTTCAATGCCGGCATGGACGGCAGTTCCTACTACAAGCTGCCCAAGGTTTTGCAGTGGTTCACGGGCAATATCGGGTTCCACCACATCCATCACCTCAGCCCGAAGATTCCCAATTACAAGCTGGAGCAATGTCATCAAGAGAATCCCATGTTCCAGATCGAGCCGTTGACCATCCGTGATAGTTTGAGGTCGTTGTATTTCAGGCTGTGGGATGAGAAGGAAAAGATGCTCGTGGGTTGGAATGCATTGAAGAAATACAAGATGCAGTCGCAGAAAAATTAACAGACAAGACTCCCCCGGCCCGGTCGGGGGAGTCTTGCTTTCTGGTGAGAGTCCGCTATCGCCGGGGTGTGATGCGGGTTTTAAGAGTATCTTCACTTTTTTCACCCGAGTCGCGGGTGTATAATCCAGCAGTTATTTTCAAAAACAATAGTCAAAAGAGGTAGACAATGTCATATGTGAACGTTAAAGTCCCCGAGGGTGGGGCAAAGATCAGTATTCAGGATGGCAAGTTGCAGGTTCCTGATAATCCAATTATCCCGTTCGTGGAAGGTGACGGGACCGGGCGCGATATTTGGCGCGCGTCGGTGCGTGTGTTCGATGCGGCGGTGGAGAAGGCGTACGGCGGCAAGCGCAAAATTAACTGGATGGAAGTGTACGCAGGCGAGAAGTCGTTCAAGTTGTTCCAGAGTTGGCTGCCTGATGAAACTACTGAAGCCTTCAAGGAATTTTTGGTCGGCATCAAGGGTCCGCTGACCACACCGATCGGTGGCGGCATCCGCTCGTTGAATGTGCAATTGCGCAAAGTGCTGGACTTGTACGTTTGTCTGCGCCCGGTGCGCTGGTATAAGGGCGTGCCTTCGCCGGTGAATCACCCCGAATTTGTGGATATGGTCATCTTCCGCGAGAACACCGAGGATATTTACGCAGGCATCGAATTTGCGAACGGCACCGAAGATAACAAACGCTTCAAGGAAATGTTCAAGGAAGCCTTCCCCAAGGAATATGCCAAGATGCGCTTCCCTGAGACTTCGGGCATCGGCTTCAAGCCGGTTTCTGAAGAAGGCACCGAACGCCTCGCCCGCGCTGCCATCAAGTGGGCGTTGGAGAACAAGCGCAAGAGCGTGAACTTCGTCCACAAGGGCAACATCATGAAGTTCACTGAAGGCGCCTTCAAGGACTGGGGCTATGCCGTCGGCAAGCGCGAGTTCCGCAACGATGTGGTGACCGAGCGCGAAAGCTGGATTCTCGGCAATAAAGAGAAGAACCCGAACCTGTCTGTTGAAGACAATGCCAAGATGATCGACCCCGGCTTTGACATGATGAGCCCTGCCCAGCAGGCAGAGATCAAGGGTGAAGTGGAAGCAGCGCTCAAGTTGTGGGATACCCACGGCGACGGCAAATGGAAGAGCAAGCTGATGCTGAAGGACTCCATCGCCGATGTGACGCTTCAGTTCGTGCTGATCCGTCCGCGCGATTACGATGTGATCGCCACCATGAACCTGAACGGTGACTACCTCTCCGATGCGCTCGCGGCGCAGGTGGGCGGTATCGGTATCGCTCCGGGTGCGAACATCAACTATGTGACAGGTCACGCCATCTTTGAGGCGACTCACGGCACCGCGCCGAAATATGCCGACTTGGATAAGGTCAACCCCGGCTCGGTCATTCTCTCGGGTGAGATGATGCTGCGCTACATGGGTTGGGGCGAAGCTGCGGACTTGATCGTGAAGGGCATGGAAGGCGCCATCGCAGCGAAAACGGTCACGTATGACTTTGCCCGCCTGATGGATAACCCCACCGAAGTGAAATGCTCTGAATTTGGTAGTGCGATTATCAAGCACATGGGATAAGTGAAACTGCTGTAAAAAAAGGTCGAGACTAGTTCAGTCTCGACCTTTTTGTTAATTGTTACTTCACATCCACCAACTCGACATCAAAGACAAGCGTTGCATTGGGGGGAATGACTCCGCCCGCGCCACGTTCGCCGTAGGCAAGGTTTGAGGGAATGATGAGCTGGGCTTTTCCGCCAACTTTCATCAGCGCGATGCCTTCGTCCCAGCCTTTGATGACCTGTCCCACACCAAGCTTGAACGTGATCGGCTCGCCGCGTGAGACGGAACTGTCGAAGACGCGCCCATCTTGAAATTTACCCGTGTAATGCACACTGACGGTTTTACCGGCTTCAGCTTGTGTGCCGGTGCCCGCTTCCAATTCGATGTATTCGAGTCCACTGTCTGTTTTCATTTGTTCTCCAATCTATTAATTTGATGGATCAATTGTACCTGTTTTAAAAACTGAAAAATAAAAGCCGGGATGTCTCATCCCGGCTTTATGAATTACGATTTATCCGTTAAGGTGAAGGCGTTGTGGACAATGTGGCAGCATCTGCGGCGGTTTGCGGCATACCATTCATGATCCAGCGCAGGAAGACATCCACCACATCGGGCTTGAGCGCCTTGGTGGGCGGCATCACACCGATGATCTCTTCCCCGTTCTCGTCGAGGATGATTTTTTCCTGAATGGTTTGCAACAGATAGCTGTTCTCGTCTCCGGCGATGATATTAAATTCGGCATGGTCACCTGTGGTGAGAATTTCTTCGTAGGTGGTCATCAGATAATTGTTATTATCCTTGCCGGGACGGTGACAGGAGATGCAATAGCGTTTGACGATGGGCTGAATGTGAACATCATAGGAAGGCACTTCACCGTCTGCGAGCGGCGGGAAGAGCGGCTTGATCACGGGCGCTTCAAAACGGTCATCCCAGAGGTAACGCATAAACGCCACAATATAGTCGATCTCACTCTTCGAGAGCTCGCCGCCATACGTCTTCCCAAATGGAGGCATGCCCGCATTCGGCCGTCCATACGCAATAAGTTCGATCATCGACGCATCGGTGATGGTGTAGAGCACATCGCGGCTGTTGATGGGCGTGATCTTCTCGCCTTCCAGCCCTTCCACGCCTTCGATGATCGCAATCGAGCCATCGTCGCCGTGACATTCCGTGCAGTGGATGGAGTACAAATCTTGCCCGGCAGTGATCTGATCTGTCAGCGTGGTGGCGACGACGGTCTCTTCCGCCTCTTTCTCGGGTGCGAGAGCGAGAACTGTCCCTGAGAGGATGATCATCGCTGTAGCCGCCAGTCCCGTCGTCCAGAGCATGAGGCGCGTGTTATTCTTGAAAACGAAGAACAGAATGTAGGCCACCACCGGAATGACGATTCCCGAAATCGTTTGAAGAGTCCCCAATAAAGTGGAGCCATCTTCTGCGACAGTGGGAACTTCCGAGGTCATGGTCAGCAAGATGATGCCGACCACCATAACCGTCATGATGGAAATCGGCAGGACGCGTTTGCTGTAATGGCGGTGTGGACTGCGCTCGATGAAAGGCAGAAGGGTTAACAAGCCAAGGGCAAGTGTTGGGATAAGGACCGTGGCGAGCCATTCGATCTTGCCGATGAGCGGCAGTTGCCCATACAACGCAAGGAATTTGAAGAGGAAAAGGAAATACCATTCCGGACGCGGGATGTAGGAGGTGTCGCTTGGGTCGGCTTTGGGCTCAGCGGGGATGCCAATGAAAGTAGCCAACAGAATCAGCAAGACGAAGATTCCCACCGACATGATGAGGTCGCGGAAGATGGTATCGGGCCAGAAGCGTTCCCCTTTGTTAAGCTGCTTTTCGTAACGTTCATTGATCTGTTTTTTGGTTTCGTCGTTCATCGCTAATCTTCCTTGGTTGGGGAATGCGATTCGCCATGCTTGATGATGAGGTAGAGATGAATACCGATCAATGCGGCAAGGACGGCGGGGATGATCCAGATGTGGGCGGCGAAGAAACGCTGGAGGGTGAGGGCGCTGAGTTCCGGTCCGCCGCGTAGGGCTTTGAGGATGAACTCGCCGACGAAGGGCACTGTCCCGGCGATCTGTGTGCCGACAGTGGTGGCCCAGTAGGCTTTTTGATTCCACGGGAGCAGGTAGCCAGTGAAGCCCATGCCGAGCGTGGTGAGGAACAAGCCAATGCCGATCAGCCAGGTCAGCTCGCGCGGATACTTAAATGATGCAGTGTAAAACACGCGCAGCATGTGGATGAAGACTACCAATACCATCAGAGTGGCGCCCCAATGGTGAATGCCGCGGATGAGCCAGCCAAAAGCAACGCCTTCCATAATGTAGGTGATGGAGTCGTAGGCGTGGTCGGGTGAGGGGGTGTAATAGACGGTGAGGAAGATGCCGGTCAGTCCCTGCAAGATAAAAAGGAACAGGCTGGCAGAGCCAAGTGTGTTCCACCAGTTGGTCTTGGGTTCGGGACGGTCGAGCAGGTTTTTGTACAGGTCATTGAAGCCGATGCGTTCATCGAGCCAGAGGTAAATATTTTTCCACATGGTTAGGCTTCCTTGAAGAAGATTTCGATGATGCCGTCTTCGGTGAGGCGGTGTTCTGCGTACACATCCAACGCGCGTGGGGGAGGCCCGTCCAGCACTTCGCCTTCAATGTCGAAGGCGGCGTCGTGGCAGGGGCAGAGGAAAGCTTCCGCTTCAGCCGACCAGTTGACGGTACAGGCAAGATGCGTGCAGCGGCTGTTGAGGATGAGCAGGTCTTCGGGCGAGTCCGATTTGCGGATGGCATATCCACCAAAGCTGCTGGCGGTGCGTTCCCAGCCGTTGACCTGTACCCGCGTGAACGAGAACGGGTAGGGGGTGCCAACCTGCATATCTTCGAATTTGCCGATGGGGATCCACGCTTCTTTGCCGCCCTCGCGTAGTGCGGGATCGATCAAATAGTAGACCGAAGGTAAACCGATGATGGCACCGATCAGACCTCCAACAATTCCCGTCGTCACCTTGATGAAATCCCGGCGGGATAATTCGTGCGAATCAGACATGTGCGCCTCCTGTGGGATAGTGTTGCGCTTGCCAATCGACTATGAATAAAGGGAAGATGCTTCGGCGATAGTGGTATGGAATTGGATTATAAGGGTCTTTGTACCCCTTATTGTAGGACAGCAGGAATGAAATTGACAGGATTTTTGTCACTTTCCCATTCCTCTTTATTCTCACTTTGGTTTTTTGACATTCAAGAGTAAAATTGGCGCTTGTAACAAATTTCACCACGGAGGCAATCATGGGCTTGAAACGGGATGTCAGCCTTTCCACCGGTCTGCGTTATCGAGGTCCGGCGGGATATCTGACCTTTATCCTGCACCGTATTGGCGGGTTGGGCATGGGGATTTTCATCACTTTGCACATCCTGGCTTCGTTCGTCGGTGGCAGATTCGGAGGGGCAATCAACGGCATTTATGAGAATTGGGCTTTCCAGATCTTCATTTTCTTCTGTGTGATGTTCCACGCCATCAACGGTTTGCGCATCACCATTCTGGACCTGTTCCCCAAATTGCTCGACTATCAAACGGAAGCCATCTGGATCGAGTGGGCGGTCTTCATTCCATTGTATGGCATTTCGGTCTTCGTGATCCTGCAAACGGCTCTGGGAGGGTAAGATGACGAAGAAATCGAGAACTCTTTCCATCAAAGGACGCGGATTGACAAATTTCGAGTCCATCATGTGGTTGTTCACGCGTCTTTCCGCGCTGGCAATGTATGCCTTGATCCTCTTTGGGCTGATCGGCGCCCTGGTAATGGGTGCGCGCAACAACATGAACTTTGCCGACGTGATGCGTTGGGCGTTCATGCCGAACGTGACTCACGTGCAAAGCACCGACCTCGAAAGCACTGACGCCTGGGTCACTCCGTTCTGGAAGTTGATCGCCAGCGCGTTGTTGTTGGTCGCCACGGCACATGGCGTGCATGGGTTGGTCGTCATTGCAGATGATTACATCGCAAGTGAGGGCGGACGCAAGTTCGTGCGTCTGCTGAGCATCATCATGATGGCTTCGATGAGCTTCATGGGCTTGTGGATCATCTGGACTTCGTAAGTAGATCGTCGATACACGTCAAAGCAGGAAACATTCAGGAGTAATTCATGGCGAACGTTCATCAATTTGATGTGGTGGTGGTTGGGGCGGGCGGGGCTGGTCTTATGGCTGGCTTGTACGCTTCGCGCACAGCAAAGACCGCCGTCATCAGCAAGTTATATCCCACACGCTCCCATACGGGCGCGGCACAGGGCGGCATCTCTGCGGCGCTGGGCAACTACGAAGAAGACAAACCCGAATGGCACATGTACGATACCGTCAAAGGGTCCGATTACCTTGGCGATCAGGACGCCATCGAGTTCATGACCAACGAAGCGATCAATGCTGTGTTGGAATTGGAACACATGGGTCTGCCCTTCGACCGCACACCCGATGGGCGCATCTCTCAGCGACCATTTGGTGGTCACACCAACAATGAAACGGGCAAACCCGTCAGAAGAGCGGCGCACGCCGCAGACCGCACCGGTCACATGATTTTGCAAACCTTGTACCAGCAATGCTTGAAGAACAAGGTCAATTTCTTCGATGAATATCAAGTGCTGGACTTTATCATGGTCAATGGCAAAGCCGCGGGCGTGGTAGCCGTGGAACTTGCTACCGGCGAATTGCATACCATCCATGCCAAGGCAGTCATCTTCGCCACGGGCGGACATGGCCGCATCTTCGAAGTGACATCTAATGCCTACGCCTACACCGGTGATGGCGCAGCGATCTTGCTTCGTCATGGCATTCCGCTCGAAGACATGGAATTCTTCCAATTCCACCCGACGGGAATCTACAAGCTTGGCATTCTCATCACTGAAGGTGTGCGTGGCGAAGGCGGCATTCTCATCAACGGCAATGGGGAACGCTTTATGCCGAAGTATGCGCCGACGGTGAAAGACCTGGCCTCACGTGATGTGGTCTCGCGCGCAATCTACACCGAGATCAAGGAAGGCCGCGGTATCAACGGCTCGAACTATGTCTATCTCGATATTCGCCCGGAAAGCGTCAATAAGTATGCGGCGATGGATGGACGTACCAATCCCGATGGCACACCTTACACCATTACAGCCGATACCGTTCTTAAAAAGATTCCTGACATCATCGATTTCTGCCGCGTTTACCTTGGCGTGGATCCGGTGACTCAGGTGATGCCCATTCAGCCGACAGCGCATTACACGATGGGTGGCATCCCCACTAATAAATATGGCGAAGTGGTCGTGGACGATAAAGGCACCACGCTCCCTGGTTTGTTTGCGGCAGGTGAATGTGCGTGTGTGTCTGTTCACGGTGCGAATCGTTTGGGAACCAACTCCCTGCTCGATTTGGTGGTGTTCGGCAAGTATGCCGGACTCAAAGCTGCGGAATACGCCAAACAAGCTGACTTTGAGAAATTGCCTACAGAAGCAGAATCAGTTGCAAAGTCTGCATTTGATGCGCTTCGCAATGGGTCAGGCAAGGAAAACGCGTTCGATATTTCCAATGAATTAAAGAAGGTCATGTTCGATGATGTTGGCATCTATCGCAACGAAAAAGATATGACGGCCGCGCTTGAAAAAGTGCGCGAACTTCAGAAACGTTACAAGGATGTGGGCGTGACCGACACGGGCAAGATCTTCAACACTGAATTGTTGAATGCCTGGGAACTTGGCAACATGCTCGAGATCGCGGAAGTGGTGGCGGCGAGTGCGTTGAATCGCAAGGAATCGCGCGGCGGACATTCGCGTGAGGATTATCCAGAACGCGACGACCAGAACTGGTTGAAGCACACCTTGATCGCGAAGAAGAATGGCAAGTTGGAGATCGGCTACAAGCCGGTTGTCATCACGAAACACCAGCCCAAGGCAAGAGTCTATTAGAGGTCAACATGGAAGTTACTGTTAAGATTTTCCGTTACAACCCCGAGAAGGACAAGCGCGGCAACTACGTGACCTACAAAGTGGATGCCGATGAAAATGACCGCGTGCTGGATGTGCTTGAGTACATCAAAGGCAAAATGGATGGCGCGTTGTCGTTCCGTCGTTCGTGTGCACACGGCGTCTGCGGTTCAGATGCGATGCGCATCAATGGACGCAACATGCTGGCATGCAAGGTTCTCGTCCGCGATGTGGGCACGAACATCACCGTCGAGCCAATCCTCGGTCTGCCGATCAAGAAAGACCTGATCGTGGATATGGAGCCGTTCTTCGACAACTATAAAAAGGTATTGCCATATTTCATCAACGATAGTGCGCTTCCGGAGAATGGACGTGAGCGTTTACAAAGCCCCGAGGAACGCGCCCGTTTCGACGAAACGACCAAGTGCATTCTGTGTGCGGCCTGTACGACATCCTGCCCATCGTTCTGGGCGAATGGCGAATATTACGGCCCGGCTGCCATTGTCAACGCGCATCGCTTCATTTTTGACAGCCGTGACGAAGCCGCCGACCAACGCTTGCAGATCCTCGCTGAGACGGATGGTATTGCGCGCTGTCACACCGCGTACAACTGCACTGTGGCTTGTCCGCGTGAGATCAAGGTGACCAAAGCCATCGGTGAGGTGAAGATGGCGATGATGACGGGTAAGTTGGATTGATATAGTAGATAGTGAATAGGCAGACCGCGCTCATCGCGCGGTCTGTTTTTTAAAAAGTTCTTTAGAACATGGAGTTTTACGGAAAGACCTTATGAGCCAGTTCTTTTCCGTGAAATCCGTGTACAAGAATCAATTAAGAAACAAACTCTTAAGCGTACAATTGAATACAAAGGAAATAATCTAATGCGCATACTTGTAGACATGGACGGTGTTCTCAGCGATTTTGACGGCGAGTTCCTGAAACGCTGGCGGGAGCGCCACCCCGAAAAAATTTATATCCCTCTCGAAGAGCGGACATCTTTCTACGTGAAAGATTCATACCCCGAAGACTTGAAACCTCTCGTGACAGATATCTTATTGGAGCCCAGTTTCTTCCGCGAGATGATGCCAATGACGGGAGCCATTCAGGCGATGAAAGAAATGAAAGATATGGGGTTTGAGATATTCATTTGTACAAGCCCATTAACGGCATACAAAAATTGTGTGCTTGAAAAATATGAATGGGTGGAAAAGCATCTTGGCGCCGATTGGGTCAGTCAGATCATTCTCACGAAAGATAAGACCCTAGTCAAAGGTGATTATCTGATAGACGACAAGCCCGCCATCTCCGGCGTGGAAACCAACCCCACTTGGGAGCATATCGTGTATGACCGTCCATACAACCGCGATGTGAGCAAGAAGAGGCTGGATTGGTCGAATTGGAAAGATGTTATAGATTTATAAACAGGGTAAATCAAGAGAGATGAGACTTGTCTGATAAGTGCAATTTATTTTGAAAAAACTTTGGAGGTATTCCATGACGAACGTATTAAGACTTGCTGCTTTTACCCAGAACGGACAAGGCGGCAACCCGGCAGGCGTCGCTTTTTATGATGAGATGCCATCTGCAGAAGAGATGATGGCGATTGCAAAAGAAGTCGGTTATTCCGAGACGGCATTTTTAGTGAAGCAGGCCGATGGCTGGCGAGTCCGCTATTTTGCGCCGGAGATGGAAGTTCCATTTTGCGGTCACGCCACCATCGCACTTGGGGCGGCGCTGGGCGAACGCTTCGGCGAAGGGATATACAAACTCTACTTGAATAACAGCGAGATCACCGTCCGCGCTTCGAAAACGGGATTGGGGATGTCTGCCACATTGCAATCCCCTGAAACGTGGTCGGAAGGTGCGCCGCCAGAATACGTGGATAAAATCCTCGCCGCCTTCAAACTGACAAGGGATCATCTCGACGAGAGATTTCCCATCCGTTTGGCTGGCGCCGGCGCAACCCATTTGATCATCTTCGTCAAAGCGCGCCAGACTCTCGCAGACATGGACTATCCGTTCGACGAGGTCCGCGCGCTCATGGCGGAGAAAGAGCTTGTGACCATCAGTCTGCTTTGGCAGGAGTCTGATGCGGTTCTTCATTCCCGCAATGCCTTTGCTTCGGGCGGAGTCTACGAAGACCCGGCCACGGGTGCCGCGGCGGCGGCGTTGGCAGGTTACCTGCGCGACATTCATTGGAATGGACCGAGCACGTTCACCATTTTGCAAGGCGAAGATATGGGTATGCCTTCGCGCTTGAATGTGACCTTCACGCCAAAATCCGGCGAGAGCATTGCCGTCAGTGGAGAAGTGCGGCATATCGAGTAGTTGTTATATTTAATGAATTGGAAACTTATAATGGGTGTATGAAAACAGCAGTGGGATGTTTTGTGTTCATCGCGATGTGTGTTTCCATTGCGGCGCATCAAAAACTTGGAGGATGAAATGACCAACCTGAAAGCTCAATTCAACCTGACCATGTTTCTTGGAATCCTATCCATGCTTGCAGGGTTGTTTGCCCACTTGGCTCTGACTGACATCTATCACGCTGAAGGTGATCTTTCTCTGGAGTGGAACGTGCTGCGTTTGTGCGCGGTCATCGTTGTCGCATTTATTGTCTCTGCGATGATGTTGTTGCGAAAGATGTACAAAGCAATATAAAAGAGGCGGACGAAAGTCCGCCTCTTTTATATTAACCAAACTACCCGGTATTTCTCAAGCCTGCTGCAATGCCATTGATCGTCAGGGACATGATCTCGCGCAAAGGCTTGGCAGCTTCGCAGTCGGGGTCGTGTAACGCTCGCAAGCGGCGTAGCGTTTCTACTTGAATGTAGTTCAACGGGTCCACATACGGGTTGCGGAGTTGGACGGCCTGTCGGGTGACCGGTTCCAGTTCCAGCAATGAGGCGTGACGGCTGATCTTCAACACCGACTCGCGCGTGCGTTCATATTCCGAGCGGATGGTGCCGAAGATTTCATCCGCCAGTTTTTTCTCAGGCACAAGCCGCACATACAGGGCAGAAATATCCATGTCCGCTTTGAGCAGGGAGATTTCAGAATTATTCAACAGCGTGCGAAAGAAAAGCCAGCCATCGTACATTTCTTGAAGCAGCGGCAGATCATCCACGGCGGCGAGACCCGTACCGAGGCTGTACCAACTCGGCAGGTTGAAGCGGCTCTGCATCCATGAGAAGACCCACGGGATGGCGCGGATCTGATTCACCGCTCCAGCTTTGGCGCGTGAAGCCGGGCGCGACCCGATCTGCAAACGCTTGATCTCATCCAGTGGCGTGGCGGATTCCCAGAACTCGATGAAGCCTGGCGTTTCGTACACGAGCGAACGATACGCCTCCATACCAGACCGGGAGATATGATCCATCGTCTGACGCCATTTCTTCGGGATGATTTCTTCTTCGTGCGGCGCAGACGCGAGGATAACCGCGCTGGCAATTTGCTCCAAGTGACGATGCGCCAGCCCAGGGTTGGCGTAACGTGAAGCGATGATCTCACCCTGTTCGGTCACGCGGAAGCGTCCGTTGATGCTGCCTGCTGGTTGGGCGCGGATGGCATTGTTGGCCGGTCCGCCGCCGCGTGCGATGGTTCCGCCGCGTCCGTGGAAGATGGTCAGCTTGATGTTGTATTTGGCCGCAACGCGCGTGATCTCTTCCTGTGCCTGATACAACGACCAATTTGCCATCACATAGCCGCCGTCCTTGTTGCTATCAGAATAGCCGATCATCACCATCTGGTCGTTTTGATGCGACTGTAAATGTTCGCGGTAAATATCTGAGGCGAAGAGTTGTTCGAGGATGACAGGCGCATCCTTCAAATCCTGAATCGACTCGAAGAGCGGCGTGATGGACGGTAAATTCTTGCAGCCTGCCCATTTGGCGAGCAGCAAAACGGTCAACACGTCGGCGGCGGCGTGCGTCATCGAAATGACGATGGGACCGAGCAGTTCATTGCCATAGATTTGATTTGTGCGCCCGATCAATTTGAAGAGCAGCCAGGTCTCCGCTGCGGCAGCGGTCACACCGGGGTACGCGGAAAGTTCTGGAATGGGTTGGCGCAGGAGCTGCACCAACAATTCCATGCGGACTTCGTCGGGCATGGTCTCAAAATTGGATTCGATGTTCAACGCGCGCAAGATTTCGCTCAGGGCGGCGTTGAAGCGGCTCGAGTCTTCGCGGATGTCCAGCCGCGCGGCATGCAACCCGAAAATTTCCACTTTGTGAATCACTGTTTGCAGTTCATCGCGCACCAGGCTTTTGGGCAAAGCCGATGCGATCAAACGCAAAGGTTCGAGCAGATCATTTTCGTTTAGGTGTGCACGATGTTCATGCGTCCCCAGCAAATGACTGGTCATGTCATCGCGCGAGGCTTCGGCAAGGTCGTTGGATAACAGCGACAATACAAGACGATAGGGCTCGTGAGTGTAACGCTTGGCGATGTAGTCAACATGTTGCGGAAACGGACGGCGCTTATCGATCCACGCCTGTAACTCGGGCGGTGGCGGGATGCGATTGGAACTCACGCTCAATTGACGTCCCAGTTCGTTGAATTCGCGCCGCAGGTTTTCGACGACGAGTCCGCGATGCAGGCGCAGAGTTTCAGCTGTGACATCCGACTTGACGAAGGGATTCCCATCCCGGTCGCCTCCGATCCACGAGGCGAGCTTGAGCCAACCATGTGGAGCTTTCACATCGGGATAGTGAGTCGCAAGCGCGCGCTCAAGGTCACGATACATGGTGGGCAATGTGTTCCAAAAGAATGAATTGACAAAATACATGCCCGTGCGTACTTCGTCAGTGACGGTCAGTTTTTCGGCACGCGAACGGTCTGTAAGCCAGAGGGCCGAGATCACGGCTTGCAGTGCGCTGATCGCATTTTCCTTCTGGTAATGGTACAGCCCGTTTTGTCCGAGCAGGTTGAGGAGCGTCGCGATGCGTTCCGTCTTCGAGAGGATGGTGCGGCGGCGGGCTTCAGTTGGGTGGGCGGTGAGGACCAGTTCAATGGATAGATTTTCCATTAACGCGGCAACTTCATTGGCAGAGACGCCACGTTTTTTGAGAGTCGCAATCGCCTCCCCAATCGACTCGTGAACGGGTTCTGGAAAGGCTTCATGCTCACGCTGACGGAGCAGCCGCACACGATAGTCTTCCTCCGCGAGGTTGACAAGGTCGAAGTATGCGGCGAAGGCAGCCGCCACCACGCGCGCATCCTCGTTCTTGAGCGAGGAGACATATTGCTGCAATCCTTCGGCGGCGTCCTTGTTCCCGCTTCGGCGCGCTTTTGCCAACGCGCGGATGCGTTCCTCGATCTCAAAAAGCTCCGGCGACTCAAGCTCCGAGATGACTTTTCCCAGCAGGTCACCCAAAAGGTGAATATTTTGCGAAATATCCATTTGAAGAGATTGTATAACAGAAGAATTCATAGTGAACAATTCCCCAAACGGGGAATTGACATCTCCTTTATAGCGCAGATTACCAGAAACATCTATAATCAGCCCATGAATGCGAACTCCATCTCCCTCGATCAGCCTCTTGCCCGCGGACGGACCGCCGATGTATTTGATTGGGAGAATGGATACATCCTCAAATTATTCCACAACTGGTTCTCGCTTGAGAATATCGAATATGAGATGAAGATCGCGCGCGCTGTTCACGCCAGCGGGGTCAAGACGCCAGCCGTAAAGGAATTGGTCATGGTGCAGGGACGCAATGGCTTGGTCTATGAACGTGTGCGCGGCGAATCGATGTTGACCCTGTTTCAGCGCAATCCGTGGAAGGTGTTCGGCTACGCGCGGATGCTTGCTCATTTACATGTGCAAATGCATGCCTGTAGTTTCACCACAGACGTTCCGAAACAACGTGCAAGGCTTCAGCGCAAACTGCGCGATGCAGATGCGCTGTCTGTTTTGTTAAAGACAGCGTTGTTAAAATCGCTTGAGTCACTACCTGATGCGGATAATGTTTGCCACGGGGATTTTCATCCAGCCAATGTTTTGCTTACAGAAACGGAGTCCACTGTCATCGACTGGATCGATGCGTCGAGCGGCAATCCACTGGCCGATGTGGCGCGGACGAGCGTCATCCTGTTGGGCGCGGCGGCCAGTTCACAAGTCTCCAACCCGCTGTTGAAAATTTTTGTGCGTACCTTTCATGCTGCATATGTGCGTGAATACTTCCGCCGCAAGCCTGGCGGTTATGACGAATATCGCCGCTGGCTGCCCATCATGGCAGGTGCGCGGCTGTCTGAAAATATCACTGAATTGGAAAGCTGGCTGGTCAAACAGGCTGGCGGATAAGGAACTCAAATGGAATCAGATGACATCCTCGGTACTATCTCCGGTGGGCGCGTGTTGGATGTGGCGACGGGCGGCGGGAATTTCATCCACGCTTTGATGGATGACCTGAAAGATTACACCGAGATCATCGGCATCGACAATAACAAGAATGCCGCGGCTGCTTTTTCTGAAGCGTTTCGCAAACAGAAAAATATTCATTTTCAATTGATGGATGCGCATCATTTGGATTTTGACGATGAGTCTTTCGACATGGTTTGCATCTCCAACTCGCTTCATCATTTGGATGCGGAAGTGGTCCTGCGTGAGATGAAGCGGGTCCTACGCCCAGGCGGTCTCCTGCTCGTCTCCGAGATGTATTGCGATGACCAGACCGAAACGCAGATGACCCATGTGCTGCTTCATCATTGGTGGGCGGCCGTGGACAGGGTCAACGGAGTCGTTCATCGGGAAACCTATACCCGTCAACAGCTATTGGACATGGTCTCCGCTTTGGGATTGAACGACATAGCGACACATGACCTCTCTGACTTGAGTGAAGACCCGAAAAGCAAGGATTTCATCGAACAGATTGAACCGGTCTTTGAGAGTTACATTCAACGAGCCGAAGGTCACCCCGATCTGCAAACGCGCGGTGAAGAGTTGAAAGTCCGCGTGAAAGAGATTGGCTTCCATAGTGCCACGACTCTGGTGGTGATGGGAAGAAAATAACAAAAAATGAAAACAGGGCTAACTAAATGTTAGCCCTGTTTTTTATGCTTTCTCGCCCCTGAACTGCGTCTCATACAACTGACTGTATAACCCGCCCAGCGCGAGCAGTTCTTCGTGCGTGCCGCGCTCGACGATCCTGCCGCGATCCATGACGAGGATCATGTCCGCTGCGAGAATGGTAGACAAGCGATGGGCGATGACGATGCTCGTGCGTCCTGCCATGACACGCTTCAACGCGTCTTGAATCAATGCTTCAGATTCGCTGTCAAGCGAACTGGTGGCTTCATCCAAAACCAAAATTCTTGGATTTTTGAGAATGACACGCGCGAGGGCAATGCGTTGCTTTTCGCCGCCGCTCAGACGATATCCACGCTCGCCGACGATGGTATCGTAGCCCTCAGGCAGGTCCATGATGAAGTTGTGAATGTTGGCAGCTTTGGCCGCAGACTCAATTTCGGCTTGAGTCGCATCGGGTTTGGCATACGTCAAATTGGTGCGGATACTATCGTGAAAGAGATAGGTCTCCTGCGTCACCATGCCGATGGAATGTGAAAGCGAATCAAGCGTCACATCCTTTAGGTCGTGGCCGTCGATGCGGATCAAACCATCTGTGGGGTCGTATAGGCGCGGGATGAGATAAGTCACTGTGGTTTTGCCAGCGCCCGATGGACCGATCAACGCAACCAACCCGCCAGGGCGGGCGATAAAGGAGATCCCTTCGAGGGCGACAGCCCTGGCTTGAGAGGTGGAGTCAGTTTCGGCGGAGTCTGAGGCGCTTCTTTCTTCCCGATCCTTGGTGCTCGACGAGGAGCCATTCCCACCCGAAAGGACAGCCTTTACATCCTCGTGCTTTCCATACCGTTTGACTTCTTTAAGTAGAATCGATTCATCGACCTTGTAATTGAAGGTAACATCCTTGAATTCGAGTTTGCCTTTTACATCATGCAGTACGACCGCGTTCTCTTTTTCGACGATGTCCTGCGGCAGGTCGATGACTTCAAAGACGCGCTCGAAGGAAACCATGCTGGTGGAAAATTCGACCGGCGCGCCGGCCAGCCCTTGCAGCGTGCCATACAGTTGACCGAGATATGAGCCAAATGCCACGATGGTGCCAACGGTGAAAACATCGGTGATGACGAAATACCCTCCAAGCCCATAGACGAGCGCTGTGCCAACGGCTGTGACCAACCCGAAGATGACGAAAAATGACGAACCAATAACCGCACGTTTGATGCCAATATCGCGCACGTTCGCGGCGCGCTCGCGGAAGCGCGTCTCTTCTTCGCGTGTGCGACCGAACAATTTGACGAGTAATGCGCCGCCGATGTTGAGCGTTTCGTTCATGTGGGCATTCATCTGCGCGTTGATGTCCATGGATTGACGGGCAATATCGCGCAAGATCGTCCCAAGCCGTTCGGCGGTGATGATGAAGAGCGGCAGGATCAAAATGCTGACGAGCGTCAGCCGCCATTCGAGCGTGAGCATGACGGACAACAGGGCAATCGCTTCGACCAGATTGGTGATGATGCCGACGATGGTATTGCTGATGGCATTCTGTGCGCCGACCACATCGCTATTGAGGCGCGACATCAACTCGCCGGTTTTGGTGTTGGTGAAAAAACGCAGCGACATGCGCTGCAGACGTGAGAAGAGCGCGGAACGCAGGTCATAGATTACGCCTTCGCCGACGGTTGAGTTGAGTCGGCGCTGGATGACGTTGACACCTCCATTAAGGGCGGGGATGAAGAGCAGAGCCAGTCCCAGCCCGATGAGGCGTTGTGTATCCTTGGCGGGCAGCACCACGTCGATCATGTTGCGGAAGATGAGCGGCGTCAGCAGGGAGAGTCCCGTGCTGATGAGGATGGTCACCAGCATGCCTGTGATGTGCCACCAATAAGGTTTGGCGTAGTTGAGCACACGCAATAAAAGTTCGCGGGTTACTTTGGGCTTTTCATTGCCTGCGCGAATGGATTGAAACCAACTGAAACGCATTTCTTAAATCTCCTGGTCTTTGGGCTATCTGATCATCCGACTATACGACCAAGCGACTATTCAGGCAACTGGACGAAGGGGGAGGTTAATGAAAGTCTGATGAAGTGTAAAGGGACTGAAAAGGGATTTCTCTCAAGAGCGAATACAATTAAATCCACTTTATAAGGAGAGAGAAAATGAGATATCTGTATTCCATCTTCGTCGTTTTTATCACCATCACATTCACAGCCTGCGCACCCAGGCAAGAGACAACCCCGCCGCACTGGACCTACGAAGGCGAGGAAGGTCCCGACCATTGGGGCGACCTTGACCCCTCGTATGCTGTCTGCGGTACAGGGGTAAGCCAATCTCCCATTGATGTTGCAAGTCCTGCCGAGCAAGACTTGGCGAATGTCAACTTTTATTATCAACCCAGTGAAGTCAACATCTTGAACAATGGGCACACCGTTCAAGTCAACTACGATGCGGGCAGCTATATCCAATTGGACGGAGTTCGTTATGACATTGTCCAATTCCATTATCATACTCCCAGCGAACACGCCGTGGATGGAAAACTTTTCGCGGCTGAATTGCACATCGTCCACAAAAATGCGGATGGTGGTTTGGCAGTGGTTGGCATTTTGTTGGATGAAGGCGCTGCAAATGAAGCCTATCAACCGTTTATTGAGAACTTACCCGAAGAAAAAAGTGACGCCACAGATGCAGGCGTCACCATCAACGCCGCGGACTTGCTTCCTGCCGTACAGACTACCTTCCGTTATAGCGGCTCGTTGACCACTCCACCCTGCACCGAAGGTGTGAGCTGGCTGGTGATGACCACCCCCGTGGAAATTTCCTTTGAGCAGATCGAAGCGCTTGCTTCTTTATTTGAAGAAGGCAACAACCGCCCCGTCCAACCGTTGAATGACCGTCCGCTGACGGAGGATAGTACCCCGTAACAAAACTAAAGTGACAGTCACCCTTAAGGTGACTGTCACTTTAGTGTGCGAAAATGCTATACTTTTTATGGTGTTGCACATGCTTCCCATTCATCACATCGAGAATTTTCTCAAGTTCACGCCTCAGCCTTTGCAAGAGATCGTGTTCGAATTGCGAAACATCATCATAGCAGTCGCCCCAGATGCAGCCGAAGTGATACGCTGGGGCGGGTTGAGCTACTTCCATGAGGGCCGTGGGGGAATTGTCAGCGCGGGGATCTGTCAGATTGGCATCGAGAAGGACCATATCCGCTTGGCGTTCATTCATGGGGCATTTTTACCAGACCCGCACAAACTCCTCAAAGGTACGGGAAAAGCCAAACGTCATATCGAGATCGCTTCCTATGAAACCGCCCCTTGGGAGTATCTTCAGGATTTGATCACAGCCTCGGCGGAGTTCGATCCGCGTTCGCTGAAAGCGATGGCGTGAATTGACATGACCGGCGTGAGCATTTCCGTAAAGGAGAAACAATCTGCCGGACTTAAGTTGCATCGTTAATGAGCTATCGGGGATAAAAGGATATAAAGACGGAAGATAATTCGTCCAGTCTGTGAAATCCGCGTACCCCAAAGAGTTGATTTTGCTTTCAGTGAAAGCCATGGCATATCCCTAGGAAGTCATGTATAGAGTCATCAACGGGATGCTATAATCCGCCCTAATTAATTGAATCCATCCTGTCGAATCGGAAAAGATGACCTATACGCCCTTTGTTTGGTTATTCATAACCTCGGCGCTCGTAAATGGGGGATTGGCATACTACACAAAGCGCTATGAAGACGTGCCATCGGTCAAACCGTTCCGATTCATGATGATATGCGCCACGGCCTGGGCAACATTGTATGGGCTGGGGACCGTCATCACGGATTTCTCCCTCAAACTATTTGTACTCAACCTTATTTATATCCCTGCCTTACTGGCTGGGATCGCCGCCCTTGTTTTGGCGCTTGAATATACCGGCACAGGAACTGCCCCCACACGCCGACAACGACTCTGGCTGCTGGTTTCGCCTCTTCCGTTTTTGGCCGTGGCATTTACTGGACGTTGGCACCAGCTATGGCGATACAACATCGAGCTGATCCATCATGGCAACTCCCTCACCACCATCGTCGCTGAAAAAGGCGTGATCTATTGGTTCTATATCGCCTGCATTATGGGGATCACTCTGGCGGCCATCGCAATCTTAATCACATCATTCCGCTACCGGACTATCTATTTTCGTAATACAGTTATCCTGACGATTGGATTGTTCATCCCCATTGTTGTGGGCACGTTATATGCCTTTGAATTAACTCCCATCTCCGGTTTTGATTGGACGGCGTCTTCCTTTATCTGGACGGGATTGCTTTTCATTTGGGCGGTGTTGCGCAGTCGTTTGTTCGACGTCACACCGCTGGCGCGCAATATCCTCATTGAACAGATCGAAGACTTGATGGTCGTCCTGAACCGCGAAGGTTTGATCAGCGACTTTAATCACGCCGCCCAAAAAGCTCTCGCTCTTTCTCCAGCGACGATTGGGATGTCGCCCAAAAGTTTAAGCGAACCCTGGAATGGAATCTTCCAGGAATATGCTGTCATCATTTCCAGCAGCGAAGAAGAAGTTCGTGTCGGCGAGCGGACCTATGAGCTGAATATCACATCCATCTACGACGAGCGGAAAACCTGGCTTGGCAGGATATTTCTCTTCCGCGATATTTCCCAGCGCAAACAAGCTCAAGCAGACGAGAGAAAACAACGCATCCTGGCTGAGGCGCTGCGTGAAACCTCTCAAGCCTTGAACAGCACTCTGGACGATAAAGGGGTACTGGATGCCATCCTGCGAAATGTCGGGCGCGTCGTTCCCACCGACTCTGCAAATATCGCCCTGTTGGATGAGGAGGGGACATTACACTACCTTTATTTTTATGGGTATGAGAAGTATATGATTTCCACAGAGGAATTGTTCAAGGTGCAATTTTCGCTTGCCTCTGCGCCGATCTTTCGTCAGGTCTATGAGACAGGGGAACCACTCATCATCTCGGATACCAATCTTCATCCTGATTGGATCGTTCTTGAAAGTGGAAAATGGATTCAGTCGTATGCTGTCATGCCCATCCGTACCAAGGACAAGGTCATTGGTTTTCTGAATCTCGACAGTGCCGTGCGTGGAATGTACACGCCGGAGCATCTTCACAACCTGCGCGCCTTTGCGGATCAGGCGGCGGTCGCGGTGGAGAATTCACGTCTTTTCGCCGCATTGCAGATGGAAGTGAATGAACGCAAACAGGTGGAGGAAAAACTTCGTCAATTGTTGCGAGCTGTGGAGCAAAGTCCCGCGTCGATTGTGATCACAGATATTACCGGCACGATAGAATACGTCAACCCACGCTTTACTGAAGTGACCGGTTATACAGCAGAGGAAGTCGTTGGGCAGAATCCGCGTATTTTGCAATCTGGCAAGACGCCTCCTGAAACGTATGAAGAACTTTGGAGGGCTATCAGCTCTGGCGGGGAGTGGCGAGGCGAATTCATCAATCGCAAGAAGAACGGCGAACTGTATTATGAGTCCGCGACGGTCTCATCCATTATTGATGGAGATGGCAGGGTTACGCACTATCTGGCAGTGAAGGAGGACATCACCGGGTTGCGGCGCGGCGAGGAAAAATTACGCTTCCAGAATGACCGTTTGAATGCATTGCATAAGATCACTTTTGATTTGATGAAGCGATACAAGGTGGAGGATGTGCTGGATGCCATTTTGTTGCGCGCCGCCGATTTGCTCGAGTCTCCATTTGGCCTGTTGGATTCCATCGAAGGGGATATGCTGGTGGTCAAAGCTACGACCGAAATGACCCACTCGTTAAAGGGTGTGCGCATCTCCATGAACGATGCGCAGCTTTCTGCCAAAGCGATAGAGACTCGTCAGCCGCAGGTGGTTCAAGATTATTCGGCATGGCAAAATCGATTGCAGCAACATGACGCTTATCAACTGCGGGCGGTTCTCAATATTCCCATCATGATCGATAGGAGTGTCGTTGGTGTGGTGGCTCTGGGGCGCACCCAGCCAGACAAGCCCTACACCGACGAAGAGATCGAAGTGATGAAATCTTTTGCCCAGCTTGCCGCGCTCGCCATTGATAATGCCCTTCTTTTTGACACGGCGCAGAGTCAATTGGCGGAAAAGATCCGCGTGGAAGATGAACTGCGAAAGGTGAATCAGACTCTGTTGTTTCAGTTGGAAGCCATCAAGGTGCTTCAATCGGAATTGCGTGAGCAGGCCATCCGTGATCCGCTGACGGGGTTGTATAACCGCCGCTATCTGGATGAAACGCTTGAGCGTGAACTTTCACGTGCGGCTCGCGATCCGTATCCGGTCAGTTTTGTGATGATCGACATCGATCACTTCAAGCATATCAATGATACCTATGGACATCATGCGGGGGATACGATCTTGCAGAAACTGGCAGCGCTTCTCCTGAGTCAGACGCGCATCGGGGATATTGTCTGCCGGTATGGCGGAGAGGAGATCCTGGTCATTCTGCCGAATGTCACGCCAGAGATCGCGTATCAGATCACGGAGCGCTGGCGGATATCTTTTATGGGTTCGACGCTGCCATTGGGGTTGGGAAATACTCGTGCCACGGTCTCATGCGGGATTGCCGTGTATCCAGACCATGGATCTGTTGGGAATGAATTGATCGTGCTGGCGGATAAAGCCATGTATCAAGCGAAATCTGCCGGACGCAATTTGGTGATGATCTGGCAAAATGCCCTGTTGGAGTAGCAGGGATGGGGGATGTCGTTCTTTTTTACAGGCATGGATGAAGCGGGTAGAATCTCTGCGGAGATAAAACCCATGCCAACCAAAACCCCTTCTGTCATCTCAACGCTTGTTACTGTTATTCTTCTTTTGATTTTTGGAGCCGCCATCTTATTGTCCCTGGTGGTGGTTCTTAATGGATATTCAGAACGTGAAGCCGGGCCCGCGCTGACCGCATCATTTCTTTGTCAGGGACTTGGCGTTATCCTTGCCGCGGTGTTGTCGTGGAAGCTGCCGCGCGTATTTGTCGAAAAGTTCAATTGGAATCCTATTCTGTCTGTGATGGTGTCCATCCCGGCTGGCGTATTGCTTGGTGTGTTGATTTCTTCTTTCTCTCTTTTTCTTGGAGTTCTTGTCGCAGATATGTTGTGGAAATAGACTTAAGATCATGCAGACGAGGCAGTTATAACTAATCGCCTCGTCTGTTTCGTGGACGGTTATCGTTTGGAGGTTGGTTTCATGTTATAGTGAAGTGGATAGTGTGGCGTTTTACTGACGAGGACTCGAGATGAAAATGTCATTCATGATCTGGCAGGCTGGACCGTAAGATATAAACAGGAGCGATACAAAGCGTGTCTCCTCCAAATATCCTTTATAGTGCCGCATTGCTGATCGCCGGGGGAGTCTGTTTATTTGTGGCAGCGATCATCCTGACACGGCGGAGGGTGACCGGTGCCACCGCGTTGCTAACCTTGCTGTCTGCGCTTGCCTGGTGGGATATTACGTATGCGATCTTTTGGGCGGATGTACCCGGACCCAATCCCAATTTTTGGCTGGACATTACATATCTGGGTGTTGTAACCGTCCCACCTGCCTTGTTCGTCTTTTCCCTGCAACTTGCAAATCTCACACATTGGTTAAAACGTCCGCTGGCAGTGTTGATCTATCTCGTGCCGGTGATCGTATTGATCCTTTTTTTCACCGACCCCTATCATGGATTTTTCTTCGCAGGCAGACGGAAGGAAAATGTCGCCTACATTCTCGACGCCGGGCCTGTTTTTTGGTTCAATGTGGCCTTTTCCTACGCTTTGATTTTGTTTGCCACCATCCTATTCGTGCGGACGTATCTGCGTTCATCTGGCGTGTATCGCAAACAGGTTGGCTTGGTGATTTTTGCAATGTCGATACCCTGGGTAAACAGCATCATTTTTATGCTTGGCATTAATCCCCTGCCCGGCGCGGACAATACTCCCTTTTCATTCACGATTGCGGCGGTCGCTTTTGCTTACAGTCTGCTGCGCCATCATCTGCTGGATGTAGTTCCGGTCGCGCGTGATGTCTTGATCGAGAAAATGGCAGATGGTGTGCTCGTGCTCGATTCCCAGAATCGCGTCGTGGATATTAATCAAACGGCGAAGACTCTCCTGAACGTCTCAGAAGATGCGTTGGGATTGCCCGCCGAACAGATGCTTTCGCATCTGGGAGCCAAATGCCGTGACGCGTTCAGTTCGCAGCGGTCAGACTTCAATGTCGAACTCAAAGGCAATATTACAACTTATCTGGAGGCGAAATCCACGCCGATTCGAGATCAGAAGAACAACCTGCTCGGACGTCTTATTGTGCTGCATGACATCACGAAATTAAAGGGTATCCAAAACGAGTTGCGTCTGCTTGCCAGCCGGGATTCGCTAACTGGGGCGGTCAATCGCCGTCACTTTATGGAGCTGGCGAAGCGCGAATTGACCCGCGCCAAACGCTACAAACGCAGTTTCGCGCTGATCCTTATGGATATGGATGGCTTCAAAAAAGTCAACGATACTTACGGACATCAAGCCGGAGATCAAGCCTTGCTCATGCTGAAAAAGATCTGTACGCAAGGCACACGTATTGTGGATGTCTTTGCGCGTTTTGGGGGCGAGGAGTTTGCCTTGATGATGCCCGAAACGAGTCTGGATTCTGCCGCCATCATTGCGGAGCGTCTCAGAGCCACACTCGAAAGCACAGTGATAAAATCCGGCTCGCATAAATTTAACGTCACGATCAGCATGGGCGTCACGGAATGTGGGCGAAGAAAGGACGACACATTAGACGCCATGTTAAGTCGGGCAGACAAGGCGTTATATCATGCCAAAGAGAAGGGACGTAATCAAGTCCAAATTTTGCGAGCTGAAAGGAAATCAACATAAAAATGAGGCTTATCAGTATCAACATCGGAGAAAAACGAACGCAAACTACTAATGATAAGGATGAGATCACAGGGATTTATAAATGCCCTGTTCAGGGACCTGTACAAATTTCCAAGTTGGGCATTGCCGAGGATTTCATTGGCAGCCCCAAGCATCACGGCGGACCCGATCAGGCGTTGTACATTTACGGCGAAGCAGATTATCGATGGTGGGAGAAAGAGCTTGGTACGAGTCTCAAGGCGGGTACGTTCGGCGAGAATCTCACCATCAGTGAGCTCGAAAGCGACAAGTTTAACATTGGCGATATTCTTCACGTGGGCGAAGTGACTTTGCAAGTGACGGCGCCGCGCATCCCATGCGGGACGTTTGCTTCACGGATGGGAGTTGAGCAATGGGTGAAAAAGTTTCGTGCGGCCGAACGCCCCGGCTTTTATTGTCGCGTATTGCGCGAAGGAACTCTCAGCACCAATGAAGCGGTTTCCGTCGAAAGATACACGGGCGAAATCCTTTCACTTATTCAGATGTATCGCGATTATTACGAAAAAAATAAAAGTGAAGAGACGATTAGGTTACACCTCAATGCGCCTATCGCTGACCGCGCGCGGGTAAAACTGGAAAAAGAATTAAGCGAACTTTATTCATAGGAGCAGACATGTCTACGCAATTGATTATCGGTATTGTGTTTGGTTTGGTCGGAGCACTTTTAGCAGGGATCGGTTTTTTCGTCTGGTTGCGGACGCGTAGTTTCATACAAAATTCGCAGCAAGTGAAGGCGACGGTCATCCGTCTGGCGTATCGCTCCAGTTCTGATGGCGGCGGATATGCTCCTGTCTTTCGCTTCAACACCATCGATGGACGCAGCGTGGAAGTGGAGGATGGCTTGCAGAGCAACCCTCCGCAATTTCAGGAAGGGCAGGTGGTGGATGTTTTGTACGATCCGCAGAATCCCAGCCGTGCGCGCATCAAAAAATGGATGAACCTGTATTTTGTGCCGCTGTTGTTGGGCGGCATGGGAATCATCTTTGGCGGCATTGGGGCAGTGATGCTGCTCTTCCAACTCCTGGACCAGTTTGCCTAGCGTGAAAATTTGGGGTTGAAAAAATAGAAAATTTGTTCTATAATTGACTCATTGCGAAATTCCCCTGTCCAACAAAAGGAGAAAATACCATGAGCAATCTTAATCTTGCCGTTCAAACCCAATTGGAGTCGCTTCAGACTCAAATGGGAATGTCTATCGAAGATGTGGCGGATATTGTCAAACGCACAGGGTTGACGCGCCAAAATGACATCCGCTGGATGCTTCAGCGTGAGTATGGTATCAAGCATGAAGAAGCACAAATGCTTGTATCCGTATTATTCGAATCCCATTTGAAGGTTGCCATTTAAGTCGCTTTCGCGGACTCTGGTGTCAAGGAGATGAGAGAATGAGTAATCTCGATAAAGCCATCCAGACCCAGGCAGAGTAAATTAGTTAAAGGATGGATATGTCTGAAGAGTTTCGAAATAATATTCTGAAGTTCATGACCGAGGCGTTTGAAAGCCCGATGGGCATCTTCCTCGACCCGAACACGTCCATTTTTCAGACGCTTGAAACAGTTTCGGCGGAAGAGGCGTCGATACGCGTGGGCGGGAAGTGCGGATCGCTGGCGGCTCAAGTGGCGCATATGATCTTTTACATCGAATCTTTTGAACGCTTCGCGCTTCAAGGCGATAATAGTCCAAGAGATTGGGGCTTCATCTGGCGGACAGTGGAAAAGGTCACGCCGCAGGAATGGGACGATTACAAGTCGAAACTGCGTGAAGCCTACAACCGTATGGTCAAGCTGTTTAGCGAGAACTCGCTATGGAATGAAGACACGATGGGCGGCGCCATGGCGATTGTGGTGCATAGCGCCTATCATCTTGGCGAGATCCGTCAGGCGTTGTGTATCTTGAAAAAATGAAAGGTGGTGCGCACATGCGCATGCGACGGAATGGTTACTTCACAGGCTGGGCAAATCTGCCCAGCCTGTTCGTTTATAATGACCTTGAAGTTCCCCGACCCATAGAGGAGGCCGTATGATCGATTTCAAATCCAAACTTGGACGTAAAGCGCTGCGTCATCTCAAAAAAGATTATTTTGTGTGGCTGACTACTGTCGATGCACAGGGTGTGCCCCAACCGCGTCCCGTCTGGTTTATTTTGGACGGGGATAATGTGCTGATGTACAGCCAGCCAGGCGCATTTAAACTCAAGCACATCATCAACAATCCCAATGTCGCGCTGCATTTCAACACCCTCGATGAAAAGGGCGAGGAAGATGTCATCATCTTCAAAGGCAGCGCCTCGATTGACCCGAAAGCGCCACCCGCGAATAAAATGCCTGCATATCTCCGTAAATATCGCGCAGGCATCAAAGCCCTGGATTCCGAACCAGGTCCATTTGCGGTCGCCTACTCGACCGCTGTGCGCATCAAACTTACATCCCTGCGTGGCTGGTGAAATGACTCCGGAGCAGATCATCCAAAGAACAGTCGATTACATCAAGCAGGAATTCTCCGACGATTCGTCCGGGCATGATTGGTGGCATATCTATCGCGTTTGGAAGAATGCCATCACCATCTGTGAGATCGAAAAGGCAGACTCGTTCATCGTCCAGTTGGCTGCGCTTTTGCACGACCTCGACGATTGGAAGTTCAACGATCATGATGATGAAACTCCGCATCGCGCCAAGGCGTGGCTCGACTCGTGCAACGTGGAACCGGTCATCGCGGAGAGCGTGTGCGAGATCATCAAGCACATCTCCTATAAAGGCGCCGGCGTGGAAAATAAAATGTCCTCGCTCGAAGGCTTCATCGTGCAAGATGCCGACCGGCTCGATGCCATTGGTGCCATCGGCATTGGGCGTGCCTTCGCATATGGCGGCTATAAAAAGCGCATGTTGTACGACCCAAATTCTCCGCCACAAATGCATGCCAGTTTTGAAGAATACAAAAGCAGCCAGAGTGCCACCATCAATCACTTTTACGAAAAACTGCTTTTGCTCAAAGATATGATGAATACTTCAACAGCTAAACGTATTGCTGAGCATCGTCATCAAGTGATGGAAAATTTTCTCTCCCAGTTTATGCTCGAATGGGAAGGCCGGGATATTTTGGATGAGGCAAAAAATGGCTAGAACGAATCGCATCAGGAACTGGTTCGGGCTTATCTTGACCATTTTGATTCTGTCTGGCTGTGCGGGTGTGAATGCCACTCCCACATCAGTGCCGTTGAATCCGCAACCAGGCTCAACGGGTTTGGGCGATTCACTTTATCCAGATTTTGGAAATGGCGGGTATGACACACTGCACTACACCTTGGATATCACTGTCAACGATGTCGCGACGAGTGACCTCGATGCAGTCACCACCATTGAAGCGACAGCCACGCATGATCTGAGCACTTTCAACCTGGATTTTCTCGGGTTCGAGATCACCCGCCTCACGGTCAATGATGAAGCGGCGAAGTTTGCACGCGAGGGTCAGGAGTTGACGGTCACGCCTTCCAAGCCCATCCCTAATGGCACAGCTTTTACAATCGTGGTGGAATATTCGGGTATTCCCGATACGTTGATGTCGCAGGCGCTTCCGTTCCCGACTGGATGGATCGTGTATGAGAATGGGATCTTCGTCCTGAGCGAGCCAGATGGGTCTGCCACGTTTTACCCTGTTAACGATCATCCGCTGGACAAAGCGACCTATACGTTCATTGTCACTGTACCGAAGCCGTTTGAAGTTGCCGCCAATGGCGTGCTGACGGAGACAACGGAGAGCGAAGATTCAAACACCTATCGGTTTGAACTGCGTGACCCGATGGCGAGTTATCTTACGACCATCAACATCAATGACTTCAACACGGAGATGATGAAATCGCCGAGCGGAATTTCCATCCGCAATTATTATGCCGCCAGCTTGAGTGACGAATATCGTGAGCCGTTTGCGCGTCAGGGTGAGATGCTTGAGTATTTCGGCGAATTGTTTGGTCCATATCCTTTCGAAGTGTATGGTTCTTTGGTGATGGATACATACTTTGGCGTAGCGCTTGAGAATCAGACCATGTCCATTTATGGCATGGATATGGTTGACCCGAACGATATCGAAGGGACAGAGGCAGTCGTCGCACATGAGTTGGTACATCAATGGTTTGGGAACAGCGTCAGCGTGGCAGACTGGAGCGACATCTGGCTGAACGAAGGTTTCGCTACTTACGGCGAGGGATTGTGGATCGAACATCTCGAAGGACGCGAAGCGTTGGAAGAATGGTTCGACTATCTATATGGTGAAGTGGAGCGTTATCCGAGCTTCTTCCCCCCGCCGGGCAACCCTGCCGCCAACGATCTGTTCAATGCAGGAGTTTACATCCGCGGCGGGTTGACACTGCATGCTTTGCGCCTCGAAGTGGGCGACGAAGTTTTCTTTGAGATTATACGTACCTATTACGACCGATATAAGGACGGCAACGCCTACACCGAAGATTTTATCGGCGTGGCAGAAAGTGTCAGTGGA
>JAHDWC010000002.1:0-51398 GCA_023382575.1 Anaerolineales bacterium
GCGCGTTCTTTTTTGATGGCGGCATCGTCTTTGTTCTCATTGCGTATCTGATTGGCAAATCCATTTTAGGGTTAGGGCTTTTCACCCTCGCGCAAATACAACTCCGCGAAAAACTCGGCAGCGGATGGTGGCGCACGCCCTTCTCAAAACTTACGGCACGCAGAGAAATTTTCCGTTTTGCATTCAGCTCCAATATCAGCGCGACCATCATCAAACTTTTCCGCGAGAGCGAACTCATCTGGGTCGGTTTCTTCCTCGATACCACTGCTGTCGGGTATTATCGCGTGGCGTATACCATTACACACTTCCTTGCCATCCCCGCCGACCCGCTCATCGCCACGACCTTTCCTGAAATCAATAAACTTGCGGTTGAAAAAGCCTGGGGCAGGCTCAAGAGTTTTCTCAAAAAGATCACGGCGTTCTCATTTGCCTATAACATCGCCATTGGCGCGGGTTTGATTTTATTCGGTCATTGGGTCATTCGCATCTATTCCGGCGAAGAATATCTCAATGCCTATCCTGCCCTCGTTGCGCTGACCATCGGCTTGGTCTTCAACTACATCCTCTTTTGGAATCGTCCGCTCTTGCTCGCGCTCGGCTTGCCGGAGTTCCCCGTCTATGTCACGCTGGCGGCGGGCATCATCAAACTCGCGCTCTCGTTTTGGCTCGTGCCTCTCTATGGCGTGGCGGCGGCGGGCGGCTTGCTTTCGTTCTATTACATCGCATCCGTTGGCTTGATGGTCTTGCGCGGATTACAGAAAATTAAACAAAATGAAAATAGCGCTCATCACTAACTCCCGCATTCCTTCACTTACTGCAAACTCAATTCAAGCGATGAAAGTCGCTCAAGCTTTGATTCAATTGGGACATGATATCAAGATGTTCGCCCCCAAAGAAACGGATGCCGTGAATCACGAATCACTCCTCACGCATTACGGATTACGCCTCGCTCCAGAACTTGACCTGCTCCCATCCATCAAGCGGCTCAAACGCCTCGACTATATCGTCCATGCCCAGCGGGCTGCGAAAAAGTTTGGGGCAGACTTGATCTACACCTGGCTGCCCCAGTCTGCGGCGCTGGGCGCGTGGATGGGTTACCCCGTTGTGCTCGAAATGCATGCCGATAATTCTGGCAAGCTCGGCGTGTGGTGGATGAGACAGTTCTGGAAACAGAACACGCCCAAGGTGATGACGGTCACAACGTCAACGTTGAGAAAGGCTTTGGAGCGCTCGACCAAATTCCAGTTCCCGAATGAAGCGTTGCTGCTCGCGCCGAACAGCGTCGAGTTGGAAAAGTATGCGGGGTTGCCAAGTCCTACCGAGGCGCGTCGTCAATTAAATTTGAAAGAAGGGCTGACGGTTGGCTTCACGGGTCACATTTACCCGGGGCGCGGCGCGGATCTTTTATTTGAACTCGCGCGGCAAGTGCCGAATGTCAATTTTTTGTGGGTGGGTGGTACGCCGGAGTTGGTGGATTTTTGGAAAAATAAATTAAACGAAGTGAAGATGACCAATGTGACGATGACCGGCTTCGTGAAGCATGAGTTGATTCCGCTCTATCAGGCGGCGGCGGATGTGCTGTTGATGCCGTACTCGCGTTCGATTGAGGCTTCGAGTGGGCAGGACATTGCCGAGGTGATCAACCCAATGAAAATGTTCGAGTACATGGCGGCGGGGCGCGGAATCGTTTCGGCAGATTTGCCTTCGATTCGGGAGGTGTTGAATGAGGGTAATGCGGTGTTGGTGGAACCGGTGGAAGATGGGAATAGGGAATGGGGAATAGGAAGTTGGAAAGCGGCGATTGAGTCGTTGCTTGCGGATGAACCGCGCCGGTTGGCGTTGGGTGCGCAAGCTCGCTTAGATGTAGAGCAGTTGACGTGGGTGAAGCGCGAAGAGCGTGTGATGGGGACGATAAAAAATATCTTACTTAAATTCTAATAACACAGAATACCAAGCGTTGTCGCGTTTTCCAAAAAAACTTATAGATTCTTTTCCTACGTATGGATTATTAGCTGCAAACCCACAGCACATTCCACGTGCAACATCTTGATATGGCAAAGAAAAAAAGACTCCTCCGTAAGATAATCCGATTCTGGAGCCCTTACGGAAAAAATAAGTTGGTTTATCTCGTACCAATCCCCATTCAAAGACCTCTTCAAAGCCGAATTTTTCATTAAGAAATTTTCCATCTTGGACGAGAAAGTCTCCTGCTTCTAAAACCCAATGATTGTTCCAAGATGTAAACTTATCCATATATAGCTTTGAAGTGAAAAATGTCTCAAACGAAAAAACAACTTCACTATTAGTCTTCTTTATTTCTATCAGAGAGTCTTGATTTACCTTCGCCCATAACAATTCATCGTTGTATAAAATAGGAGGAAAGTTAGGTTCCATGGAACCGTGTTGCCATGAATAAATGCTATCGTTTTGAATTAAAAAGCTGTCAAAACTAGATGTACCTGCAATATCAACAGTAAAAGCATTAATTTGTCCCGATGCGGTTGAAAATGTGTAGACTTTAGAAACCCGCATCACTCTATCGAACAAGAGGCGATTATCCCGATATAGTCGAGGTATATCTCCATCTTGAAAACTCCCTCTAATTTCATACCCCAAATCAGCAATGGAAAGTTCTTTACTTGGAATAGTTTCGTCGGGAGAAAACGTTTTCTCAATTCGGAAGCCTTGAGGTATCACAACTTGAGTGGGATCAGTACCCGCAGGAAGAGCCTTTTCAGTAAATGAAATATTTGATGGGAGTGGAGGCAAATTACCCCAAAAAATTATATTTTCCATCCTCTCTGAAAATAAGCCAGGGTCGAATTTGTTGAAATTGATTTCTTGTGTCCATGTAAAATTCCATACACCAGACCCTTTGGTTCTTATGTAAAAAAAACGATGGTCAGGATCTGCTTGCGGGTTTTCAATTATGTAATATTTAGAAAGTAATAAACCACCATCTTTAGTTTCTACTGAACATTTGAAAATGCCATCGGGTACCCAGTTTATGCTACTTTTTTGGGGTTCTAGTTTGACATTTGCCAGCCAAACGCATACTGTTATGTTGCGTGATACATACCCCATCTCTGGAAAATAACCTGTTTCAATCGAACCCTCTCGCCCGTAAAAGAAATTTGGTTGATCTGGAATTGATACCCAGTCTTTTGGAAAATAAATCATATACCAGCCTGCCGGGTCGACATAAACCTGCTGGTCAGGTTTGGGTGGAGTAATTTCAAATGCCCCTGGAGTTCCAGGAATCGCAGTTAATATTTCCAATGTTGACGTAGGGATAGTTGATGTTTGCGCTGCCTGTGTCCTGGCAGAGGCGGTTTGAACAAACGCAAAGGCGGTTTCCATTATTGCCGTTTGCTGTGTTTCTGGCTTACCAACACATGCAGCTATGACCATTGTCAATAAGATAAAAGCTAATAATTTTAGATTTATTTTCAAATTATCCTGCCTTTTGAGTTGCTCAGAATCTTAACAACTCATTTCCTGCCCTCAGTTCAATAATTTTACTCTGTTTTTATCTATTCAGCAGGTTTGTAATCGTACATAAAACTTATTCCCTTGTCACCGCCGTCAGATTCATTGTGAGCAGCACGCCGGGTTTGGGGAGTTCGCGCACACCGATAACCGTCCGCGCGGGGCGATGGTCTCCCATTTTGCTGATGTAGGCGCGGTTCATTTCGTCAAAGTCGCTCATGTTTTGTAGAAAGATGTTGATGTGAACGACATGCTGTAGATCAGAATTCACCGACTCCAGCATCACCTTGAACGAGTCAAGGATTTGTGCAGTCTGTGAAAAGACATCATCACCGGCAAGTTGACCGGTGGCAGGGTTCACGCCTGCTGTCCCGCCGATGGTGATGAAGGTGCCAATCTTGGCGATATGGTTGTACGGTCCGATGGGTGTCGGGGTGTTGGGGGGTGTGGATGTTTCAACAATGGGTGTCATTTTCTTCTCCTAATGTGAGATCAATGTTTCCAAAATTTCGTGCGACCTTGTCCACAAGAGCGAGCCGCCTTCATCGTCCAAAATGTGGAGCGACGCTTGCGGCAGGCGGATTGCGAGGGTAACGCCAAAGTCTGGAGAGTGGACAGGGCTTGTGTCGAGGCGCCCATACCAAAGGTCCAGAGGGAGGCGCAGGGTTTCCACGTCAAAACCCCAATCGGTCAGCGCGAGGATCAAGTCGCGGGCGTAGCCTTTGGTTCCTTGTGAAAATCCATCTTCGAGCGCGCGGCGATAGGCGGCGTTGAAGGCAGGGCTTTCATAGATTTCACGGTCGCGTTCGCCGTTCATGCCCATCACCATATCCCACAGTTGTTCAAGGGTAAATGTTTTTGCAACATGACGTTCAAACCCATCTGCATCTTGCTCGATGACGTTGAGCATTTGTTGCACATCGGGGATGAGCAACGGACGCATCGAACTGTGATAAAGCTGGTCCTGTCCAGAAACGATTGCTACGCTGGAAGCTAATCTGCGTGCTGCAAGTGCCAACGCGAACGGTGTTCCCTGCGAGAAGCCAACTACATGGGCAGAATCGGCGTGGATGAATTTCAATATCTTTTCAACATCATCAGCCCATGAACTCAATGATTTGTTTGGGTGATGCGTGGAGCATCCCAAGCCGGGGCGGTCGATGGCTAAAAGACGTAACCCAAGCTTTGGCAGAACATCAAATCCAAAACCAAGGTAACCACTCATGGCAGCACCGGTGCAAAACAAGACTGGGATGCCATTGACGGGTCCCCATTCACGCCAGCCAAGGGTGCGTCCGTCTTTGAGTTTTATGGCTAATTGTCTTTCGGGGGGTGTGATCGAGATTTGCATACCAATAAATAAACCTTTTCCTAAAAAATACCTTTTTCTATTCGATAAACAAGCAGGCGGGCGGTTTCAAAGAGATTCATTTTTTCCTTTATCAAGATGTTTGATTTTTGCGCCATAATTCCGCCAGCGCAAAAACCGCCTCGCCAGCGGATCGGTCAAAACCCTGTGACTTGACCAACAAATCCCGATGATTTTCCTGCAACCACTTAAAGACTGGCCCGGCTTTTTCCATGACGCGTTTCCGTTCTTCGTCGCTGGGAGCAAAAATATCGAATTTCTTGATGCGTTCCCCTTCGAATGTAAATTCAGCACTGCCAGTCGCGCCGCCATCGCCAATGGCGCGGCTCAATTCATGCTGACTCCAAAACGCACAGCGGACGACATTCCCCTCCACCTGCGGGTTGGGAAACTTCACAAAGGTCTGCGAAGCGAGATCATATTCATGCGCGGCGCGGATCGCATCCGTCCCTGCAAAAACAGTGCTCACCAAAACAATCGAGCCATCTTCGGTAAACATGGCTGTGCAACCATCCACATCATGCCGGTTGCTGGCTTCTTCATAGTCTTTTAGTAAACGAATATAGTCTGTCATCTCTCTCTCCTTGAATTGGCTGTTTGAAGTTTGCAAAAATAGCACAACCAACCCAGCCTGACCACATACCTGGGAATGGTTCTTGTTATAGAACAATCTCGCCTGTTTTGCGATGGTAGAATGGTCACGATGATTGGAAAGCTCTTTTCAAATCCTAAATGGATGGCATTGGGCGCGCTGGGAATCATTCTGATCGCCTTGCTTGGTTGGACAGGATGGCGCATCCTATCGCTTCGCACTGACCCGCAGCCGACTCCTCGCCCCGTTGTTTTTACCTACTGTGGAGCAGACCTCGAAGAAATATGTGTCTTATCCTTTGGACGCGATGGTAATGGAGACACGGTCATTAATTTGTTTGTGCCCGAAAAAGAATTCCCGGCATTTTATTTGAAAGTCATCCGACTCAATGGAGAGAGTCTCTTCGAGTGTCATGTGAATGATGCGCTTCCCGAAAGCGTGTATTGCATTGGAGATGCAGTCAACCTGGAGGAACGTCTCGAAATCAGTGTCATCTCCGAAGAAGGGGATACCTTGCTTGCGACGGGGCGGTTTACCGTCACGGGGATTCTGATCGCCTCGGCCTCCGCGTTAGATCAGCCATCAACGGTTAGCACCTCCACGCCCAAA
The DNA here is from genome assembly GCA_023382575.1 of Anaerolineales bacterium. Classification (GTDB taxonomy): domain Bacteria; phylum Chloroflexota; class Anaerolineae; order Anaerolineales; family Villigracilaceae; genus Villigracilis. Next base: position 6,060 of record JAHDWC010000002.1, read on the forward strand.
CCACGCACCACTCCCACCAAAACTGGTACTCCTGCCTCCAAAACACCTGATCCTGAAACCACGCTCACACCGAGTTATCCCAACTATCCCAGTTACCCGTAATGGACGCGAATATATTGTTGGATGGCTTGCATGCCATCGTTGACCATGCCTGGACATTGACTTGTATCTTGCTGCTTCTCATATGGGGATACATCATCATCCGCGGCATGCTCTCAAAAATTCTTACTGGTCTTACAGAGGCTGAGTATTTTTCACTATCCACGGTCGGATGGATTCTACCGGTCAGTGTGTGGACGGTTTTTCTATTCCTTGGCTCTGCCTTGTTTGGCGAACTGGCCGGGAAAATAATAGCAGTCGGGCTTCTTCTGCTGGCGTTGATCCTTGTCCCGAAAAGGATAGGACAATTTTCTCTTCCGATCACTACGCTGATTCTCTTTTTTGTCATTTCGCTGATTCTACGATTTGCTTTTTTGCAAAAGGCGATCTTTCCATCGTATTTTGACTCAGCCGAGCACTATCGCCTCATCAGAGAGATTTCAGAAAATATATCAATTCCAACGGGTGCATCAGGCTCGTATTATCATGTTGGCTACCATGTCATCACCTCTGCGCTGGTGAATCCGTTTCAATTGAATATCATCGAAGTCATGCTTGCCTTCGGGCAGGTCCTGCTTGCTGTTCTTCCGCTCTCTTTGTTTTTCATCCTCAAACGTGAAACAGACTCAAACGCAGCCGGGCTTTTGACTGTTTTGCTGGCTGGGTTTGGCTGGCATATGCCTGCGCATCTGCTGAACTGGGGCAAGTATCCCGCACTCTTGAGTCTGGTCTCCATCCATTTTGTCATCATCCTTGCTTCCATCCTCTGGCGAAGTGGACAGTTTCAAACGCAGAAGCCCCGGCTTTATCTTTTACTTGGTTTTGGGTTTCTCGTCTCTGCCTTAATTCATACACGCTCGCTGATTTTCTTTGTCATCTTGTTTGTAGCTTTTATGCTATCCAGTAAAAGCGAGCAGTTGTCGACTCAGTTTCGATCTATTATTTTCGGATTGTTTCTCGGCATCATTGTCATCGAAATTATTGTGCTTCGGCAAAACTCTGTCTTCAACCCTTTGCTGGAAGGTTATGCCAAAACCGACCTTTGGATGTTAGCGCTTGCTCTTCCCCTCTCTTTCTTCGCGATACATTTTCACACCCGCCAAACACTCTCTCTGCTTTTGGCAATCATCCTTTTACTACTTGCATTATTTGTCCCATTGACGCTTCCCGGCTACGGAACGCAAACCCTTTTGGACCGTCCATACATTCAAATGGTGATGTATCTTCCGCTTTCCATCTTGGGCGGACTGGGACTCTCCGGCTTGACTCAATGGAGTAAACGCCTCTTTCTTAACTCAAGCTTGCCCGCCAGGCTGATAGCTTTGATTCCCTTTGTGTTGGTGATCTTGAATGCCGGGCTTCAGCGTGAATTTTATCCATCAGATTGCTGTCAATTGGTTACGCACGATGACTTGGCTGCCATCACATGGTTGGACGAGACTCTCTCTCCCAAAGCAAAAATTCTAATTGCCTCCACCAGCTTATACGTCACAGCATTTGAAGCGCCCGAAACTCGCGCCGGTGCAGATGGCGGAGTCTGGATCACGCCGCTTATTTCCCGTCCAACCATTCCAGCTTGGCAGGGATTAAGTTTTGACCAACTTGATAGTCATGTTCAACTTTGCGATCAACCCGTGGACTATGTCTACGTTGGTGGAATGCCACAAAGTTTCGATGCGGACTCCCTGGATGCTGCACCGAATTGGTATCAGCCTGTGTTTTCTCTGCCTTTGGCGAAGATCTATCGGGTGGTTGGATGCGAGACACCATAGTTCTGATTTCATGGTAAAAGTGGGGCTATGAAATACATCGGTCAACGCGATTTTTATTGGGGTATTCCCATTTCTCTTATCGTTGGGGGGCTCCTTTCTTCGGTGCAATCCGGGAATTGGTTCATCGGTTGGGCGGGCTTTTCTTTTCTTTTGTTGCTTTCGATTCTGATTTTGGTCATGTCCACTCGTTGGGCGGGCGGCGGGCGAATGTTGACGTGGATGGTGGCGTTGGCGTTTGTTCTGCGTTTTGCTGGCGGTATCACGACATATTTTCTGCTGCCAGTGTTAGGTTACGACGACATTGATGACCAATCTGGGTTCGTTTACACCGATGCGCGTCGCCGCGATGAGCAGGCGTGGACCTTGGCGGAATCCGACCGCCCGATTCTGGATGCCTTCAATGAAAAATTTGCCTACGACCAATATGGCGGTTTGCTGGCGTTCAGTGCGTTGATCTATCGTTATTTCTCGCCCGATGCACATCGGGCTTTGTTGCTTGTCCTGCTTTCGGGTTTGATGGGCGCGTTGGGCGTTCCTTTCTTATGGAAAGCGGTCAACTTGTTATGGGGAGAAAAAGGCGCCAACGCTTCTGGCTGGATCTTCGCTTTGTTCCCTGAGAGTTTGTTGCTGGGTGGGTCGGCCATGCGCGAGCCATATTTGCTGGTTTGCAGTACCTTCACCTTTTGGGGTTTCGTCTCTTGGCATGAACGGCAGGAAAAACGGTCTCTGATTTGGGTGGCGCTTGGTGTTCTTGGAATGCTGCTTGCCTCGCCGGCAATCGCATTGGTGACATTAGTCATTTTGGCGGGCTGGCTATATTTCATCCGCGAACGCAGCCGCATCTCCTGGTGGATGGTGGCGGGGGCTGTGCTTGTTTTTATTGCCGGGTTGTTCATCCTATCCTCTGCGTTGGATCGACAGGGAAATTTGGGTGGTGGTTCTCCGCTGGCTGTGGTAGCGCGCTTTGTTCGTATTTCGATGCGATGGAATGCTTATCAGATCGAGGAAGATTCAGGATGGGTACAAAAGCTATTCGAAGATATGCCTGATTGGATGCACTTACCGTTCGTGATGATCTATGGCGTGCTTCAACCTGTTCTGCCGGCGATTCTCGTCGCGCCGACTACGGTGATCTGGAAGGTGATTGGGATTCTACGTTCGGTGGGTTGGTACACCTTGTTGCCAGCATTGATCCTCTCGTTTGGTGTGGCGTCCGCTTCTGGTCAGGAAGTGAAGCGGAAACTGCTCTTATGGTTGAGTCTGGTTGTGTGGGGCTGGGTCCTCTTTACAGCGCTGCGCGCTGGCGGCGATCAATGGGATAATCCGCGGTATCGGACGATTTTGTTTATGTGGCAGGCGATTCTGGCCGGACAAGTTTGGGTCTGGTGGCGTGAGACGAGGAACGCTTGGGTTTGGCGAGTCCTTCTTATGGAGGTCATTTTTGTGGGGATGTTCGGTCAGTGGTATTTGAATCGTTACCTTCAGATCGGGGTGCAGATTGCTTTCCCGCACATGGTGGCGATCATCCTTGGGTCGTGGGTTGTGATCCTTGCCTACGGTTTTTGGCGTGACCGGGTGAGTCGTACCTGACATAGTGTATAATTCAGCGGCTGAATTTTGAATTAGGAGAAAAAATATGCCCACTGCAATCGTTACAGGAATTACCGGACAGGATGGTTCATATCTTGCCGAGCTATTATTGAAAAAAGGATACCGTGTCATTGGGGTGGCGCGCCGCTCCAGCACGGTGAATTACGAGCGTATCCAACATCTTTTGGATGATATGACTGTTGTTCAAGGTGACTTGCAAGACCAAGGGTCTCTGCTTTCTCTTTTGGAGGAATATGAACCAAGTGAGGTGTATAACCTTGCGGCGCAGTCGTTTGTACCTACTTCATGGAATCAACCTGCATTGACCGGCGATGTGACCGCCCTAGGTGTGACGCGCATGCTGGAAGCCATCCGTTTTGTAAACCCGAAGATTCGCTTCTATCAGGCTTCGTCGAGTGAAATGTTTGGCAAGGTGTTGGAAGTGCCGCAAAAAGAGACAACGCCGTTCTATCCGCGCAGCCCATATGGTGTAGCAAAGGTGTATGGACATTGGATCACGATCAATTATCGGGAGTCCTTTGATATTTTTGCGACTTCGGGAATTTTGTTTAATCATGAGAGTCCGCGCCGCGGATTGGAGTTTGTGACCCGCAAGATCACGGATGCCGTGGCAAAGATTAAACTTGGAAAGGCGAAGGAATTGCGCCTTGGTAATCTTGAATCGCAGCGTGACTGGGGCTTTGCCGGTGATTACGTCCACGCCATGTGGCTGATGCTCCAGCAGGAACAACCGGATAATTACGTCATCGGCATGGGTGAGACTCATTCCGTGCGTGAATTTTGCGAGATCGCGTTTTCGCACGTCGGTTTGGATTACAAGGACTTCGTCGTGGTGGATGAACGCTTCTACCGCCCCGCTGAAGTGGACTTGCTCATCTCCGACCCGACCAAGGCGCGGACTCAGTTGAAGTGGGAACCGGCTGTCACCTTCAAAGAGCTGGTGACGATGATGGTCGATGGGGATATGGCGCGTCATCAAAAGAATTAACAGATCAAGAGATAGCCAAGTCATTGGCTATCTCTCCTCTTTCTTATGACGAAATTCAGGTTTTGGAAAAATATCGAATTGCCTTCATGGCTGCCGTTTGTTTTGGCAGGGTTGGGGGCGATTCTCTATTTAATTCAAGCGGTTATATACGCCCATACATCCGTCAGCGGACTGGATGAGGGTTCGTATCTTATCAAAGGGATGTTTTACCTGAATGGCGTTTATGAGCCGTTCGAGCCGTATGGTCCGCTGACGAATAAAGCCCCCTTTGCATTTATCATCCCTGGCATTGCAGAATATCTTTTCGGCGCGGGGTTGCGCACGGGACGATATTTCTCCATCTTCCTCGGTTTGCTGACCATGTTGGGGACATGGATCACTGCCCGACGTTGGGCCGGGAATTGGCTGGCGGCGTTAACGGTTTGGGTATTTGCGCTCAGCCCGATGATCATCAAACTGCATGCGCGCGCCGTCTCGGAAGTCATCATCGCCAGCATGTTGGCGTGGATTTGTGTACTCGTTGTCGGGGAGAAGCGCCCACTTTGGCAGATCGTTCTCGGGTCTGTATTGGCGGCGGTGGCGGTCTTCACCCGTCAAAACATGGTTCCCATCCTGCCATTTTTGGTTTTGTATGTTTTTTGGCAGCACGGCAAGCGCGCGGGCATCTGGGCGTTTGCGGCGGGCTCACTCGCTTTGCTTGTGTTCCACATTTATTATTGGCCGCGTGTGATGACGATTTGGGCGCCCTGGCTGCCCGAATCCCTCACCCCATTTTTGGATACCTTTCGCATCCCGACCGATTCGGTGCCGATCTGGGACCCAAACATTGATTTCTGGAATCGGCTCAACGCTTTCTTTCAAGGGATTCGATATCACTTCATCCCGTTGCTCGGAAGCGTGTTTGGGTTGATCCTTCTCCCGCCTCGCGCGGGCTGGAAGTCTGCACCTGCCATGCGGGCGGCTGCCTTCCTTGCTGTGAGTTATTTTGTGCTCGTGCTCATGCACGGTTGGGCGTCGCTGGCGAGTCAGTACGAAAGTTATTCCTGCGTTTTTTGTTTTTCCAACTATCTTGGCTTTTTCGACCCGTTGGGGATTCTCTTTTTCGTCATCGTATTTGCATATGCGTGGAATCAAAATCCCAGCCGTGCCATGCAGGTGCTGATAGTTTTCCTCGTGGTCGTCATGTCAACTGGGATCGGGTATTCACTCTTTGAGCGCGTCGGCAATGGATTGTTGAATCTGCCCATCGTGCCGCGCCTCCGTTCCAGCGGATTGGGCTTCATCGCCCTCGTCGATGCGTTGACCCAGGGGTTTGGTATGTCTCTGGTGTGGGTCAAGCGTTGGGTGAGTTCGACGCTGGGGTTCATCCTTGGGGCGGGCGTTTTGTTTGCTGTTTTCCTCGTCTGGAAGCGCGAAAAGAAAACGAACTTCACGTTGACCCTTGTCAACTCATTTCTCGTTGTTGGCTTTGTCCTCTCGCCAGTTTTGCATCTCGGTGAAAGCAGCCGCGATTGTGAGACGGATATTATCCGCGACCATGAGGATCTAGGTGCCTATCTCGCCTCGATCATCCCGCCCGATAGTCTGGTATATTGGGACGGCGGAAATGCGTTCACGCCCATGATCTATGTGCCGCAGGCGCGTATCTTCCCGCCGCAGATCAATAATGGGTATACTTTTCACGTTGGCGGTGACCCGGACGTGCTGTACTATTCCAGTCACTGGAACGGCGAACTGGATCAACGTTGGCGCAGTGAAGCGGATATTTTCATCATCGAAGCCAAGCGCTACGCCGATTGGATGGATTTTCTCACTCCGCAGGAATTTCAGGAAGTTGCCAGACCAAACACATCGCCCTCCTGTAATGAAGGCGCAGAATTAAGGATATTTCAACGTTTGCCATGAACCTCTCTCTTGTCATCCCTGTTTTCAATGAACAGGATAATCTTCCGCTTCTGTTTGAAGCTTTGTATCCGACCATGAACTCCCTCGGCAAAACCTGGGAGGCTATCTTCGTGGATGATGGCAGCCGCGACAACAGCCTGTCCATCCTCAAGGAATATGCCGAAAAAGATCCCGAACATGTGCGTGTGGTCTCCTTCCGCCGCAACTTCGGTCAGACGGCCGCCATTGCCGCCGGGTTGGATTATTCCGAAGGCGAAATCATCATCCTGCTCGATGCGGATATGCAGAACGACCCGGAAGATATTCCCATGCTGCTCGCCAAACTGGACGAAGGCTACGACCTTGTCAGCGGTTGGCGCAAGAATCGCAAGGACGATGCCCTCACGCGCAATTTCCCGTCTATGCTGGCGAACAAACTGATCTCATGGGTGACAGGTGTGGAACTTCACGATTATGGTTGCACGCTTAAAGCCTATCGCCGTCCCGTGCTTGAAGGCTTCCGCCTGTATGGCGAGATGCATCGCTTTATTCCCGTTTTCGCCAATTCAGTCGGCGCGCGCATCACGGAAGTCGTTGTCAACCACCACCCCCGCCGCTTTGGTAAGACCAAGTATGGGCTGGAGCGAACCGCGAAGGTCATTCTTGATCTTTTTACGGTCAAGTTTCTCGTCAGCTATTCATCTAAACCTATTTATCTCTTCGGCGGCGCTGGCGGCTTGTTGATGATTATCAGCGCCATCATTATGGGATACCTTTTCTTCCGCCGCATTTTCTTGCTCATTGGCGTGACTGGCTCGCCTCTTTTCCAGACGAGTGTGATGTTCTTCATCCTTGGCTTTCAGTCCATGCTGATGGGTTTGATCGCAGAACTGCTTGTGCGTACTTATCACGAGTCGCAACGCAAACCCACGTACACCGTCCGCACCAAGATCAACCTGGATGAGAATGACTAAGTGGTTGCGTGAAAACCGCCAGACGGTCATCCGCGGGCTGGGCAGCCTTCTGGCGTTGGTCCTTCTTCTTGTTTTAGTCCGTGAAGAAGGCGATGGGGAACTCTTCTCTGCGCTGCGGCGTGTTTCTATTTGGTATTTTCTGGCAGCCATTGCCGCCTTGCTGATATCACGTCTGTTCGCAGTGGCGCGCTGGCATATCTTGCTCAGGTCTGCAGGCGTGGACGTTTCTTTTTTACGCTCGGCTATGCTGACGTTTACGGGGAATTTCTCTTCCAATTTTTTACCGACCACCATCGGCGGGGATGTGGCGCGGCTGGCAGGCGCGATGCAACTGGGCTATGACCGTGCCATCTGTCTCGCTTCCCTCGTCGCCGACCGGTTGATTGGGATGGCAGGGATGGCATTGGCACTCCCTTTGGGCTTGATCCCCGCCTTTGCTTTGGAAGATGGCGCTTCGCAAGCCATTGCAGTTTCCGCGCTCTTCCAAAAAGGCATGGACTTTGCCAGGCGTACTTTTGAATCCCTTTCCATTTGGTTGAAAAAACCGCTGACGTTGGCAGGTTCGCTGCTGTTTACTTTGGGGAATCAGGCCTTTATTTACCTCGCTATTTATCTTTTGTTGCAAGGCATCGACCATCACGTCCCATATTGGCTGGTGGCAGGCATGTACACGCTGACATACTTTGTCACGCTCATCCCCATTTCCATCAACGGTTTGGGCGTGCAGGAACTTTCGATGGCGTTTCTGCTCGTTCAACTTGGCGGGTTGACCTCCTCTGAGAGTGCCACCATCGCCCTGTTGACGCGGGTTTTATTTATCCTTGCCAGTTTGCCGGGCGCGTTTTTCCTGCCGTCCATTTTGGCGGCGATGAATGAGAAAAAGTCAGTTGAGTAATTAATTCATGGAAACGATTTCCACGAAAAAATTTTTGCAGGTTTGGCTGTGGGTGTTGGTCATCGTCAGTCTGCTCGCGATTCTCCAGACGTTTCAACGCACAACAGAGTTGGAGATCGCACTTCTCCGCTCCAAGTGGATTGGCTTGGTGGGCGTCTTTGCTTTGTCTGCCGCGTTTGCTGCGTGGCTTTCTTTTTCGTCACTGTTAAATCGCATCGCGGATTGGCCGGATAAACTTGCAACTCAATCACTGAATCCATTTCGCATCACAATTTACGTCTCGCTCATTCTCTTCGGCTTTCTTTCCGTTTGGTTCACCCGACTTTATATTTTGGGAAGCACATTGCCACAAGTCATGCCGATCTTTTGGGTGTTCCTCTGGGCGAGCTTCGCGCAGACGCTTGGTTTGAAAGCGCTACGAAGACTTGATTGGCATGTCGCCTTTGCTTTCGTTTTATTGGCGCAAGGGTTTATCTATCAAACTTACGGGATTTTTGCGATCACATCTGCAAATCCCTTCTCGATGGGCTATTCCGAAGCAGGGCGTCATTACTACGCTTCGATGTTTTTTGCAGAAAAACTATATGGGATGGAACTCCCGCTTCCATTCCTCCACCCGTCGCGGTATCTGCTTCTCTCGGTCCCTTTCCTCGCTGACGGTTTGCCGCTCTGGATCCATCGTTTTTGGCAGGCATTTTTATGGTTCGGGCTGACATTAGGCGCATCACTTAGCCTTGCCCGTTTCTCACGCACTCGCGGGTGGACTTTTATCCTTTTTGCTGTGTGGGCTTTCCTGTTTTTCTTTCAGGGTGCGGTGTACTATCACCTGCATGTGATGGTGATCTTGATACTGGCGGGTGTGTCCATAAAAAATCCGCGACGCTCGCTGGTCTTCATCCTCCTCGCTTCGATTTGGGCAGGGATTAGCCGCGTGAACTGGTTTCCTGTCCCGTCAATGCTGGCGATTGCGATTTACATTCTCGAAACGCCGGTCAATGACCGAGGCTGGAAATATTGGCTCACTCCCATCATTTGGGGCGCGAGCGGACTTGTCGCTGCGCTCGTTTCTCAGTTTGTGTACATTCAAATTTCCGGCAATGCAGACGTGAGTGCCTTCGGTTCCAGTTTCACGTCGGACTTGATCTGGAGTCGTTTGCTTACGAATGAAAAGTTACCAATGGGAATCTTGCCGGGGATTTTGCTTGTGTCTGCGCCGCTGTTTGTGGCGTTGTATCAAATGCTGCGCGGAAAGACGTCAGCTCTTCATCCCTTGCGTTGGCTGGTGTTGATTGCTATGCTTGTTGTGTTGTTCATCGGCGGAGCCATCGTCAGCACGAAGATTGGCGGCGGTGGTGACTTGCACAACATGGACGCGTATCTGGTGATGCTATCTGTGTTGGCTGTGGCTTTCTGGTCAGGACGAGTCTCGGCGGAGTCTGCGGCGTCCCCGAAGGGGGAGGCGAAGCCGATGTGGGGGGAAGTCGGCTGGAGTGTGGTGGCGGCTGGTTTATTGATTCCGCTTGGGTTTGCGATTCGGCACATCGGCTTCTATCCGTCGTTTGATAAATCTATCGCAGAAAAAGATATTCAACTTTTGCAAGAGACGCTTGAGAATGGCGGCGAGATTTTATTCATCACAGAACGTCAACTTATCACGTTTGATGTCATCGATGGCATCGAGCTTGTGCCGGAATATGAGCAAAGTGAATTGATGGAGATGGCGATGTCGCGCAATCGCCCGTATCTTGAAACATTTTATGAAGATTTGCGTTTGCGTCGTTTTGTGTTGATCGTTGCTGAAGATCAAAAATTTACGCAGCAGAAAGAAGGCGCGTTCGTGGAAGAAAATGTGGCGTGGGTCCGTTATGTGGGCGCGCCGTTGTTGTGCAATTACAAACCTGTCGTAACGTTGACCTCGAATAATATTCAGGTATTCGAGCCGCGTCCCAGACAGGTCGAATGCAAAGATCCCTTCACAGACTAATATGCGTATCCTCACGCTCATTCATGAATTTCCGCCCATCGGTGGTGGCGGTGGCAGAGCCGCGTATGACATCTGCTGTGAACTCGCAGCACGTGGGCATGATGTGACCGTGCTGACTGCACACATGGACGGTTTGCCGCTCGATGAAAAGCAGGATGGATTTCGGCTCGTGCGGATTCCATCGAAGAGAACGGAAGCGTTCACTGCCAGTTTTGAGACGATGCTTTCTTTCGATCTCGCCGGACTGTGGGCTGGTCTGGCGCTTATTCGGCGTTTTCGCCCCGACATTATTCATACCCACTTCGCAGTGCCAGCGGGTGCGCTTGCGTATGCCTTGTCTCTGCTAACGGGCATACCGTACATTTTGACAGCTCATCTCGGTGATGTGCCGGGCGGCGTACCCGAAAAGACAGCGCGTTGGTTTCGATGGCTAAAGCCATTTACCAAGCCGATTTGGAAACGCGCCAAGCAAGTAGTGGCGGTCAGTGAGTTTACGCGTCAACTTGCACTGGCGCATTACCCCGTGGATATTCGAGTCATCCCCAATGGCGCAGACTTCACGCATTTGGTCACTGAAAGAATTGAAGTAAATAGAATTCCACGCATCGTCTTTGCGGGACGTTTTGTCTCACAGAAGAATCCGTTGGCGATTGTGCGAGTCTTATCCGCGCTCAACGATTTGGATTGGACTTGTTCCATGCTGGGAGATGGACCCATGTTTGAAGAGGTGAAGGCGGAGATCGAAAAACTGGGTATGTCTGAACGCTTCCACTTGACGGGTTGGGTCACGCCGGCGGATGTGTTGAAAGAATTTTCCCAAAGCGATATTTTGTTCATGCCTTCGTTGTCCGAGGGATTGCCCGTCGTCGGGGTGGATGCGTTGGTGAAGGGACTTGCGATTGTTGCCAGCAATATTGGTGGCTTTCTCGATTTGGTAGAGCCTGAAGAAAACGGCTACCTGATCGAGATCCAGGATGAAGCGGGGTTTTCATCCGCCTTGCGGGATTTGCTTTCAAATCGCGAGCGCCTTGCCCAATTCCGCTGTGCGAGTTTGGAGAAGGCGAAGAATTTCGATATTGAGAAGATCACCGACCAATATGAAGAGATCATGCAGGCTGCCTTGAAATAAGAAATTTCAGTTGGGGGTATTGGATCATTTTATTCACATACAATATCACCAGCCATATTGGGTCTGGAGTCCGTTACCGAAAGAATGACACGTGACGTGATCACGATGCGCGAATCGGATGTGATCCCTGGTACGATGCCGGAGAGAGTCAGCGTGTTGTTGGTGGCATCGAGTGACATGGTCAACTCGCCTGCGGGGATATAGGATGAGGTCGGTTCGGAGAATTGCAGAATACCGCCGCCGAGGCGGGCCCGATTCCCGCCTGCTTCTGGCAGGATGCTTGTGACCAGCCGATATTCGATGCCGGCTTGATCGCCTGTGAGAATGTTATTGTCGATGTCGACCAGCACATCCCAGCCATTCGTGAAATTATCGATTCCCGGAGTTAGATAATTCTTTAGGTCCGCGCTGGAAGCTGCCAGTTTTATGGCAGCGTTCAAATTTTCTCCTTCAAGAGATGTGGAAACTTCCAGAATATTGTAGTAAGGAATCGTGATGCTGACCTCCTCGATGTCCTGGATTGTTTCGCCGGGTCGGCATACATTGGCAACTTGCGCCTCTTCTGGGAGGTTGAGAGTTAATTGATCCACCCATGCAATGGGACATCCCCGGAGCGAATTCTGCAAGTTGTCTGGCAGGTCAAGCGTAGTCGCTGTGGCGGGATCGAATAGCTCGATGATTGTAGCCTTGGTTTGTGGGTCGTTTCTCGTGTAGATCAATTTACTGTCAGGCGTCCATCCACACATGGTTGCGGATTCGGGGAGATTCAGCAAGGTCCCGGTCATCTCGACATCATATACGAAGTCGCGAGGTGGAAGGGGGGTCCGCTGGAGTTCGAGGTCAAAGGAATCTTCCCAAGCGGGACGGTAATGTACATGCAGAAACTTTTGGTTTGGCGACCATGAGATCTCGCAATGATAGCGGGCATCTATTTCCATCTCGAATACCATCGCAGGGAATTCAAAATCGGAACGAGAGATATAGGCCCAATCGCGATCTGCATTCCCGGCGCGGCGAGTGACAAATGCGGTTTGTTGATAATCCGGTGAAAAAGCGAGGCATTCCATTTTGTCGCTGCGGTTGAGCTCTTCAATGGAAATTCTGCTTGCTCCCGATCCATCTGTCAGAACGGTGTCGAATCTTGTTTGAACGGTCATCGGCAGAATGGCTTGCCCGCCCGGATGCCAGACAGTCCGCCAATCATTGGTATGGAGAGTGCTTAGTTGCCTTAAGTCGGTTCCATCACTGTTGATGACAAAATAACTGGGCGTGGTAAAAGTTTTATCCACATAGGTCCAGCCTGCCCCGGCAAGTTTGGAACCATCTGGCGACCATTGCCAGTCCACGCCATACATGGCGGAAGGCATCCGCAATTCAATGAGCGATTTGCTTGCAACGTCGTACACAAATTCTCGGAATCCGCAGCGGAAGTCTTCATCGAGGTTGGCGCAGATGGCGATGCGAGCTTTCGTAAAATCGGGAGACAAAAAGACACGCAGCGGGACTCGTGCCTCAACTGTACTCGAATCTATGGAGCGATCTTCTGGTAGTTGGCTTCCCAACTCCTGCCGTGAGAGGAGAATCTTCTTTTGTCCTGTTTGCAGGTCGAAGACGAGAATGTTGCGCGTGTCATCGTAAATGACAAAGCCATCTTCCCCTATAAGGTTAGGCTCACTCATAGGAGCAGTATCCGCTGTGGCAGTTGGTGGAGGCGGCAGAGTGGGGGGAAAGCTCGGGGTTGGCTGATCCGTTATCGTGGCGGTTGGAGGCGGGAGGGTCTGTGTCGCTGGGATGGTTGGCTGAGCCATGCATCCTAAAATCATCCAATGCAGGCTGAGCACTGACAGAATTTTCTTCCATGGGACGTGTATCATGCCGCACAAGGATAGCAGGAATGGACTTGCTTTTCAAGGAGGGTAAATTTTGCGATTTTTGCCGCAGGAGCGAATTTTGATTTTATTGTATAATCCTTTGCAAGGAGAACATCGTGAAAAAATTACTGATCGCAAGTTTTCTATTGATCTCCCTTCTGGCTTCAACAACAGGTGTCGCTTCTGCCGGGTCTGCGTTGGAGTTGATCGAGGTGATGAATCACGGCGGCGGCCCGACCTTTATTTTTCGGGTGGTGGGTGAATTCTCCCGCAGTGAGTTGGATGCCGGTTTTGTGTCGGTGAACAACGGAGATGATTATCCGCTGTATTGTGCGCAGGTCGGGGCTGATATGGTCGTATGCCATACCAGCAAGAAAGTGGGCGGGCAGGATATGGTTGTCGGTTTTGGCGGCGCCCGCTTCTGGGTCAGCGTGCCAGAGCAGGTGATCTGTTCTCCAGTGTATGATTACAGCTACCCAGATGCCGACTCATGGCAACTTCAAGGAAACTATTGCACGGCTGATGTGGAAGAAGATTCTCAGGTAATATCCTATTACAGCCCATATTGGGGCAGTTACTATAACTACTATTACTATCCTAGCGGCGTCGAAAATGGCGGCTGGGAGAATCCTGGCTCAGGTTATTACTATCAGTAAGATACTCAAAAAAGCAAAAGGACAGCCGTCAACGGCTGTTCTTTTTTTGTTGACTGTTGGGCGCATCATAGGGAAATCGTAGGGATTCTCACATCTGACTTGGCTTGACTCTCTGGGGGATTTGTGTCAGAATTCAAAATCTGAACGCTCGATTATGACTACCAAAATCAAACCGCACGAATACGCCCTGCTCGACGAAATCGCGCAGGATTCTCTTGTGACGCAGGCAAATCTCTCGAAGCGCCTCGGGATCGCCGTCGGGAGCGTCAACTGGTATATCAAACGCCTCATCACTCGTGGTTGGGTCAAGGTCTCACACCTCGACCGCACCCGTCTGCAATATGACCTCACCCCCGAAGGCATGAAGGTTTTTACCCAACGAGCCATGTCCTATGCACGCGATTCGCTCAAGGTCTATGGCGATTTGCGGGATAAAGCAAAATTTCTTGCTACTGAACTTAAACAAAAAGGTATCAAAAGCGTGTACATCAACGGCGACGACCAAATCACAGACATCCTTCGGCTGACCTGCATCGAAGCTGGTTTGACCATCAGCGATTTACCCGAAGGCTGCGTGCTGGAAGCCGATGGGCGCGGGTATCGTGTGCGGATGAAACAGTGAAATGAATCATATGACAAAGAACTTTGCTGTAATCGGGGCGGGCGGGTATATTGCACCCCGTCACTTACGTGCCATTCGGGATACAGGTAACCGTCTCATCGCTGCTGTTGACCCAAAAGATTCAGTCGGCGTGCTCGACCAGTACTCCTATGACGTGAAATTTTTTACCGAAATCGAGCGTTTTGATCGTCATCTTGAAAAACTGCGTCGTGGCACGGAAGAGGAACGCGTCCATATTGTTACGGTTTGCTCTCCAAATTACTTGCATGATTCACATTGCCGCCTTGCTTTGCGCGTAGGGGCTGATGTGATTTGCGAAAAACCGCTGGTTATCAACCCTTGGAATTTGGATGCTCTTGAAGAGATTGAGGCAGAGACGAAACACCGCGTCCATACGGTCTTACAGTTACGCGTCCACCCAAGCCTGATCCAACTTCGCGAGTCTTTGCAATCTTCAAAAGAGATACAGGATGTTGAATTAACCTACATCACCAGTCGTGGACCATGGTACCAAGTTTCATGGAAGGGAAACTACGAAAAGTCGGGTGGCGTAGCGACGAACATTGGCATTCATTTTTTTGATTTGTTAATGTGGCTCTTTGGTTCTGTCGGTGGCATCAAGGTCTATCATGCGGATAATGAACGCATGTCAGGTTTCATTGAATTAGAACGTGCGCGCGTGCGTTGGTTCCTTTCGGTAGACCGAAACGATTTGCCAGAACAGGCAAAGATAAATAACAAAACCACCTATCGTTCCATCACTGTGGACGGCAGAGAGATCGAATTTTCAGAAGGTTTTACCGATCTGCATACGAAGGTCTATGAAGAGACGCTTGCCGGACGTGGGTTTGGCATCCTGGATGCCCGTCCATCGGTGCAGTTGACATACAATATTCGTACAGCTCCTATTTCCCCGTTGGATACGTTGGCACATCCGTTATTGAAGAAGTAAATATGGCAGATTATTTTGTGCATGAATCCAGTTATGTCGATGCAGGTGCAGAGATCGGTATGGGGACGAAGATATGGCACTTTTGTCATGTCATGCCACGTGCCAAGATCGGTGAACGCTGCAATATTGGTCAAAATGTTCTGGTGTCATCCGATGTGACTATTGGGACAAATGTGAAGATCCAGAATAATGTCTCGCTTTATACCGGCGTGATAGTTGAGGATGATGTCTTTCTGGGTCCTTCGATGGTGTTTACGAACGTCATCAACCCGCGCAGTCATGTCAGCCGCAAGGAAGAGTACAAGACCACACTAGTCAAGAAGGGTGCATCTATTGGCGCAAATGCAACTATTGTATGTGGTACGACTCTTGGGCAATATTGCTTTATTGGTGCAGGAGCAGTCGTGACAAAAGATGTCCCTGATTATGCATTGGCATATGGGAATCCGGCTCGTGTTTGCGGGTGGGTTTGTCAGTGTGGCGAGCAGTTGGATTTTGAGAACGACCATGCTATCTGCTCGCGATGTGGTAGTGCTTACAGGAAACGCGATTCAGTTGTCAGTTTGGAGAGAGGCGAAGAATGATTTCGTTGGTAGATTTGACGGCGCAGTATCATTCCATCAAGATGGAAATTGATGCAGCGGTTTTATCCACGTTAGAGTCTGGTCATTTTATTCTTGGTCCACAGGTGGCGAAGTTCGAAGAAAGTGTTGCATCATATCTGGGGGTTGGTCATGCAATTGGGTTAGCTTCTGGGACGGATGCACTGGTAATTGCGTTACGGGCGTTGAATATCGGCGCTGATGATGAAGTCATTATTCCGGCGTATACCTTCTTTGCAACAGCGGGTACTGTGATATCGGTTGGGGCGAAACCAGTTATGGTGGATATTGATCCGCAAACATATCAGATTGATGTGAACTATATCGAGTCTGCGATTTCATCGAAGACGAAGGCGATCATCCCGGTGCATTTGTACGGGCATCCGGCAGAGATGAAGCCAATTTTGGAGATTGCTCGTAAACATGGAGTGAAGGTCATTGAGGATAACGCACAGGGGTATGGGGCGGAATATTTTGGGAAGAAAACTGGTTCCTTGGGGGATATTGGTTGCTTGAGTTTCTTCCCAACCAAGAATCTTGGCGCTTATGGCGATGGTGGCATGGTAGTGACCTCCGATGCAGCACTTGCTGAACGTATGCGTATGTTGCGTACTCATGGTTGGAAGAAGAAATATTATTCGGAAGAAGTTGGCTATAACAGCCGACTCGATGCGCTGCAAGCCGCTATTTTGCAAGCTAAACTTCCATATTTGGATTTATGGAATAAGAAGCGTCGTGACCTTGCCAACCGCTATAACGAACATTTCGTGCCACTTGGTATCGTCACTCCAATAAAGCGCGAATGGGCAAAGCATGTGTATCATCTATATATCATTCGTGTTGAAAAGCGCGATGCCTTGCAAGCTTTCTTGAAAGAGAGAGGGATTGCCTCTGAAGTGTATTATCCGCTGCCGCCGCATCTTTCCATTCCTTGTCGTCAGTTTGGTTATAAGGAAGGCGACTTTCCGCATGCGGAGAAGGCAGCGAAGGAAACCCTTGCGCTTCCACTTTATCCGGAGTTAACCATCGAACAGCAGGATGAAGTCATTGCGGCTGTGAAGGAATTTGTGAGTTGAGAAAAATGTCTGCTGAATCTGAAGCTACACCTAAACAAGAAAACTGGTCTTTGATTATCCGCCCACAACGTGCATGGTGGGATCTGCGTTTGGGCGATTTATGGCGATACCGCGATTTGGTAGTGCTATTTGTTTGGCGAGATTTTGTCTCCACTTATAAGCAAACTATTTTAGGTCCATTATGGCATATGGTGCAGCCGATCGCCACTACATTGGTGTTTACGGTTATTTTTGGAAATATTGCCCAACTTTCAACAGATGGGCTTCCTCCTTTTCTGTTTTACATGTCTGGTAATACTGTGTGGTCGTACTTTTCAGCGTGTCTAACCAGCACTTCTGATACATTTAGAGCAAATGCGGGCATTTTTGGAAAAGTTTATTTTCCTCGTCTGATTACCCCTGTTTCCATTGTAATTTCCAACCTTATTTCATTCGGTATACAGTTTCTGATATTTTTGGGGTTTATGATTTATTTTAAGATGTCGGGTTCAGAGGTATATCCCAACTTTTGGGTATTGTTATTGCCAATTTTGCTGATGATTATGGCTGGTATGGGGTTGGGACTGGGAATCATCATATCGTCTCTTACAACCAAATATAGAGATCTGCAAAAATTGGTTGGATTTGGTGTCCAATTATTTATGTATGGCACCCCGGTAATATATCCACTGTCATCAGTTGATGTGGAGTGGCGGTGGCTGATTCTTGCGAATCCAATGACTCCTATTGTTGAATTTTTCCGTATGGCTTTTTTGGGGACGAGTTCATTATCTCCAATCTATCTTTTGTACAGTTTTGGAGTTGTAGTCATTATAGTTTTAGCTGGAGTTCTTGTTTTTAATCGCGTGGAAGCTACGTTTATGGATACGGTGTAACATATGTCAACTACGGTTATTTCGGTCGAGGACATTTCAAAGAGCTATCGTTTGGGTGTGATTGGAACAGGTACTTTTTTTGGAGATCTCAATCGCTGGTGGGCGAGAAGGCTGGGTAGACCAGACCCATATGCGAAGATTGGTGAAGCAGATCACGGAAATCGTTATGGTGAGACAATCTTGGCACTTAATAAAGTTAGCTTTCAGGTCAAGCAAGGTGAGGCGCTTGGCATTATTGGACGAAATGGTGCGGGGAAGAGCACTTTGTTAAAGATTCTATCTCAAGTTACCGCACCAACGTCTGGGGCCGTAAAGGTTAAGGGACGAATTGCAAGCCTGCTTGAAGTTGGAACCGGGTTTCATCCCGAGTTGACAGGACGTGAAAATACATATTTGAATGGCGCCATCCTTGGCATGAGCCGCGCAGAAGTGAATCGTAAATTCGACGAGATCGTAGGTTTTTCAGGTGTTGAAAAATTTATTGATACTCCAGTTAAGCGCTATTCAAGCGGGATGTATGTGCGCCTTGCTTTTGCGGTGGCAGCACACCTCGAACCTGATATTCTGGTGGTGGACGAAGTGCTGGCTGTGGGGGACGCAGAGTTCCAGAAAAAGTGTTTGGGCAAGATGGGCGACGTTGCAAACGAAGGGCGTACTGTATTATTTGTCAGTCATAATATGTCGGCGATCAATAGACTGTGTTCCCGTGCCTTGCTGATGGATGGTGGTTTGCTGGTTGAGGATGGAACTGCCTCGGAGGTTACCGGCAGATATTTACAGGGGTCAGATGCCATGGACCAGGGACGCAAATGGTCTCTCGAAAATGCTCCCGGTACGGAAGAGTTAAAGCTCCTCTCAGTAAAATTGATTCGTAATGATGATGCATTCGCCTCTTCGGTGATTGAAGTCAAGGATTCGCTGGCGTTGGAGATCGAATATCTGGTCAACAAGCCAGGCCTCCGATTCCGTTGTGCCGCTTTATTCTATAGTCAGGGTGTTTGTGCTTTTGCTTCCATTGAACCAAAGGAAGTGAAACGCGAGGTTGTTGGTCGTTATGTCTCCAGAGTGTTTATACCCCCGCATTTGCTTGGAGAGAACGAATACACGGTTGGAGTTTCGATTTTTACCTCTATTGGGGTCAAACAACATTTTGTCAGGGTGCAGGATATCTTAAGCTTTCAGGTTTTTGACTCGATGACGGCTCCCTCGGCAAGAGGTGATTATGCTGAGAATATGGTCAGTGCATTGCGTCCTATGTTGAATTGGGATTTAACGTTCAAGGATGCCGCTGGTAATTAACCGGACTTGATGTTATATGCCTGTTTCTTTGAATTTTTCCATGAAAATGACGAGGTTTCTTCTCGTATTAATGGACTTATATAATATAACCATTGGCAGGTTTAGGAAGAGTGGGAAAACCCAGCCTCCATACCCTGAATTGGTGGGATTGCTTGAAGGCTTTAACAACACTGTTCCCGCCCCAGATATCCTGTTCTTTGGTGACTCGGTTTTGTTGCGTGTTTCCCGTGACGATACGGATACGGATACACTTGATCAAATGCTTTCTAAAAAACTGGGAGGCAAGCTTAAGCTTTTAAGCATTGCCCATACGGCTTATCATATGCAGATTTATAAGAGTCTAATTAGGGTACTTGATGTAACTAAAAGGAAACCGAGGGTTGTGATTCTGCCAATCAACTTGCGGAGTTTTTCGCCGCAATGGGATTTTTATCCCGCATGGCAATTTCATGATGAGATTCAGGCTGTTGAAAACTATTTATCAAATCCATCGCTTGAAATTGCAGGCGTCAATGAAGTTTCCGCAACCTCGAATCTTCTCCGGCTCTTTGATGCTATTCCAGTCAAATATCCATTGACAGAATTAAACCGTATTGGGCAGTTTCGAAGCATGATTGCTTCAAAATCAAAAAATGAAGATCAGAAAAACTCTCGTCTTCGCCAAATATTTATTTATCATTATATGCACCCGCTTTCTGAAGATCATCCGAAAATTAAAGCATTGGAAGAGTGTGTACGTATGCTTTCAGTTCTGAAAATTCCCCTCGTTCTTTATGTTACACCGATTAACTGGGAGGCTGGCAGGAAATACGTGGGATGGGAATTCATAGAGGCAGTTAAGTCAAATGTTAATACGATTTCGAATAGACTATCTCCTCATCAAATGGATAACAAGGTCAACTTTGCAGACCTTAGTATCCTTCTTGAGGCAGGCTGTTTTTTTAGTGATGATAATGCTACTGAACATCTTAACCAGCAAGGACGCAGGTTGCTGGCAGACGAAATAATGAAGATGATTCTTGAATTAAACCTAGATCACAATACAGAGGTAATATGAAAGTTGGTTCTCAAAAACGCAAATGGAAGATAGTTCGGGAAGTGGCCCAAAAGATAGGCTGGGATGTGTTTCCCTATCGACCTAATTATCATTATGTGCCAGATTACTATGGAAAAGCTGCTGCCAAAGGGATTAATATTCTTGACAATTCTGGATTCAAATCGTTGGCAGATGTTCCGATCCGTGATGGAAGAACTTTACTGTACTACGATCGATTATATGTTATATACCAGGCTTTGATGCAGGTAAAACGGCTAGGCAGCTCAGATATAGAAATGGAAGCCGCCGAAGTTGGCACATACCGTGGCGGGACGACTTACTTTATTGCTTCAGTACATAAAGCTTTGGGATTGCCTCTGAAAATGATCCATTGCTTCGATACTTTCGAAGGGCATTCAGGAAAAGATATTAATGAAAAATCTGATTCGTATCAACACAAATCAGGAATGTTTAATGATGTGAGTTTTTCAGATGTTAGAGAATATCTGAGTGCGTTTGATCGAGTCAGTGCCCATCAAGGTAGATTTCAGGATACATGCCATGAAATTCAAGACCGAAAATTTGGTTTTGTTCACCTTGATGTGGATCTATATGAGCCCATCTATTTCGGGCTGAATTTCTTTGATAAGCATCTGGTGCGTGGCGGTGTAATAGTAGTAGATGATTATGGCACACGTTCCTGCCCCGGTGTTATTAAGGCTGTGGAAGAATTCATGCAGGGACGCCAGGATTATTTCCTTCTTCATCCCTTTACCGAGCAATGTGTTTTGGTCAAGCTTTAACGGTGGTGATTTCATGGTAAAAAACTCAACTCCAAATGAGTTCACTAGAATTGTTGCATTGGTAAAAAAGTGGTTTCGAAATACGCCTAAAAACAATGCATCTTTATGGGATTCAGTGATCAGGGAAAAAACAGCAAGTTGGAGTGCTTCTGCAGATTCCAGAGACCTGGCACCTCGTGTTCTCATCGCTACTAGTATGGGCGGATACCAGCAGGGCGCCCTGCTCGAAAGTGTTTTGGCAGTGGCGCTTACTCTGCGCGGTGCGAAAGTGGAAATTTTGCTTTGTGATGAATTTTTGCCTGCCTGTCAACTTACGAAGATCGGTGGAAACCCGGTAGAGCAGTTCCTGAATTCTCCGAAGCAAGCCCGCTGTGGAAAGTGTTTCGCGTACGGGAAGGAACTGTTTTCTCCACTTGGGTTGCCTGTTCATCGTTTTTCAAGCTTCGTGACCTATGAGCAATCACTGGAAGTTAAGAAGATCGCAGCGGAAATTTCTATTGATGATATCGATAATTATCAATGGAATGGACTTGCCATTGGGGAGCATGCCAAGGCAGGCGCCTTGCGCTACTATGCCAGCGGGAATCTTTCCAGTGAGCCGCATGCCGGACCGGTTCTAAGGCGGTATCTTGAGTCTGCTCTTTTGACTGCCATGGTTACTTCCAACCTTTTGGAGAAGAAAACATACGATGTAGTATGTTTTAATCACGGAATTTACGTTCCACAAGGGATCATTGGGGAGGTTTGCAGACAAAAAAATGTAGCTGTGGTGAATTGGAATCCTTCATATCGAAAGTCTACCTTTATTTTTAGCCATGGCGACTCCTATCATCATACGATGATTACGGAACCAGTGGAGGTATGGGAAAACATTAATCTGACTGAATCCGTAGAAAAGAAGACCATGGATTACCTAAAGAGTCGCTGGCATGGTACTGAAGATTGGATTTGGTTTCATGAAAGGCCGGAGAGCAGTTTGAATAAAATTGCTTCTGAAATTGGTGTGGATTTCTCTCGTCCGGTTATTGGTTTATTAACTAATGTGATGTGGGATGCCCAACTTCATTATCGCTCTAATGCTTTCAAGGATATGTTGGATTGGGTTGTTCAGACTATTAATTATTTTGCGGACCGCCCTGATTTGCAACTTTTAATCCGAGTTCACCCAGCAGAGATTCGTGGGGTAGTCCCATCACGCCAGCCAATTGTTAGAGAAATTCAAAAGTTGTTCCCGCAACTCCCATCCAATATCTTTGTGATACCTCCCGAAAGTCAGGTTAGTACTTACGCTGCTATGCAGGAATGTGACTCGGTTTTGATTTATAACACTAAGACTGGTATAGAAATTTCCAGCTTGGGGATTCCGGTTATTGTTGCCGGGGAAGCGTGGATTCGGAATAAGGGGTTTTCGCTAGATGCAACATCACCAGCAGAATATTTTCAAATTTTGGATCGACTTCCCCTTAAAAAGCGAATGGATGAGGTGGCGCTGGAGCGTGCTCGCAAATATGCTTATCATTTTTTCTTTCGCCGTATGATTCAACTGTCTTTCTTTGAGGAACAACTGAAGGTTTCCATTCAAAGTATGGAAGAACTATTGCCAGGGCGCTCAAAGGGATTGGATATTATTTGTGAAGGTATTTTGAATGGCGCCCCTTTTATTTACCCTGATGAACTGGATGTTCAATAATGAAGTTAAGCAGAAAACATATTTTTTCCTACATCACAAACCATATAATTTCAGGCATTGTTTTTAGCCAGGTGCGTTTATTTTGGTATCGTAAGGTGATGAAATTTTTAATTGGTAAAGGTTCTTCTATCTTAACTGATTTCAAAATAGCAACTACTTCAAACCTAATTGTTGGCGAGCATACAGTAGTGAATAATAACTGTCGGTTTGATAATCGCTTTCCAATCACAATTGGAAACAATGTGTCAATTACATACGGCACTACCATATTTACTAAGGGACATGATATTGACGATCCCTATTTCCGTACCAAAGGTGCGCCTGTCGTGATTGATGACTATGTCTGGATATGTGCCAATGCGATCATATTACCTGGGGTTCATATTGGTAAAGGCGCTGTAGTCCTTACAGGTAGTGTGGTTACGCAGGATGTAGAACCATATCAGGTCGTGGGTGGGAATCCCGCAAAGTTTATTCGGATGCGTTCGACTGATCTAAAATATGAGTTGAACTGGGATCCTTGGTTCTCCTTTTTTGGATGAGAAAATAGTCTGATGAGAATATTGCATGTTGTCCCTGAAAGCGCTGTCATGCCACGCTTTCTTTATTCAGGAAGTACTAAGGATATTTTGGGTAGAGTGGAGTACTTCAAATCCCGTTCGTTGGATTTTGAACAGCTAGTTGTTAAGCGTTCTGATGAGTCGCTTCTTGAAAGCCTGAAATCTATGACACTTTCAGATTATTCGATAGCGGTTATTGAATTTCCTATTTACCCAAAATCCATGGAGTATATAAGAAGAAAAGCTCCGCAATTAAAGCTTTATTGTCGTTCTATTAATGCTGAACTTTATCATAAAATTCATCTATACCTTTCTTATGTCAGTAGTCAGAGAAGAGATGGAACAGGTATTTTGAAATCACTTTTTATGCATTTACCCGTCCTTCAAAAAACCCACCTTAAATTTAAACAAGATTATCGATGCGGCAATCTCTCTGACGTACTTCTGTCTATTACGGATTGGGAGACAAAAAATTATTGGCGTTACCTTGTTGGAAAAAAGGCTGAAACACTTCCATACTATTTACCTAAACAGTTTGAAGATGAACTGCTTATCTGCCGAGAAAAGAAGGAAAATATCTGTATTTCTTTTATGGGGGTAAAAGTCAAGAAAGGTTCCTTCCTCGCTGACTCATTGGATAATTTTTCAAATCTCGTTCGCTTAATGAAAGATGATTTTAAAGATTGGTCTTTCAAGGTAACGGGGGAGTTACCTGTTGATTTTGAAAAACTTCCAGCGCGCATAGAACCGACAGGTTTCGTTGAAACACCATACCCACTATTAGCACGTTCTAGAGCCGTTGCCATCCTATCCCCCTATGGAATGGGGTTTAAGACAAAAATTTTAGAATCCATACTCGCTGGTTGTTATATCCTCCTTCCTGTTCAGCTCAAGATGCGTCTTCCAAATGTTATCCACCCATTCTGTATTGAGGTAAATTCAAACTCTGTCGACTCTTTCAAACAGGCATTGTTACGTTGTCTTGAGCCATTCCCGTCTTACAATCTCAATGCAGTATTAAGGGAAGAAGCTTTTCGTGTGTTGGATGGTTTATTTCAGTAATACAAATAGGTTCAAATAAACAATTATATGAAGATCGCATTTGTGCTCTCGCAGGGCAAACACTATTTTTATTACGACCGCGTCGTACGTACTCTTCACGCTCGGGGACATGTGGTGCGGGTTATTTGCCCTGCCAATTTTTCAGAGGATGGTAACAAGTCTGGCCGAGCTTTGATCAATCTTCTCAAGGATGAATCTGGTGTTGTGTTGGATGATGCCATCCAGACTCGTCATCAGAACCCATATTGGGTTGGTTTGATCCGTAACCTGCGCGACTATGCCATCTTTGTTCGTCCTGAGCATCCCACTCCTCATCTTGCTCCGATCTGGATCGGCAAGGAACTATCAGCAAAGATGCTGCGACGGCTGGAGCTCCCCGTATTGCGCTCTTTCATCCGCTCGAAGATTGCCCGGTCTTTGCTTGAATTTCTAGAGTCGCGCATTCAGCCGGATGTTGAGATAGTAAAGTGGCTCAAAAATTTTCAGCCGCAGGTTATTTTTGCCTCACCCTATGTTTTCAGAGAAGATTTTGAAGTCGAGTACACCAAAGCGGCACAATCATTACAAATTCCTGTGATCGCTTCTCTCTTAAGTTGGGATAACCTAACCAGCAAGGGAACCTATCATACGATTCCAGATTGGCTCTTCGTGTGGAATCAAAGCCTGGTCGCAGAAGCAGCCCAAATCCACGATATCGAGCCGAACAGGATTTTCGTCACAGGTGCGCCAGTGTATGACCCCTGGTTCGACTTATCCCCATCCACAAACCGCGCCTCCTTCTGCGCTCATGCCGGGCTCGACCCTTCGAAGCCCTACGTGCTCTATCTTTGTTCTTCCAAATCGATCTCAGACCGTGAACTCGACCTGATCAAAATGCTCATCGCCCACCTCCAACAGGTGGATGAGGCGCAGCGTCCGGCGCTGCTGGTGCGCCCGCATCCGTTCAAAGACATGGATGCGGACGAAATCGAAAATGACTGGGTGCGCATCTTCCCCAAAGGGGGACAACGCCCTGATACTGATGAGACGCGTTCAACGTATTATGACTCGTTGTATCACAGCGCCGCAGTGATAGGTGTGAATACCACTGGGTTTTTAGAGTCTGCGATTTTAGATAAACCCTGTCTGACTATCATGAATTCGTTGACCAATCACGGACAGGAGATGCGAGCGCATTTCAAGCATCTTATGGATGCTGAATACATTGAAGTGGCGAAGGATTTTCATGAGTTGATGGAGAGGACGATGTGCGTAATCTCCGGAACGGATGATCGTCGCGAAAATCGCAGGAAGTTTGTGCGTGATTTCATCCGCCCACATGGTCTGGATATACCCGCTTCGGAGGTGATGGCTGGTGCGATTCTTGCCGTTGCCAATGGACGTGAACCTTCTGATTGGATGAAAGGTTAGCATGACGACATTTATTGATCCTCAGCGTTGTATGGTTATTGGCGAAGTTGCCCAATCGCATGATGGCAGTCTCGGTATGGCGCATGCTTTTATAGATGCCATCGCCAATGCAGGTGCAGATGCGGTGAAATTCCAAACCCACATTGCAGCAGCGGAGAGCACTCCACGAGAACCGTGGCGCGTAAAGTTTAGCAGGCAGGATACCTCCCGCTACGAATATTGGAAACGCATGGAGTTCACCAAAGAACAATGGCATGGTCTGGCTGACCATGCCATTGAACGCGGTTTATTTTTTCTCAGTTCACCCTTCTCCCCTGAAGCAGTCAGTTTGTTGACAGAGATTGGGGTCCCTGCTTGGAAGATCGCTTCTGGCGAAGTGAATAACCGTCAATTGTTTGACCAGATATTGGAAACGAAATTACCGGTTCTATTATCCACCGGTATGAGCACCATCCAAGAAATCGACACGACTGCCAGACAAGTGATGGATGCTGGTGTGGAATTGATGGTGATGCAATGCACCACTGCCTATCCATGCCCACCGGAGAGGATCGGTTTGAATATGATCCCCTTCTTTCGTGAGCGATATGGCTGTGCGGTCGGACTTTCCGATCATTCTGGCACAATCTATGCTGGGTTGGCTGCTGCTACAGTAGGGATAGAAGCACTGGAAGTTCATGTCGCTTTTAGTCGCGAAATGTTTGGCCCTGATATCCCCGCCTCGGTAACAACGGGTGAGTTGAAACAACTAGTTGAGGGGATCCGTTTTATCGAGCGGATGCGTTCAAATCCTGTGGATAAAGATGCGTTTGCTGGTGAGGCACTCCCATTGCGTCAGCTATTCACTAAAAGTATTGTCGCTTCAATGGATTTGTCAGAGGGCATTATTCTTAAAGAAGTACATTTGGCACTAAAAAAACCCGGAACGGGGTTGCCCGCAGAAAAGATTTCTGCCTTAATTGGTAAGCAGCTTGTGCGGGCAATCCGCGCGGATGAGCAAATATTAGAGAGCGATGTCCAGCCCTCCAAGGAGTGAAGCATTGAGAAGAAAAATTTGCGTTGTGGTAACTGCAAGACCAAGTTATAGCCGTATTCGAACGGTGCTGCAAGCGATTAAATCTGATCCTCAACTCGAACTGCAGTTGGTGGCAGCAGCTTCTTCGTTACTAGATCGATATGGCAATGCAATTAGATATATGGAACAGGATGGATTTGAGATCGCCAGCAAAGTATATATGGTCGTGGAGGGAGAGAATCTGGCGACCATGGCGAAGACAACCGGCTTGGGTCTATTGGAGCTTGCTACAGCCTTTGATAACCTCAAGCCAGATGTAGTTGTGACTATTGCTGATCGATACGAGACCATTGCTACAGCTATTGCTGCTTCGTATATGAACATTCCATTGGCGCATGTACAAGGCGGCGAGATTACCGGTACTATTGATGAGAAGGTACGTCATGCCGTCACCAAATTGGCGGACATCCATTTGGTGTCTACTCAAAAGGCGGCAGAGAACGTGATCCGTATGGGAGAAGACCCCACCTCGGTTTTTGTCACGGGGTGTCCGTCCATCGATATTGCTGCATCTGTATTGGAAGCGCCTGCAGTTGATTTTGATCCATTTGCCAAATATAAAGGCGTTGGTGATGTATTCGACTTGAAGAACGATTATCTGGTTGTTATGCAACACCCTGTCACAACTGAACATGAGAGAGCCCGTGCACAGATAATGGAAACATTATATGCCGTCCATGATATTGGACTTCCCACATTTTGGTTTTGGCCCAATGTGGATGCTGGTTCGGATGGAACATCACGAGGAATACGTCAGTTTCGCGAATTGGAACGCCCAACCAATATTCACTTTTTCAAGAATATGGAGCCGGAGGATTTCCTTCGATTGGTATATAACAGCCGCTGTTTGGTAGGAAATTCAAGCGTTGGGATTCGAGAGGCTTCCTTCTTGGGTATCCCCACTGTCAACATTGGGACGCGTGAGGCGGGGAGGGAAAGAGGGCAGAATGTGTTGGATGTGGATTATGACAAGGAACAAATAAAGTCGGCCATTCAAAGGCAGTTATTAAATGGACGATATATCTCAAATACACTTTATGGGAATGGCGGTGCAGGACGTAGGATTGCAGAGATCCTCAGAGATGTATCGCTTAAATTCGAAAAAAGACTGACGTATTGATAATGAGTAAGATTTTAGGTATCATTCCGGCTCGCGGCGGCTCGAAAGGGATTCCCGGCAAGAATATCCGCTTGCTTAATGGAAAACCTCTTATTTACTATACAGTGGAGGCAGCGCGTGCTTCTGAATTAATAGACCAGCTTATTCTGACTACCGACTCGCCAGAGATTGCGGAGATAGGGAAAAGCCTAGGGGTTGATGTTCCCTTCTTACGTCCACCCGAGTTGGCGCAAGATGATACACCCATGTTACCTGTTCTGGAACATGCAATCCAGCATGTGGAATCTGGTGGCTGGCAGCCTGAAATTATTGTACTTCTTCAACCGACAGCTCCTTTACGTCGGGGAGAGCATATTCGTTTAGCAGTCAATATGCTAATGGAATCAAAATGCGACTCAGTTGTTAGCGTGGTCGAAGTACCACGTCATTATGTTCCAGACTTTGTGTTAAAGATCGAAGAAGGCAAACTAAAACCGTTCTTGGATGCCCCACTCGCAACACGCAGACAGGATGCCCGCCCTGCCTTTTCAAGAGATGGAACGATCTATGTGTTTTGGCGCGATATGTTCTTTGAAAAACATACCATCTATGGCGATGATTGCCGCCCCATTCTGATCCCAGATCACGAGTCATGTAATCTGGATACGATGATGGACTGGCAAGAAGCAGAGAGAATGCTTCAAGAGAGAAAATGAAAGTCCTATTTGTTTCTAGTAGTTATAGTAATTTTTATGCAATTGATGATATCGTCCGTCGTCTCTGTCAGCGCGGGCACGATGTGAGTTTAATCCTTGGAATGGAGGAAAAAGAGACGATTTCAGATGATGCTCTTCGGCATATCCAGCGTGATATTCCCGGGTTGATTGTCGAACCGTTGAGAACGCGTAAGTTTTTTTGGAAGTTAGCGCGGCTTCTTCGTGAGATATTGAATTATGCCCATGTTCTGAATAATGAGGAGATGCGCAAGTGGGATGTAGCCAAATGGTTTCGGTTCTTCCCACCGTTTTTGTGGAAAATTGTGTCCACCCCAACAGGTAGAAAATTATTAAAGAAACCGCAGGTGCAAAAATTTCTTCGTTCCCTTGAACAAAAAATCCCTGTAGATGGTGCGATCCGGAAACATATCCAAAAACATGTGCCAGATATCATGGTTGTAATGCCATTGATCAACCCAGCCTCCAAGGAAACCGAATATCTCAAGGCGGCTAAATCGCTGCATATTCCTGTCTTGTATTCGATGGTTAGTTGGGATAATATCTCCTCCAAAGGCACTTTTCACGGTAGACCGGATTACAATGTAGTCTGGAATGAATCTCTTGCATCTGAACTTTCCAACATGCATGGTATCCCCCGTGAACATATCTATATTACTGGCGCCCCACGCTTTGACCATTTACTGGATCGCTCTGATGAACTGCTATTGCCGCGTGCTGAATTTCTCCAGATGGCTGGGATGGATGACAAAGAGGAATATATTCTTTACGTTGGATCAACCTTTCTTGTCACCAATGACCACAAAAAGAATGCCGATGAATCTGTCCTGATT
This sequence comes from Anaerolineales bacterium, assembly GCA_023382575.1. Classification (GTDB taxonomy): domain Bacteria; phylum Chloroflexota; class Anaerolineae; order Anaerolineales; family Villigracilaceae; genus Villigracilis. The sequence continues at coordinate 35,651 of JAHDWC010000002.1, forward strand.
AAAGAAATTGCAAATGCTCTTGCAAAAGATCCCCGTACAAAAGATGTGAATTTAGTTCTTCGTCCGCATCCCACCAATTCCACCTTTCTTGAAAAAATCCGCGCCGAGGCAAGGACTAACATTATCGTGTTCCCACGCAATGGTGAAATCCCTGATACCGAGGAAAAACGAAGTCGTTTTCATAATTCGATTTTCCACAGTGTTGCAGTTGTGGGTGTAAATACCACAGCATTCCTTGAGGCGTCCGCACTTGATAAACCTTGTATTACTATTCAAACCCAAACCTCGGTTGAGACTCAATTATTGCTTCACTTTCACCACCTTGCCGATGCGGGATTTTTGGAAACTGCTCATAGCGCAAATGAACTCATTGATGTAGTCAGTGGACTCCAATCTGGAGTGGATGCGCGTCGTGAACAACGTCGTGCATTTGTAAGAAATTTTCTGCGTCCCAAAGACAAGCCTGCTGTGGAAGCTTATGTCGAATTGTTAGAAGAGTTGGGTACGCATTCAACGGATGGAAAGCGAAGATGACGGATTCTTTGACCATATGTACAGTCTCTTATCGCTCCGCGTCATTGCTAGATTTGAACCTTGCTCTGACCAGAGAGTTGAATTCTGCTGCTAATTTTCGCTGGCTTATAGTGGATAATAACAATGATTTTCAAAAAGGAAACCCTTTTGATGATCAGAAGGTTCAAGTCATCAAAGGTGACCCTTGTATTAATCAAGGCCCATTAAAGGGGAGTTATCACCATGCTCAGGCGCTTAACAAGGCTTTAGACCTAGTCACTACACGTTACCTGTTGGTACTAGACCCGGATTTCTTTATCTTCCAAAGGGATTGGGTCAATAAGGTGCTGGCGCGTATGTCTGAAAACCGCCTGAGTTTTTGGGGTGCACCCTATTATCCCAATCTGACTTGGAAACGGCGTTACTTTCCTACTGTCTCCTGTATGCTTATTGACTTGGAAAGGATTAATCGGGAAGAGTTGGATTTTTCTCCCGAACTGGATGAACTCCAATTTTTGAAGGCAGCTCCTATTTTGAGTTTGTTGGGCATCATCATGGGTATAATTCCCCATCAGGTTAAGCATGTAGCTCGTCCCATCCTTATCGATATAGCTATATCCATGTTGAGAAGCCGTTGGGTCGCAGCACCTTTGTCTGCCCTATTCCCAAAAAGGTTTTATACAGATACGAATACATCTCGCGATACAGGGTTTAAGATTCAGAACTCATTCGGTAAAGATCGAACATATCAGATTGAAATGATTGTGCCTGCTCATATCAATGATCTCTTTACCAAAAAATCCTCCTTTTTGATGAATATATTCGCTTGGATGTATTTATTGTTAGTGCCGGAAAACCTTTCCATTTATCCCAAACGGCGCGATTATTCCACCCCAATGCACTTCAAAGACGTTGGATTATTCGACGTGCGAGGTCAGTTTGGTTGGGAGGAGTATTTTTGGGAGGGACAGCCGTTTGCCATGCACATTAAGGGCGGCACACGTAAATTTGAAGATGTTGGGTATGATCCTCTTAGAGATATCTTGTATCAATTAGCTGGAGTATTTATGTAGTTATGCTGTAGAAGGTATTTCTGGTATTGAGACGATTATGATAGATCAACTTTCATTCACAGTAATTTTGAAAATATAAAAGGACAAACCATGAGAAAACTGATAATAAATGATTTTACAATTTCCGATGATAGTGACTGCTTTGTTATCGCGGAAATTGGCAACAACCATCAAGGCGACCTGCAAAAAGCATTGGAAATGTTCAAAGCTGCGAAAGAATGTGGCGTGGATGCGGTCAAATTGCAAAAGCGCGATAACAAATCCCTGCTGACAAAGGCAGCGTACGACAAACCGTATGATAACGAAAATAGCTTCGGCGCAACCTATGGTGAACATCGTGAGGCATTGGAGTTCGGAAAAAAAGAATACGTTGAACTGAAAAAATATGCAGACGAAATTGGTCTGACCATGTTTGCTACGGCTTTCGACATGAACAGTGCGGACTTTCTAGCCGAGCTTGATATGCCGCTTTACAAGATCGCTTCGGGTGATCTCAAGAACACTCCGTTGCTAAAGCATGTTGCCAAGATCGGCAAGCCAATGATTATCAGCACCGGCGGCGGGACGATGGAAGATGTTCAGCGTGCCTATGATGCGATCATGCCGATCAACAAGCAACTGGCGATTCTGCAATGCACCGCCTCCTACCCCGCTGAACCGCAGGACTTGAATCTGCGCGTTATCACCACGTACCGTGAGAAGTTTCCTGATGTTGTGATCGGCTTGTCTGACCATGAGAATGGCATTGCCATGGCGTTGGCAGCCTATGTGCTTGGCTCGCGCATGGTGGAGCAGCACTTCACGCTCAACCATACCTGGAAGGGAACCGACCATGCCTTCTCGCTTGAGCCGATCGGGATGCGTAAACTTGTCCGCGATTTGCGTCGTGTGAAAGTGGCAATGGGTGATGGTGAGAAACGCATCTATCCAAGCGAAGTTAATCCCATTACAAAGATGGGTAAGAAACTTGTCGCGGCACGTAACCTCAAAGCAGGTCAGGTTTTGACCCGTGAAGATATCGCCATCAAATCACCCAGCGACGGCATCCCGCCGTATGAGTTTGACAATGTTATAGGCAAGACCCTCACCAAGGACTTGCTTGAAGATGAAAATTTTGCATTCGAGAATTTGAAGTAATAAGTACCGCAAAATTTATTTTGCGCGAAAAAGGTATACATGCTCCCCAACCAAATCCCCAATTGGATCGGAACCAACGAACATCCTACTCAAACCAATGAGTGGTTCGAGAAACTCAATCCCGCGAACGGACAAGTCCTCTTCAAAGTGGCGCGTTCGCGGCAAGCTGATATTCAGCAAGCCGTTGAACTGGCGAAGAATGCCCAGCCTGCTTGGGCGGATACGCCTGCTGTTCAGCGCGGCATGATCCTGCACAAAATCGTAGTGGGGATGCAAAACCGCCAAGATGAGATTGCTGCCATTGTCGCCGCCGAAACTGGAAAATCCATGAAAGAGGCGTTGGGCGAAACGGGCGGAGCGATCCAATGCGGATTGTTCTACGCCAGCGAAGGTCAGCGCTTGTATGGTCGCACCACCACAAGCGGAACAGCGAATAAATATGCGATGACGATTCGTCAGCCCATCGGCGTGGCGGGACTCATCATCGCCGCGAATACGCCGATCGCGAATGTGGCGTGGAAGGTTTTCCCCGCACTCGTTTGTGGCAATGCCGCTATTTTGAAAGCTGCCGAAGATACGCCTGCCACGGCGTGGGTCTTTGGACAAATTGCAAAGGAAGCGGGTTTGCCCGATGGCGTGTTGAGCATCATGCAGGGATTTGGCGAAGAGGCGGGCGCGCCGTTGGTTGCGCACAATGATGTGGGCGTGATCAGTTTCACTGGCTCAACCGAGGTGGGACGCATCATCAACCGCACCGCAGGGGAACGCTTCGCGCGCATCTCTTTGGAACTGGGCGGGAAGAATCCGCTGGTGGTGTGTGATGACGCCGATCTTGAGAATGCTGCCAAGTGGGTTCTGCTCTCAGCCTTTAGCAATGCAGGACAGCGCTGCGCTTCAACCAGCCGCATTATCATTTTTGAATCGGTGTATGAAAAGTTCCGTGACATGCTCGTGGAGAAAACGAAGAAGTTGAAAGTCGGCATTACTGATGATTGTGACTTTGGCGCGGTCATCAATGAGGGACAGTTGCTTAACATGGTGGATGCCGTGCAAAAGGCAGAGCAGAGTGGCGCGACCATCCTTTGCGGCGGCGAGCGTATGACCGATGCCGAACATAAAGACGGCTACTACATGGCGCCGACTCTCATTGAGAATGTTGATCCGCATGATGAAATTTCGGAATGTGAGTTGTTTGGACCGGTAGCTTTGTTGTTCAAAGTGAAAGATTTTGAACACGCGCTCCAAATGGCGAATGATACGCCCTATGGTCTGACCGCCAGTATTCATACAAAAAGTATTCACCGTGCCACTCGTTTTTATGACAAGGTTCAAACAGGCGTGGCAGTCGTCAACGCTGGCACGCACGGCTCCGAGCCGCACATGCCATTTGGTGGGCGCAAACTTTCTGGCAATGGTTCACGTGAACCGGGCACCGAAGCGCTCAACATTTATTCTGAGCTGAAAGACGTGTATATCAACATCGACCCGACGCAGGTATGAGCAAAGAAAATCCTTCCATCATCGCTTTGATCCCTGCGCGTGCCGGTTCGAAACGCGTGCAGGGAAAGAATATCCGCCCGTTGGCGGGGCATCCGCTGATCGCGTATACGATCTGTTCTGCAAAACAGAGCGGGATTTTTGCGGATATTCTGGTCTCGACTGACTCGGAAGAGTATGCTGAAATTGCGCGGCAATACGGCGCGGAGGTTCCCTTCTTGCGCCCGGCTGAAATTGCGGGCGACCTCGCGCTCGACATCGAATGGCTGGACTTTACGCTGCACAAATTGAAAGAGATGGGACGCGAGTACGATTGCTTTAGCATTCTTCGCCCTACCAGTCCCTTTCGTTTGCCGAGCACCATTCAACGGGCATGGAGTGCGTTCAAAGCCGAGGAAGGCGTAGACTCGCTCCGCGCGGTGGAGAAGGTCAAGGATCATCCCGGCAAGATGTGGGTGATTCGCGGCAAGCGCATGATGCCTTTGCTCCCATTTGGACCAAAGGAACAGCCCTGGCACAGCACGCCCTATCAAGGCTTGCCTGAAGTCTATTCACAGAATGCCAGCCTTGAAATCGCCTGGTCACGAGTGGTTTTCAATGGACGGACCATCGCGGGCGAAGTGGTTATGCCGTTTGTTTCAGAAGGTTTTGAAGGCTTTGATGTGAATCACCCCTATGATTGGGATTTGGCGGAACGTCTCGTTGCAAGTGGAGAAGTGCAACTGCCGAAAGTAGAAAAAATTTCTTAGAGAAGAATCAGGTGCGAGCGCGGGGTGAGGCGCAGCGTCTATAAAGAGGAAAACATGGTTGAACTTAAATTAATCCCCGTGGAAGAATTCAAGCGCGTGCGAAATTCATCCGCCGACAAATACAAGAAACTTCAGATCATCGCGGACATGTGCCGCGCCAACACGCTCACCGAAGTGAAGCGCGCCGGGTCGGGGCATCTCGGCTCGAGCTTCAGCGCGATGGATATTGTAGTGTGGATGTATTACGAAGAGATGAACACCATCAAGGTCGGCTTCGACAGCCCTGACCGCGATATTTATTTTTCGTCGAAGGGACATGATGTGCCGGGGTTGTATGCCGTGCTGCATTCGCTTGGCGAAATTCCTGATGCCATGCTTATGTCGTTGCGTCGCCTCAATGGATTGAACGGTCATCCTGATATCGGCAATCGCGGCATGGAAGCCAACTCGGGTTCGCTCGGCATGGGCATCTCGAAGGGGCGCGGCATGGCGTGGGCGAAGAAGTACAACAACAACGGCGGGCATGTGTTCGTGATGACCGGCGATGGTGAATTGCAGGAAGGTCAGAACTACGAAGCCTTGCATGTCACTGCGCATCACAAGGTTGATAACCTCACCGTTATTGTTGACGATAACAAGGTGCAATCTGATAAGCCTGTTGCCGAGATCATCGACCTGCGTAACCTTGTCGAAAAATTTACTGCCTTTGGCTGGCATGTCATTCGCATTGATGGGCATGATTTCCGCTCCATTGAAAATGCCATTGCCGAAGCCAAGCAGGTCAAAGGCAAACCGCAGATCATCATCGCCGATACCATCAAAGGTCGCGGTATTTCCTTTATGGAGCATCCCGCCGCGCTTGAAATTGGAAAAGGACTCTATCCCTGGCATTCGGGCGCGCCGGATGATGCAGCCTTCGAGGCAGGTTACTCTGAACTGATTCAACGCATCAATGCGGACCTCAAAGCTGTGTCGCTCGACCCGTTGCATTTGACTCCCGTTGAGCCGGAAGCCAAAGCCGCGAGTCCGTCCATGTTGGAAGGGGAACCTCTCAGCCAGGCGGCATTGGATCGCCTGGCTGTGAAGCCGACCGATGAATTCGTCTCACGCGCCTATGGTCAAGCCTTGGTTGAACTTGCCGCCACACGTAAGGACATTGTCGTTCTCGACGCGGATCTCTCCTCTGATTGCAAAGTCCGCGACTTTGAATACACGTATCCTGACCGCTTCATAGAAAACGGCATTGCCGAACAGGATATGGTCTCGATGGCAGCGGGTCTTGCCCGTCAGGGACTTCTGCCAGTCGTCAACTCCTTCGCTAGTTTCCTCGCCTCTCGCGCCAATGAGCAGATTTACAATGCCGCGGGCGAAAGGTCCAAGATCATTTATGCGCTGCATTATGCAGGGCTTATTCCCGCCGGGCCGGGTAAATCTCACCAGTCCCTGCGCGATATTTCGCTCTTCTCCGCGCTGCCGAATTGCACCATCCTGCAACCATGTAGCGCTGAAGAGACGCGCATGGCAATGGATTACGCTGTAAACAAGGCTGAAGATGTGATTGCCTTGCGCCTTATCATTGGTCCAAGTCCGCGCCGGATTACGCTCCCGGCTGGGTATGAGTTTAAGCCTGGGGTGGGCTGTCAACTCACGGCGGGGAAGGATGCGGTCATGTTCGCGTATGGACCAGTCATGCTGCACGAAGCGCTCCTCGCCAGTGAACTCCTCGCCGAGCGCGGATTCGGCTTGAGCATCATCAATATGCCTTGGCTCAACCGTGTGGATGTGAAATGGCTGACCGAAGCCCTCAAGCCGTATTCCACCATCTTCATGCTCGAAGATCATCACCCCGCTGGTGGCTTGATGGATAACATTCTGACTGCCTGTTCGGAACATGGTTTGTTGAATGGCAAACAGATGATCAAGTTCGCTGTTGAAGGCTATCCCGCCTGCGGTACGCCGCAGCAGGCGCTAGCATTCCATGAGTTGGATGGTTTGTCTTTGTCAAAGCGTGTGATGAAGTATTGCGGTTAATGAATGTCTGAAATAAAAATTGCAATTCCCCTACACGGCAAGATGGCGGCGCGCGCCTTTCATCAACCATATTTTCGCCAACGACTGACAGAAGGTGGCTTCAAACCACTGTATTTTCTCAGTCCTACATATTTTCGCACATTTGATTTTGATCCGGAACAGTATTTTGAATTGCAAGTCGAACAATATGATGAGCAATATCAAAAACATTTTTTGCTGCAGCAACTACGGATGCTTCGACGTTTTGTGGTGGTGACGGATACCACTGACTTGCGGTTTCGTGAGATGATTGAAACTAAGTTATACGATGCCACCCTGCTTGGAATGGCGACACAAATGACTTATGTAACTGCTGTTCGTCATATTCCTGGAATTGGGGAATGGTTAGCCTGGCTGGAAAGAAGATTTTTCGCCACCCATGCCCATGATAAGGATTTCCAAGAACAAGGCGTGCAGTGCGTATTAACTCCCGGTATGGGGAATTTCAATTTTTGGAATGAAGGAAACTTTACTCTTGAGGCTCAAAGAATGCGCATTCCAGTCTTTGCTGCCATTACAAATTACGACAATGTCGTCAATATGGGGTATCGTGGATTTACTCCCAATTGTCTTGGCGTGTGGAGCAAACAAATGGCGGATGAAGTGATTAAATTGCATCGATATCCGTCAAATAAAATTGAGGTTATTGGTGCTGTCCAGTATGATCGCTTTATGCGGCCTTTGCTGCTCAGCCGTGAAGAATTTTTAAAGTCCATACATCTTGACCCTGCTAAGAAGACCATTTTTTTTGCGGGCGGTGTTAATATAAACCATTATTTTGAGATATATCGTTCGTTTGTTGAAAGAAAGGGTCGCCTATTGAATGGAAATTATAATTTTGTGGTTCGTCCACAACCTCATGCAAAATTAATAGACAGCCCTGGTTGGCGAATCATAGAGAAGTTATTCACACAGGCAGGGATATATGTTTCCAATCCTGGATCAATAGATGCAAGTGGAGATCGTGGGAATGAACTTCGCCTTGACCTTGGATTGACGAATGAGCAGGATGAATTAAATTATCTTTTACGATATAGTGACGTTTTGATTAATAATTTCTCCACCATGGGTTTGGAAGCCGCCATTTGCGATCTCCCCACTATTTATGTTGGTTACGATGCATATACTTTTGGCGTGCGATTTGGCGTGACAACTCGTTTTCAACAACGTATGACGCATAATCGTCGTCCATTGCGCCTGCGAGCCTCAAAGGTGGCGACGAGTGAAGAGGAATTGTGGTTACATATTGAACAATATTTATCTGACAGAACTATTGATCGCGAGGCCAGGCAGGAATATGCAATTTCAGAATGTGGCGAGTTGGATGGAAATGCTGCTGATAGATTGATGCAAATGATAAAAACACGTGTGTAAGTTTATGGAAGAAATCCGTATTGTGAGATAAGAGGAGTTCAAATGAACGATTTAAAGGAATTATTTGAAAAAGGAAGATGGTATCACTGTTTCCGACATGATGAGCTTATATCAAACGGAACATATGATGTTGCTAACTATATAGGTCACTACAAGTTTGATAAGGATTACAGTGGAAAAACAGTGTTAGATGTAGGCTGTTCGGATGGATATTTCTCGATTTGGATGAAAGAGCATGGCGCTGACCGTGTCTTGGGTGTTGACTCGAATAAGTATGATGGCTCTCTTGCTTTCGTTCCAGCTATTGCATTTCAAAAGAATCATCAAGAGAAATACGCCCAATATGCCGATGACTATATTGCATTCCGTTCGATATATGACAAGTATGGACTAAATAACTCGAATAAATTACTCCTTATGAACAAAGTGATGGGGTTGAATGTTGAATTTAGTCAAGGGACGATTTACGATTTATCTCCATTTGGGCAATTTGACTTGGTGATGTGTAATGACTTGCTTGAACATTTGCGAGATCCCATTACTGCTATCGAGCAGCTTTATCTGGCGACTAAGGAAAAATGTATCATCACAGTTTCTTCGGCGTTAAGAACCAAATGGTTTGACCGTAAGAGGCCGATTGCTCTATATCAGGGACATATCTCAGGCGGTTCTTTTTTTAGCCTTTCTGAAGAGGCAGTAAAAGCAATGTGTGTTTCTGCAGGCTTTAAGAAGACTGAAGTTGTAAGTCGTTTCGAAATGCTGAATAGAAGGTACAAAACCCCTAATGACCATTTTGTTCTACATGCTTATAAGTGATTTTAAGAATCTTTCATAATATTAATTATTTGGTGAAAAGGAATATCTGAGTAGGTAGGTTCAACCGAATAAAGTTATTGAGTTGAAATGAAAATTGGAATTAAAGATACCGTTTCTAATCTCTTTGCAGTGATTGCAGGGAAATTTATGTTTGCAGATCTATCCATCTTCCATGAATTTGAACCACCTCCAAATGGTGGGGCACATCAATTCCTGCACGCGTTTTGGAAGGAAGCAACAGCACGTGGTTTAAGAGTCGAAAACAATACTATCTCGCATGCCACACGCGCATGTCTCCTAAACTCGTTCAATTTTAAGGAAAGACGGCTCTTGCAGTTAATGCGGAATTCGGTATTATACGTTCATCGCGTAGACGGTCCAGTTGATGTATATCGCGGTCGGAATGATGGTGTGGATAGAGGTATTTTTGCAGTTAACAAAAAGATTGCTGATAAAACAATCTTTCAATCGCACTACAGTTTGGAAAAGCATCTTGAGCTTGGCATGGAATTTAAGAATCCAGTCGTCATTATGAATGCGGCAGATCCAGAGATTTTTCGGTCTCAAGGCAGGATGGCATTCTCACGAGAACGCAAAACGCGACTGGTTGCTGCAAGTTGGTCGGACAATATCAATAAGGGCGCAATGATTTATAAATGGATGGATGAACATTTAGATTGGGATCGTTTTGAAATGGTATTTGTCGGTCGTAGCCCAATTGTTTTCAATAATATCAGTATGATACCTGCAGTTGATTCTTTCCATATGGCGGATTTATTCCGTCATCATGATGTGTATATCACAGCTAGTAAGAATGATCCCTGTTCCAACTCATTAATTGAGGCACTAACTTGTGGGCTCCCCGCAGTTTATCTTCAGAGTGGTGGTCACCCTGAAATTGTACAACGCGCCGGGTTGGGGTTTGAGGTTGCAGAACAAATCCCTGAGGTGCTGGATAAAGTTATTGATTCGTATGAAGTGTTCCAATCTTTAATCTCCATCCCTTCCATTGAAGAAGTGAGTCAAAAATATTTGGAAGTTTTGGAATTAACAAGGATTTCTTAAGATTGCACATAAAGTTAGGGGCAGGATTGTCTGGATGAAAGTGTAGTCCTCTTAAGCACTATATCCCTAAAGGATTTTTTTGACCAAACACTCTGTCAAATTAAATGGAGAATACATGAAATCTTTTACAAAAAATATTATGCGTTCAGCCTTGCAGCTTGCTTCCATGAATTGGAAGGCATATTCACACTTGATCTTATATGCTGATAATGCTGGATGGGTGTTGGATTGGGAAAGGCAGGAAATGCTTAAACTGTGTAATGGGCTTAATATCCCAGTTGTTAAGCCGATTTGGAAATATGCGGCCACACCTCAATCAGTTTTTTTCTTTGATCAGTTTTTTTTACAGAATGATGATTGGCTAGAATTACTTCCCAATCGTATTGGATTTGCATATTTTCATGGGATTCCCCATACCGGGTTTGAGATGTTTGATCACATTTACCAGCAGCTAGAGAAATATCATACTGATATTTCACGGATACAGGTAACTCATAGTGAAATGAGAAATTTGATATTGAGTACAGGAATTGATCCCCAAAAAGTGTTTCAAATCCCCATTGGGATCAATTTGGGTTTCTTTCCCTTTCGCGCACAAGAAATGAAACAAAAAGCCCGCCAGGAATTTGGGATTCCTCAGTCTGCATTTGTCATCGGTTCAATTCAAAAAGATGGTATAGGATGGGGGGATGGTATGGAGCCTAAATTGGAAAAAGGTCCTGATATTTTAGTTGCAACTGCAAGCAAATTAAAAAAAGACATTCCTGAATTATTAGTTTTGCTTGTCGGTCCTGCGAGAGGATATGTAAAAGCCGGACTAGAGCAGGCAGGGGTTCGTTACATCCATATTCCTCAACAGCCTTATCCTCAGATTGGGAAAATTTTTTCTGCACTTGATATGTATCTGATCTCCTCGCGACAAGAAGGAGGACCCAAAGCGGTCCTCGAGTCGATGGCATCTGGTATTCCATTAGTCACGACACGAGTTGGGCATGCCATGGATATCGTTATCAATGGACAAAATGGCTGGATAACTGATGTAGGTGATGTAGAGGCGCTGACAGCACATTCCCTTGAAATTTACAACGCCAGTTCTTCAGACATTCAGCCAATTTTGGAAAATGCACGAAAGGTTGCGGAGGAGAATAGCTATGAGAAACAGACTTCTTTATGGGCTGATTTTATGAAAGGGTTTGTTGACACAGATTAAGTGTTAAATATGCGAGTTGTCCCCAGATATCTCAAACAAATTTTTCCTAGATTCTTTCGGGCTGTTTTTACTTTGCGAGATTGGGTACTAACGCTTCCGATTCGTTTGAAACTTTCCTCACTGCAAAGATCAGATGTTGGACTGTCTGTTTCTTATCTCAGCCCACATTTTCCCGAACCGCCGGTTCAGCGCAGCGAATTTGCTCATGGCGGTGCGGTCAAGTTGACCTATCTTGCCGAAAATTTTCCGCATCAATTTCCCTCCGCAAATTTAATTTATGCCGTAAGCAGTGTTGCTCACCCATTACAGACAGAGATTCTTCAAACTGCCAAACGTAAGGGATTGAAGATTGTTGTCAACCAGAATGGCGTTGCCTTTCCTGCATGGGATGGAGCTAATTATGAAAACTCGAATCTTTCTCTTAAGAATCTAATCAGCTTTGCAGATTTCATCATCTACCAAAGCCAATTTTGCAAAGAAAGTGCGGAGCGATACATCTCCCCGCCGGATGTGCCCAGTGAAATCATCTACAATCCAGTGGACACCCGCCTCTTTTCACCCGACGCCTTTTTTGCAAAACCTGAAACTTTGACCTTGCTTTTGGGCGGCAACCAATACGAAAAGTATCGCCTCGAACTGGCATTGCAAACGCTCAAAGCTCTTCATCGTGATGTGCCGAATGCAAAGTTGATCGTCACGGGAAATCTGTGGCTTCCGCGTGATGAAGCCGCAGCATGGACGAAGCAAGCCCTGCATGACATGAACCTGACCGACCACGTCACCTTCACGGGAACCTACGCCCAAACCGATGCGCCTAAGCTGTATTCCCAGGCTCATCTTTTGCTGCACACGAAATATGCTGATCCATCCCCAGGTTTGGTGTTGGAGGCAATGGCATTAGGGATGCCCGTCGTTCATCTAGATAATGGCGGTGTGCCTGAGTTGGTTGGCGATGCGGGGATTGGCGTTTATGTGGAACATGATTGGAACAAGATCAACCTGCCAAACCCACAAGTAATGGCGGATGCGGTGATGCAGGTCCATGCTCGCCGCGAGGAGTTTTCGCAAAGAGCACGCCAACGAGCAGTGGATTTGTTCTCGTTGGAAAAGTTCATAGCAAGGCATAAAGAAATTTTCGAGAAAGTTTTGAACTCCTGATGAAAATCTCCGTCATCATCTGCACTCGCAATCGCTTCGACGATTTCACGAAGACCCTGTCTTCCCTCATCGCGCAAACCCGCCTGCCCGATGAGTTGATCGTTGTCGATTCGTCGGATGGGAAAAAACTGGAAGGTTATCTTGGCTCGGTTGATCTGCCGTTTCCCGTGCGCTATTTTTACACCCAGCCCGGCTTAACCTTACAACGCAATCATGGCATCCGCGAGTGTGAGAATGACCTCATCTTTTTCTTTGACGACGACGTGAATTTAGACAGAAACTATCTTGCCGAAGTAAAAAAAGTTTTTTTAAACGATACAAATCATAAGATTGGCGCAGTTGGTGGAAAAATCGTAAACACCCCGCCGCAAACATTGCGATTAAAATTTGAAATTGCCATCTTCAGCTTTATTCGTGCTTTATTTGGCATTGTAGGAACCCGCAATGGAAAATTCTATCCTTCCGGTATGCCATCACATCCGCACAGAAGCCAACCGAGTGGATTCATCGAATGTCTTTCTGGTTGCTGTATGGCATTTCGACGTGAAGTGTTTGAGAAAGCCAAATTTGATGAGTCCCTTGCTCATTATGGACTGATGGAAGATGTGGATATCTCCAGGCAGACTCTTGATGCAGGCTATAAAATCTATTATCAAACCTCTGCGACCCTTATCCACAACGAAAGCCCAATGAACCGCCTTAAAGTGCAGCAGTGGGCAGAGATGAGTGTGGTCAATTATGATTATCTCTTCCGCAAGAGTTGGGCGCGTGATACATGGCGTTGGCTGTTTTATTATTGGGCATTGATCGGTCTATTCGTTGCGAATTTTCATAGCCTGAAAGGCTTGAATGGTACATTCAACGGTGTGAAGAAAGTATTTTCAAAATGAAATGCGCACTGGTCACTGGCATTTCTGGGTTTGTTGGCAAACACCTTCGCGATGAACTCGTCCGCGAGGGCTGGGATGTTTATGGATTCGACATCCGCCCGGCGGGAGAGAATGTCTTCGTGGGTGATTTGTCTGACCGCGCGGCTCTGACTCGTGCTGTGGCGGATTGCCAACCTGATGCTGTGTTTCACCTTGCGGGCATTATCAAATCAACAGACCCGCAAGCCTATTACACCTCCAATTTATTTGGGGCATTAAGTCTTCTCGATGCAGTCTTACAAATGGAGAAGCGACCCAAGGTGGTGCTGGCAAGTTCGAGCGCGGTCTATGGACTGACCAAGAGTGCGCGACCGATCACAGAGCGTTCAACTCTGCGTCCGGTGACGGAGTACGCCGTTAGCAAGGTGGCGCAGGAGATGGCGGCTCTGCGGTATCATTACGCGTTCGGGTTGGATGTGGTCATTGTGCGGATGTTCAACTTGTTGGGACCTGGTCAATCGCCGGATTTGGCATGTTCAGCGTTTGCGCGTCAGATCGCGTTGGCAGAGATTTCGGGACAAACTGAAATTATCACCGGCAACCTCGATGCCAAGCGTGACTTTGTGGATGTTCGTGATGCAGCGCGTGCCTTTGCACTTCTCGCAGAAAAAGGCGAAGCCGGGCAGACCTATAATGTTTGTTCAGGAAACGCGGTCGCGATTCAGGAATGTTTGAGTGAGATGATGCTCAGGTCGAAGAAGCAATTATCGGCTAGGGTTGATCCGGCGCGAGTTCAAAAGAATGATGTGCCTGTGCAGGTTGGCAGTTTCCAGAAGTTGCACAAGGCTGCGGGTTGGAATCCGCGCATTCCTCTAAATGAATCTTTAGTAGACTTGCTCAACGATTGGCGTGAGCGGGTCAAAGTGGAGTTGAAATGAATTGGAACGGTAAAAAAGTTTTGGTCACCGGTGCAGGCGGATTTATCGCCAGCCATTTGGTGGGACATCTTGTGCGTGAAGGTGCTCAGGTGCGCGGATTTGTGCGTTATAACTCGCGCAATGACCTCGGCATGTTGAAGTGGCTCGCGCCTGAAATTCTTTCACAAGTGGAGATCATGCAAGGCGACCTGCGCGATAACGAAGCGGTGCGCAATGCTGTGCGCGGCGCGGATACGGTCTTTCATCTCGGCGCGTTGATCGCGATTCCGTATTCATATGTGAATCCGCGTGAGGTGATCGATGTTAATATTATGGGTACGCTCAATGTGTTGATGGCGGCGCGTGACTTTGGAACGCGGCGTGTGGTGCATACATCGACGAGTGAAGTGTATGGCACGGCGCAGTATGTGCCGATCGATGAGAAGCATCCGTTGCAGGGACAGTCGCCCTACTCTGCTAGCAAGATCGGCGCGGACCGCATTGCTGAAAGTTTTTATCGTTCGTTTGAAACGCCGGTGGTCACGTTGCGTCCGTTCAACACGTTTGGTCCGGGTCAGTCGATGCGTGCTGTCATCCCGACCATCATCGTGCAGGCACTCACTCGCGATGAAGTTAAACTCGGTAGTCTTGAGCCTTCGCGCGATTTTACTTTTGCAAAAGATACCGCCAACGGTTTTGTGAAAGTCGCCGAAGCCGAAGGTGTGCTTGGCGAAGAGATCAACCTCGGTAACGACAATACCATTCGCATTGGCGACCTTGCTGAAAAGATTTTCAAACTCATTGGCAAGACTCCAAAAATTGTGGCTGACCCGCAGCGTGTGCGACCTGGTAAAAGTGAGGTGATGAAGTTGTGGGCTTCGAACGAAAAAGCCAAAAATCTCATTGGATGGGAACCCCGCATCTCTCTGGATGAAGGCTTGAAACTCACCATCGAGTGGATCTCCGCTCACATCGACCTCTACCGACCCGACCAATACACGGTGTAACATGCGCGCAGTTATCCTTGCTGGCGGCAAAGGCACACGCCTTGCCCCATACACCACCGTCCTTCCAAAGCCACTCATGCCCATTGGTGAGATGCCGATTCTTGAGATCGTGATTCGTCAGTTGCAAAAAAAAGGTTTTGACGATATCACGCTTGCAACCGGCTATCTCGCTGAATTACTTATGGCATACTGCGGCGATGGAAGCAAATTCAACACGAAGATTGATTACTCCCGTGAAGAACAACCCCTCGGCACTGCGGGACCGATTGCTCTTGTCCCGAATTTGACCGATA
>JAHDWC010000002.1:51408-83392 GCA_023382575.1 Anaerolineales bacterium
GTGATTTGCTCACCACCATTGATTACAACGCCATGCTCCAATATCACCGCGAGCGCGGGGCACTTGCTACGGTGGCTTGTTATCAACGCGATGTGAAAATTGACCTCGGTGTGATCGAAGTAGATAACGATAATTGGATTTCAAACTACATTGAAAAGCCTACTTATCACTACTCGGTCAGCATGGGTATTTATCTCTTTGAGCCAGAAATCTTGAGCTACATCCCCAAAGGTGAACGGCTGGACTTGCCTGAACTAGTCTTGAAGTTGATGCACAATAATAAAAAGGTGAATGTCTTTAATTTCGATGGATACTGGCTAGACATCGGCAGGCACGACGATTATGAGCGTGCCATTGAAGAATTCGCCAAGAAACGTGAAGCGTTTTTGCCCGAGTGAGAGTGCTTCGCACTTAATAGGGTTCTCTAACCTGTTCGCTTCTTCTCATTAACAAGACGCATCTATCCGTTTGGTGCGACGCACCCTATGCAATTATGATTCTCCTTCTTTTCTCCAACTCCTACCCCTACGACTATGCAACCGAACAAACCTTTCTCAAAGGTGAAGTGGAGATTCTCTGCAAGCAATTCGAGCGTGTGATCCTGGTCCCACGCAATGCGCAAGGAAATTTACTCCCCGTCCCTGATGGGGTGGAAGTGGATACAAGTTTTGCAGAATCATTCACACTAGGTAGGCGACTTGCTGAAAGTGCCTTGTCGATATTCTCAAAAGATTTTTATCTGGAATTGAAGAATCATTTTCCTTCATCTCTTAAGCCTGCTTACTTGCGACGGGTATTTTCTTTCGTTGCTGGTGCAAACCTGACCCGTAAGTGGATGGAGAATTGGTTGAAGTCCAACCGTGTTTCAGCCAGTGAAGTGATTTGCAATACTTTCTGGTTTGACGAACTCGCAATGGGAATTGGCTTGGCGAAGAAGAAGTATCCTTCTTTACGTGTTATCTCGCGGACACATGGCTATGACCTATACGAGGAACTCTATGGAGACTGGCCCTGCCGTCCGCGGGCGATTGAATTGATCGATGGTTTATTCCCCGATTCGGATATTGGCGTGAATTATCTTCAGAAAAAATATCCCCAATTCAAAGCAAAGTATGAAGCGGCGTTACTAGGTGTAAAAGACCCGGGCGGGGTAGCAAAACCATCTGAAGATGGTGTGCTGCGTTTTGTCTCTTGCTCCAATTTTCATCCAGTAAAACGCATTGACCTATTATTTGAAAGCGTCCTTACTGCTGCGAAAAAGCGACCTGAGCAAACGATTGGGTGGACCCACTTTGGTGGTGCGGAAGATATCAGGCAGCAATATACCCAGCGAGCGGCAAATGAGTTTCCCGCGAACGCCAAAGCGAGTTTCCCTGGCTATCAAAGCCAACGCGAATTGATCCAAACCTACATTTCCAAGCCTGTGGATATTTTCCTCAATGTCAGCTCCACCGAAGGGACATCGGTTGCCATGATGGAAGCCGTTAGTTGCGGCATCCCTGTCCTTGCCACAGCGGTGGGAGGAAATGTGGAAGTTGTCCGCGAGAAAAATGGATTGTTGCTCAGCGAAAACCCCACACCTGATGAAATTGCAGACGCATTGTTGAGTGTTTGTGATCATCGTGAAGCATGGCTAAAGAAACGCCAGGGCAGCCGTGAGGTTTGGCAGGAACGATATAATGAAACGACCAACTTTGAGGCGTTTGCCCAAAAATTGGTCGAGATAAGGAAGCGTTGATTTTATGTGTGGAATTGCTGGCTTTTGGAATCTGGACGGTAGACCTGTCAATCGTGAGGAGTTGATTCGCTTTACGAATCAACTCGCGCATCGCGGACCCGATGGCTGGGACATCCATGTAGAGGAAGCTGCCAACCTGGGTTTTGGTCACCGCCGCCTCGCCATTATCGACTTGAACACCGGTGACCAGCCCATGTCTTACATGGATGGGCGTTATTGGATCGTCTTCAATGGCGAGATCTATAACTTCGTTGAATTACGTGCAGAACTTGAATCACTGGGGTATTCATTCAAGACCGAGTCTGATACGGAGATCGTTCTTGCCGCTTACGATAAATGGGGCGAAGATTATCAGTTCAAGCTTAATGGCATGTGGGCAAGTGCGATTTGGGATAGCCGCGAACGCAAATTATTTGACTCGCGTGACCGTTTTGGCGTGAAACCGATGATCTATCTTTTCGATGGCAAGCGTTTTGCCTTTGCCTCCGAAATGAAAGCCTTCCTTGCACTCGAAAATTTCCGTGCTGAATACAACCCGACCGTGTTTGCCAACTCGCTTGAAGATGCAACACTTGTAGAAGGTGCAGAAGATTGTTTGTTCCAAGGTCTCAAACGTTTATTGGGTGGGCATTGTCTCACACTCAATGCAAATGGCGATATGAAGATTCGACGCTGGTGGCACACACTTGATCACCTGCCAAATGTTCCTGAAAAATATGAAGACCAAGTAGCGCAATATCGCGAGTTATTTCTTGATGCCTGCCGCATCCGCATGCGAAGCGATGTGCCGATTGGCACGGCTCTCAGCGGCGGCTTGGATTCAAGTTCGGTACTCTCTTCGATGAGCCACATCCGCAAATCGGGCGATGCCACCATGCGCATGGCGCACGAATGGCAGAAAGCGTTCATTGGCACATGGCCCGGTAAGGTCATTGATGAGCGTCATTATGCTGATGAGGTTATCAAAAAGACCGGCGTCAACCCGATCTATTGCGAAATGAAAGCGGACATGTACCTCGAACATTTCGACGAGATCCTTTATCAATTCGAGGAACTTTCCGACATTCATCTTGGTCCGTGGTTCGTTCACAAGATGCAGCGTCAGTATGGCGTGGTCGTCACCATCGACGGTCACGGCGGCGACGAAGCTCTTGGCGGCTACACCTGGCACGTCTTTGCCGCGATGCGCGACGCCAACCCGATGCGCTATGTCGAACTCGCATTGATCCGAAATAGCATGAGTTTGACTCATGGGCTCGATACTTACATCAACGCAATCAAGAACCGCTTGACTGGAAAAAAATCCGCTTCAAACGGGACCTCATGGCTGGTTCCCCAACCCATGCCTTTTACTACACCCGCAATGGAGCAAGATGCCCCGCGCCTTGCCGGACGGGATGAACTCTTTAAGGCGCTCTACACCGACTTTCACTTTACCCATCTCCCCATGAATCTGCGTGACTTCGACCGTCTCTCCATGGCGCACGGGGTTGAAGTCCGCTCACCGTTCATGGACTGGCGTTTGGTCACGTTTTCTTTTGCCATTCCATCTGCACACAAAATTGGCGGTGGATACACCAAACGCATTTTGCGCGACTCGATGAAGGGCATCTTGCCAGATTCCATCCGCACCCGCACCAAGAAAATGGGTTTCCCCAACCTCAACGAAGGCTGGGACTCTCCACGTGGACATCAGTTCATCAATGATGCCGTTGCTTCATCTGATTTCAAATCATCCCCATTCTGGGATGGCAAGCGTGTCAACTCAGACTTGGAAACTGCCTTCCAAACTGATGACAAGACTCGCATCCACAAAGCATGGCGGTTGGTACAGGCACAATCATTGCTGAATATGTTCCGCGAGAAGACTGAGAAAGTGAGTGCGGCATGATCGTCGTTGTGGATTATGGTGTTGGCAATCTGGGTTCCATCGTCAATATGTTCAAGAAAGTTGGCGCAAAAGCCGTCGCTTCGTCTGACCCAGCTGTGATAAAGGATGCCGAAAAATTGATCTTGCCCGGCGTTGGGGCGTTTGATGCGGCAATGCGTAAATTCCATGAGACAGGCTTGGTGCCTGTTGTAGGTGAACTTGTTTTGGAGAAGAAAATCCCTGTACTTGGTTTATGTGTGGGACTCCAACTCATGACCAAGGGCAGTGAAGAGGGACGCGAAGCAGGCTTGGGATGGTTCGTTTGAGAGTCTTTCGGTTTGAAGTGCGATGGCGAGAATTGTCATCTCAAAGTTCCGCACATGGGTTGGAATGAAGCACATGTCGTGCGGGAGCATCCGCTCGTGGTAGATTGGGACTCCGAGTCGCGTTTTTATTTTGTCCATTCGTATCATGTAGTGGCAAAGGATATGGATGCCGTTTTGGCTGAAACGGATTACGGTGTGAATATTCATTCGATTCTTGGCAGAGGCAACATCATGGGGACTCAATTTCACCCGGAGAAAAGCCATCGCTTTGGAATGCGTTTGCTCAAGAATTTTGCGGAGAATATTCGATGATCCGTCCACGTGTCATTCCAGCCTTGCTGTTAAAGGGACAAGGCTTGGTCAAGACGGTCAAGTTCAAAGAACCGAAATATCTTGGCGACCCGATCAATATTGTGCGTATTTTCAACGACAAAGAAGTGGACGAACTCGTTCTACTTGACATCACCGCCACACCTGAGAATCGCGGACCGCAATTTGATTTGTTGAAGAATATCACCAGTGAGGCGTTTATTCCACTAGCGTATGGCGGCGGAATTCGCTCGATGGATGATGTGCGGAAATTACTTAGCATCGGCATCGAAAAGTTAATCATGAACACTTCTGCGGTAGAGAATGCTTCTCTGCTTCGTGAAACTGCTGACCATGCCGGTAGTCAGGCAGTGGTTGCTTCGATTGATGTAAAGAAGAACTTCCTCGGCAAGTATGAAGTCTTCACTCGCTGCGGACAAAAGAAGACCGGGCTTGACCCTGTGAAGCATGCCATTGAAATGGAAAAGATGGGCGCGGGGGAGATCATCATCAATTCGATAGACCGCGATGGCACGATGCAAGGCTACGACGTTGAACTCGTCAGACGAGTGGCGGATGCGGTTCAGGTACCCGTTGTCGCCTGCGGAGGAGCCGGGAATTTATCCCATGTTTCCGAAGTTATTAAACAAGGTCACGCTTCTGCGGCGGCGGCGGGCAGCATCTTCGTCTTCCAAGGTCCGCTGCGCGGCGTGTTGATCAGCTACCCGACTCCGAAAGAATTGAAGGAATTTATCTAAATGACCGAATACCAAATGTGCAAACGCTGTGTGATGGACACAAGCGACCCTGAAATTACGTTTGATGAAAATGGTGTGTGTAATCATTGCCATACGTATGACCGCCTCGTGCGAGATTATGTTGTGGATGGTGAGGCGGGGAATCAGAAACTGGAACAACTTGCGGCGAAGATTCGAGCCGATGGAATGGGCAAGCCGTATGATTGTGTAATCGGTGTCAGCGGCGGCGTGGATAGTACTTACGTGGCGTACCTCGTCAAAAAACTTGGGCTGCGTCCGCTTGCCATTCATCTGGATAACGGCTGGGATTCTGAACTGGCTGTCAAAAATATCGAAGAGACGCTCAAACGACTCGGCATTGACCTGTACACTGAAGTCCTCGATTGGGAAGAGTTCAGAGATTTACAATCTGCATTTCTTAAAGCTTCTACACCCGATTCTGAAATTCCTACCGACCATGCCATTGTTGCCATCCTTGGGAATATGGCGGCGAAGCAGGGCATCAAGTACATCATCATTGGCAATAACGTCCGCACTGAAACACATCTGCCGCGTGCCTGGTCGCAGGGACATTTTGATTGGAAGTACATCCGTGAATTGCACAAACGCTTTGGCACGCGCCCGCTTAAGACCTTTCCACATTTCGGCTTTTTTACCTATTACTTCCGCATGATGACGCAGCAGCGTATTGAGATCCTCAATTATGTTGGCTACAACAAAAAGGAAGCTCTGCGTGTGTTGCAGGATGAACTGGGCTGGCGTTATTATGGCGGCAAACATTATGAGTCCATTTACACGCGTTTTTATCAGGGATATATCCTGCCTGAAAAATTCGGTTACGACAAACGCCGTTGCCATCTTTCGAGCTTGATTTGTTCAGGCGAAGTGACCCGCGAACAGGCGTTGGAAGAATTAAGCATCCCCACCTATTCGCCATCCATGCAGGAAGAAGACCGCGAATATGTAACCAAGAAACTTGGTTTCAGCGATGAAGAATTCACAGCAATCATGACCGCACCTAAAAAGAGCTATTGGGATTATCCATCCTACGGTCAGTTCATGAACCAGCCATTTGTGAAAAATGGTCTTGTGCCGATCGTTAAAAAAATAATGAAGGCGTTTAAGTAATGCGTATTGCTTACGTCACCATCCATGTTGCGCCTGAGATCATGCAGGGCGGCGTGGGGAAGAAGATCAAATCGCAGATGTCCATTTGGCGCGAGCAGGGACATGAAGTTTCACTGTTCAGCCTCACGCCTGCGGAAATTCCATTTCCTGAGGAACGTCAATTCGTTTTCGATGCAAAGACCAACCTCCTGAAACGCGAAACAAACCGCGCGTCGGGTTTGATGCGCATGCTCGACTCCATCCGCGACTACAAGCCGGATGTCATCTATCTGCGCTTCGGGTTGTACTCCTTTCCCCTTCATCGCCTTTTCAAAATTGCGCCAGTCGTGTTGGAAACAAATTCAGATGACCGGCAGGAATATCTCAAGCGCGGCGCATTCTTTTATTGGATGAACCGCCTCACTCGTAATCTAACGTTTGATCCTGCTTCCGGAATCATTTTCCCCTCTCATGAACTTGTCGATGTGCTCATGCCGAAGCGAGATAAACCCTTTCGCGTCATTTCCAACGGCATGGACTTAAGCCATGTGGAGGCGTTGCCTGCCACAAAAAATGAACGTCCAGCAGTGACGATGGTCTGCTCGCCGGGGATGAAATGGCACGGCGTGGATAAGTTGATTGACTTTGCAAAGAGAATGCCGGATGTGACGGTGAACATTGTTGGCTATTCACAAAAAGATTTGGATGATTCTGTGCCAGCCAATGTGAAGCTGCACGGCTTTCTTGATAGAGAAGGCGTTCGTGCTGTGCTTGCTCAAACGGATGTTGCCCTTGGCACGCTTGCCCTGCACCGCAATCAAATGCAGGAAGCTTCCGTGCTCAAAGTCCGTGAGGCATTGGCGTATGGAATTCCCGTGGTCATTGCGTTTCGTGATACTGACTTACATGACGTAACACTGGATACCATCCTGCGCATTCCGAACACGGAAGAAAATGTGGTTGAAAATGCAGAGCGCATCCGCAGTTTTGCATACGATATGATCGGTAAACGGGTGGATATTAATTCGGTCGCGCCTTACCTTGATCAGCGCAAAAAGGAAGAGACACGGTTGGAACTTTTTGATCAAATAATTCAGGGCAGGTAGTTTCAAGCGGTACTCTCAAATTTTGACGGCAGACTGTGGTCAATGGTCTGCCATCCATCGTCAGTTATAATCCCCTCGCTTTTCAATTCAATCGAACTGGAACCTTTCTCATGAAAATTCTCACAGTGGTTGGGGCGCGTCCTCAATTTGTGAAGGCTGCGGCAGTCAGCCGTGTTTTGCGCGAAAAACATACCGAAGTGCTGGTGCATACCGGTCAGCATTACGATGAACGCATGTCAGAAGTTTTCTTCCGTGAATTAGGAATCCCCGAACCAGACTATAACCTGGAAGTCGGCTCTGCCGGTCATTCTGTGCAGACGGGTGAAATGCTCATTCGCATGGAATCGATCTTCGTGCAGGCAAAGCCCGATTGGGTGCTGGTGTACGGTGATACCAACTCCACGCTTGCCGGTGCATTGGTCGCTTCAAAATTGCATATTCCTGTGGCGCATGTGGAGGCGGGCTTGCGCAGTTTCAACCGCGATATGCCTGAAGAGATCAACCGCGTGTTGACTGACCATGTTTCGCAATTGCTGTTTTGTCCGGCTCAAAAAGCGGTGGAAAACCTCAAACTCGAAGGCGTGACTTCCGGTGTGCATGTCGTGGGGGATGTAATGTACGATGCGGTTCTGCGTCACTCCGATGCGGCGGAAAAGAAATCATCCATTTTGAAATCATTGGATTTGAAACCAAAGCATTATTTGCTGGCAACGGTCCATCGTGCTTCGAATGTGGACGATACTTCGAAATTGCTGAATATTCTCGAAACCTTTTCTATGACAGGTGAGACTGTGGTGTTCCCTGTTCATCCACGCACACGCAAGGCGATCGAAACAGCAGCGTTCAAAGTTGGCGAAAATATTAAATTGATCGAGCCGGTTGGTTACCTTGATATGCTTTGGCTGGAGAAAAATGCCCGCATGATCCTCACGGATTCGGGCGGTGTGCAAAAAGAAGCCTACTGGTTCGCGACTCCTTGTGTCACCTTGCGAGAAGAAACCGAATGGGTGGAGACAGTTGGATCCGGCTGGAATGTGGTTGTGGGCGTCGAACGCGAACGGATTCTGAACACTGTCCATAAATTTTCTGTACCTGCCTCGCGCCCCAATTTGTTTGGCGATGGCGATGCCTCACAAAAGATCGTCCGCCTGCTTGAAAATGAAAATGGATAGATCGAAACCTTCCATCCTGCTGATCGGTACACAAATGGCAACTGGCGGGGCGCAGAAAGTCCTGCTCGACCAGGCGGGTTGGTTCCATGCGCAGGGACATAAAGTTACAGCCGTATTTTTTTACGACAAGGAAAACCTGTATGAAAGGTGGCAGTCGAATGCTGCTTTTTCCATTATTAATTTGGAGGCTTTCCGAAAAGGCGCAGGGGCGTTAACAAATGCCATTTCTTTGCTTGGCGGATTATTCCGCCTTTGGAAGTTGATTCGCCGCGAAAAGCCGCAAGTTGTGGAGATGTTCACGCACGATACCAACATGCTCGTCCTGCCGCTGGCTTGGCTGGCTGGGGTTCCCGTCCGCATTCCTACGCATCATGGCATGATCGACGGCTTTCCGCGTTGGCGTGAGCGCATCCATGCGTGGATGGTTAATTACTTTTCGCATGGCATTGTGGCCGTTTCAAATTTGACGAAAAATAAAGCCATGCAAGAAGGGATTCTCGCTGGGAAGATCGAGGTCATTTCCAATGGTATCGTACCAGTGAATGTGGAAGGCATGGATCGAGGTGAGATCCGCAAGCAAATGGGGGTGGGGACAGACGATATTCTCCTCCTTTCAGTGGGACGATTGGTCTATCAGAAGGCGCATGAATATTTAGTCTCTGCCATGCCAGCCGTGTTGAAGGAATTCCCCAATGTAAAAGCTGGTATTTGCGGCGATGGTTTGCTGCGCGCCGACTTGGAAAAACAGATTCAGTCGCTTGGGCTTGAAAAAGAAATTAAGTTATTCGGTATGCAGGCAAATGTAACGAAATACCTTGCTGCGGCTGATGTCTTTGTCCTGCCTTCGCGGTGGGAGGGGCTGCCCATTGCCTTGCTCGAAGCCATGAGCGTCGGTCTGCCTGTGATCGCCACGCGAGTGGAAGGGGTGGATGAGGTTGTGGAGGAAGGCGTGCATGGCATCTTGGTAAAACCTGAGTCCGCAGAAGAGCTTGTGAAAGCTATATTACAATTATCCCGCGATACCGCACAACGTCAGCGTATGGGAAAGGCAGCCCGTCTGCGAGTTTTAAATTCCTTTACGGTAGACCGCATGTGCGAGAAATATCTGGAAGTGTTCGAACACAGCCCGGGCGTGGGGAAAGCCCGGTAAGTGAGATTCAGGCAAAGGCTTAGGAATGAAGCGTTTTTCTAACGAGCAAGGTCAATTCATTGTGGCGGGCATTGTCGCCTGGTTCATCACCAGTGCGGTCGTCGAGTTTTACAATATCGCATGGGATACAGGCGAGGCGATTGGACGATTTGCTCTCAGTTGGTTTATTCTTTTCCTGCTTTTTGTTCTAATCTGCGCGGCGATTTATGTGGGATTCGCATTTTTTGTGCTGAGTCGTGAGCGGTTTGATGCGATGGTACAGCATATTGTTATGGCGCGTAATAATCGCCTCATATCTTGGGGGTGGCTCTTCGTGTTGCTTGGATTATTCCTTCCGGTTTGGTTTTTACAAAGGACCATGTGGGGGATTGTTTTCGATGGCGTGTATATTCGTGCTCTGATATGGGCAATGTCCGTATTTTTGTTGTCCATTTTTTTGACCCAAGACGATGTTTTGATTTCATGGAAAGCATTTCTTGCCTCTCTTGTACTGACGGCAAGTATATTTACGATTGCTATCTCTTTACAAGGCGTTACAGATTATCCGTTTTCAATGGCATGGTCTGAAGGAAATCGCATTTGGGATTATTCGATCATGTTCGGGCGCGAGCGATATAACATTGCTGACAATCAGGATATTTTTGTGTTGCTCGATAGCGGCAGGCAGTTTGTGGGAGGAATATCCTTTCTTATCCCAGGTATCACAATCGAAGGGGTACGTTTGTGGATCGGGCTTACCCTAATCCTTCCTTATTTTTTTATTGGGTTGGCTGCCTTTATTGTTGCCAGCCGAGATGTACGTCTTTGGTTGCTGATGATGCTTTGGGTTTTCATCTTTCTCCGTCAGGGTCCCATTCATGCGCCATTGGTGCTCGCTGCTGCAATTACAGTGTTTGCATGGCGAAAGCCTTTGTGGCTGGCAATCCCTCTCATTATTTATGCGGGATATTTTGCTCAATCAAGCCGATATACATGGCTGTTTGCTCCTGGTATGTGGATTGGGATGTTGGAATTGGCAGGCGCTTCTTTAACGGATGGAAAGTTGAATCGAACCCATTGGATTCGAGCAATCGCTTTGGGGGTTTCTGGTGTTTTTGGCGGTTACTTGCTCCCAAAAATTATCCCATTAGTCGGGCTCTTGTTTGAGCACACGGCGGTTTCAGAAGCGCCAACCCCAACACCTACAGTAGACATTACGGAGCAGATCTCAGAGTCTGGCATCACCGCCGAATTTATAGCAGAGGAGGTTGCGAACCAACCCCTCCTTTGGTATCGCCTGCTTCCGAATCCCACTTATGGGGCTGGGATCTTGCTTGGATTGGTCATTGCCGCCTTACCTATTATCATCTTTTTGGTCTGGCTTGCGGCTTCTAAAAAATGGAACTTGAATCTTTGGCAAAAGTTTGCCATTATTGGACCATTGCTCGCCTTCCTCGTTGTGGGACTCATCGCCAGCACCAAGATCGGTGGTGGTGGTGACTTGCACAATATGGACATGTTCCTGATAGGTATGGCATTCACTGTTTTCATTGCCTGGGTTAACGGCGGTAAGGATGTCGTGCTTTCTGGTGCGATGCCCATTTGGGTTCGGTTGGTGTTGGTTGCTTCACTGATCATCCCGGCGATTGTTCCGTGGCGACAATTACGCTCGTTCAACTACGGTGACGAGATCAACACGTTAATGGTATTAACTGACACAAAGGATAAACGCGCTTTCGATATGCTTCCTGATAGTGAGACGGTAAATACAGCATTGGCAGAAATCCAGGCTGAAGTCGATTATGCCAAACAATTCGGCGATGTTTTGTTCATCGACCAACGTCAATTATTGACCTTCGGTTATATTCAAGGTGTGACCTTAATTCCCGAATATGAAAAGAAGATGGTAATGAACGAGGCTATGAGTGGACATCTCGAATACTTTGCGCCTTTCTATCAAAACCTCGCTGATAAGCGCTTCTCCCTCATTATCACAGAGCCGTTGCGTACGCCGGTCAAGGATAGCACGTATGAATTCGGCGAGGAGAACAATGCCTGGGTAAAATGGGTCTCCATCCCTGTGTTGTGTTATTACGAGGAGATACAGACATTCAAGGAAGTTAATGTCATGCTACTTGTTCCCAAAACCGTGCCAGACGATTGCTCGCAATATATTCCTCCACAGAATTGATATTATGAATCTTCGCTATCTACTTCTTAGACTTTTACGTCACTTTATGCCCGAAGGGCTGGCTCGCTTCCTACTTAAGCGACGGTGGATTATCAAACCTGGGCTTGAGTCGCGTGACCCCGCTGCGGCAGTGGAACAATACATGGATGTGCTGGATAAAAAAGGCACGACGATTGTGGGCAAGCGGGTATTGGTCTTTGGCTATGGCGGGCGCTTTGCTGTTGGTGTGGAATTGCTCAAACGTGGCGCGGCACATGCCGTTTTGTGTGACCATTTTGTCTTGTTAGATACCGAACGGAACCGGGAATTACTGTCAGAGTATGGGAGCTATCTGAAAGTAGAAGGGGATGAGGTCCAGCCGCGAAGCGAATACATCACGCTGCTGCATGGCGACATCCGCGACGTATCTCTCCAAAAGCAAATCTCGCATGTTGATGTCATCTTAAGCACATCGGTTTTTGAACATTTGGATGACGTGCCGGGAATCACAAAGGCGCTGGCAAAATTGACTGCGCCAACAGGCATGCACGTTCACTTTGTGGATCTGCGCGATCATTTCTTTAAGTATCCGTTTGAGATGCTAAAGTTTTCTGAAAATGTCTGGAGAAATTTTCTCAACCCTACCAGCAATTTGAACCGCTACCGGTTGAACGATTACAAGCGTGAATTTGAGTCAAATTTTATGAAGGTGGAATTTAAGGTATTGGAGCGGCTTGTCGATGAATTTCGAAAAGCACAATCTCAGATTCGTGCGGAGTTCAAAACGGGCGATGAAGCTGTGGATGCGGTGACGTTGATTTATGTGACGGCACAGGAACCAAAATAGCTGGAGCCTTGGCATGTCTGATAAATTAAATTCTTTTTTTTCACGCTTTGAATTTTTATTACCGCTTCTGATCTTTGTTCTGTTTTTGACAGCGTCATTGCCGGGCAATGATTGGGGGGCACCAGGGTTGTGGAACCCGGACGAGTTGATCCGCCGTGTGGATTTAGCCCTGGGGGGGCATCAGCAATTTGATGTGAACGAACCGGATTACAACTATCCATCTTTGCCGAAGTATGTGATGTATGGAATTGGACTGGTCACTTATGGGCTGGGACGCGAAACATTTGCATTCTTTATAGCGGCACGTTCATTCTCTGCTTTGCTTGGCGCGTTGGGTGGTGTGATGATCTACTATCTAACGCGTATGATCGGTGCAAATAAACGCATTTCTCTACTGGCGGGTTTGTTTTATATCGCCAGTGGAGTAGCCGCCGCAAATGGACGTTTTGCTCACAACGATCTATATTTGCAATTATTTTCCATTTTGTGTGTATTCTTTGCTATTCGTTATCAATATACTGGCTCGATGAAGTGGTTGTACGCTTCTTTCTTTTCGGTCGGGCTGGCGGCTTCGAGCAAATATACAGGCGGAAGCCTAATCCTTTTGCCGATTACAATCTATTTATTTGTTCATTGGCGAGAGATATCGGCCAGTTGGTTGACGATGGCGGGTAAACTCATTATAGGTGGCTTGATTTCATATCTCGGCTATGGGTTGGGAACGCCACGCTCTTTGATTGACCCGATCCATTATTTCACGAACGTATTCGTCGCCTTGCGAAATTATCCGCAGTATGGGTTTAATTCCGGTGCGGAGATCGGTTTGTTCGGTCAATGGCGAGTATTTCAAAGCGCGGTTGGAGTATTTGCCTATTATCTTTTTATCATCGCGTTTATTTGGTTTGTGTTTCGGCTGATCTTGTGGAAGGCGGGCAAAGGCTCGATTGAAAGTAAGCAGGCACAAGGCATTACAGTTCTTATTGCCGCGATTCTGATCTTTGACCTGCCGTTCATGATTTCGATTAACTATATCGAACGATATTTCATTCCCTTTGTGCCGTTCCTTGCAATACTTGCAGCGCTGTTCGTGGATGAAATTCTGCGCTTCGCCTCAGACCGAAAGCTGGTCATTGTCCAGCCGGTGGTTGCTACACTGCTGGTCATTGGGCTGACGTATTCCGCGCTTCGGCTGGTGAGCATTGCGCTCTTGTTCATCAATGATTCGCGAATTCCTGCCGGGGAGTATATAGACAATATCCGCGGGTTTCAGAAAAGTATCGAGTACACGTTGTATCCACCTAATGTCGAGAAGAGGCGCTTTATGCGCGCCCATAACTATCCCATTTATTTTGTAAAATATCCCGGAGAAGTCGTACCTACAGGTGGACGCTGGGAGTTTAACCTTGGCGAACAAGGTTTGCTGGAACGTGATACTGATTATTTTGTCATCGATAGTTATACCTATGACCGTTTTTATACGGTTTCTGTATGCGAGACTAACCCGGTAGAATGTGATTTCTTCAAGCAGCTGCTTGCGGACGAAGTGGAAACCTTTCGGCTTGTCGAGGCGTTTACCTATGATCTTCCACCTTATTTGCCTCCAGTCTCCATCTCAGCCGTTAACCCAGATGTATTGATCTTTGAACGCGTGAGATGAAAAAAGACTGCCGCTCTAAAGCGGCAGTCTTTTTATTTTTTGAAATTTCCTACGGTGTACACCGTCCCGGCAATGGGCGGTGTACTTTTCATTTCGAGTACTTTTCCTTGAGAAAATACTTTGTATGCGGCGGCGGCAATTTCTTTCTCCGTGGAAAAATGCTCATCGCGGATGTCATGCCCGAGCATACGGAACATGAAGACCATGAATGGTTTCTCAACCGGCGTACCGTAGACCATCTGTCCGCCAGGCTTGAGGACGCGCTTTACTTCTTTGAAAGCCTGCTCTAATTCCAGCGGTTTGAGATGCTCAAGAATGCTGATGAGCAATACAGTGTCGAAATAATTATCTTCATATTGTGGCATGTGCAGGACATCACCTTTTTGCAGGAAGAGTGGAATGCCCATCGGTTCAAAAACGGATTTGACGGCATCGATATCGGCGGTCAAATCAATTCCATGGATTTCTTTGTAGGTGTCATGCAGGTTTGGAAATGCGAGCCCGGTTCCAAAACCGACTTCGAGCGCGCGTTCTCCACCCGTGCATTCACCCAGCGCCAATTCCACCCGGCGACGGTACATTTTTCCAAAAACGGGCCAGTAGTAATACTTGATCGGGTCAAGTTCATTGACACCTTTATATTGATGTATGGGAAGAAGTTTGAGTGTGGGGGACATGTAATTTCCTAAACAAATTTGATTCGTCGAGCCGCAAAAGCAACCATTCGGAATAGCAGAATACCATGTTTCCAACGCGAGATATTGGTAGTGCCATAGGTACGTTCACGGTAGCGGATGGGCAGGTCCACGATTTTGCGATTGAGCTTTGCTGCTCCGAAGATGAGATCAAAATCACCAAAGGGGTCAAAGTCGCCAAAATAGGAACGATTGGCTGAGATTTTGTCGTAATCTTTCCGCCACATCACTTTCGTCCCACAAAGCGTGTCTTTGATGGGCTGGCCGAGCATCCACGAAAATGCCATACTGAAGAGTTTGTTGCCAATGAAGTTGAGTGTACGCATCGCTTCTTTTTCCATCGGATAGACGAGGCGTACCCCGTTGATGAATTCTCCTTTGCCGGAGGCGATGGCTTCGTAGAAACGCGGCAGGTCTTCGGGGGGAACAGTCAGGTCGGCGTCGAGGATCATCAGGATGTCGCCAGAGGCTTTCTCGAAGCCCAGTCGGATGGCGTCAGCTTTGCCAATGCCTGGTTGTCGGAAGAGCAAGCTTGAGGTCCCGGGGTGAAGCGCAATTTCCTTTTCGATGGTTTCGTATGTTTTGTCGCGAGAATGTCCCTCCACGAAAATCAGTTCTGTTTTTGAGCCCATTTGTGGAAGCCGATCAAAAATATTCTTGATGTTGCCTTCTTCATTACGCGCTGCAACAACGACCGATACACTTGGATTTTGCACTGGCTGTGGCGCAGGGCGGGCAATCAGAAAATTAGATAGTGCTAGGTTGCGAAACGGCCAGAGGCGGACAAGATAACGATTTGCCAATCCGCCAAGTGGGAGAGGAAAAAGGATTTCGTTGGTGGTACGAATGGTCTCGAAACCGGATAAACGCAGAAGGTTATCTACATCTTCGGGGGTGAGCCAATTTTGGGCGAGCATGGGGGCGGCAAGGTTTAAATTTTGCGCAAGAGTCAAAGGCAGTTGCCAGAAGTGGCTGTAAAAGTTCAAGATGAGGCGGGTGTGTGGCGCGCAGAGACGTCTCGCCTGTTCGAGCGCACGTTGGACATCCCATAGATCGTTAATGGTGTCTGAAAAGATGATGATGTCAAATTCATCGTTGAGGGAGGAAAGGTCATGCGCATCGAGTTGATGGAATTCAAGTTTGGGATGGCGCTGCCTGGCACGTGCAATCATCTCAGGGGAGAAGTCAATGCCGACCCCATGTGATGGGGAAAGATTCGCTAACAGATCGCCTGTGCCACATCCTATTTCAAGGATGCGTTGGTTGGGGCTGACGAGAAACTTGTAAATTTCCATCAGACGGCGGTGATACCAAATGCCCATGCCGCGCCAGGAATCGCGTTTCTTTGCGACTTGGTCCCAGTGGAAGATGTGGGTTTGTTGGTAATGCTTGCCGGCTTCGTCCAATGGTGAGATGGTGGTCATGTGGGTGATTCGTCCCTATCTGAAAAGTGGGTTATAATTCAGCGACTGAATTTTGGAATTATAAAGCATGAGTGTTGAATCTACAAACGAAGAACTTCGCGAACTCACCCTTCTTGAGCAGATCGAGAATGACCCCGATGTGAATCAATCCACACTTGCCACCCAATTGGGCGTGGCAGTTGGCACGGTCAATTGGCATATCAAGCGCCTGATAGCAAAGGGCGCTCTTAAGGTATCTCGTGCGGAACGCAAGAAATTGCGTTACATTATCACGCCTGAAGGGCTTGCTTTGCGTGCGCGCCTCGCGGTGAATTACGTTGAACAATCTTTTTCTGTGTACCGCCGCACTCGTCAACGCGTCAAAGATTATCTTGTCAAAGTGAAAAGCGCCGGCTTTGACCATGTGCGTATCGTTGGTTCGGGCGATGTAGCGGATATCTGCAAACTGACTTGCATTGAGCAGGGCATCACCGTCGTTACTGACAAGTCCGTGCCTGCCTTGGTCTTGGATGGATACAAAATTAGACTGGAGGGCTTGGAATGACTGACCGTCATATCTTGATCACAGGGGGAGCGGGCTATATCGGTTCCCTTCTGACCTCGGAACTGCTCCGCCAAAATTATAGAGTCACTCTGCTTGACACTCTGCTCTTCGGCGGCGAGAGCATTTTGCCGTTCATGAGCCATCCCAATTTTCATTTCATCAAATCAGATGTGACCGAAGCTCGCACCATCCGTGATGCGGTCAAGACTGATTGGGGCAAGCCCAGCGCCGTGATCCATCTTGCCGGGATCGTTGGCTTTCCGGCTTGTCAGGCAGTGGGCAGGCAGGTCGCTTGGAAATACAACGTTGAGGCGACGAAAATGGTCTTCGAGCAGTCCGCAGACTTGGGCGTGGAACGCTTTGTGTTCGCATCTACTTACAGCAATTACGGTTTGTCCGAAGACGGCAAGCCGGTGACAGAGGAGACGCCGCTCAATCCGCAGTCGCTTTATGCGGAGACAAAGATTGCGGCGGAGGAATACTTACTGTCTCAGAAAGATGCGGACTGTGCTCCCTTGTTATTCCGCTTTGCGACGTTATATGGTATTTCACCCCGCACTCGCTTCGACTTGATCGTCAATCAATTCGTGTTGGAAGCCTTTACCAAACGACAGCTCATCATCTACCAGCGTGGATATTCGCGTTCGTTTATCCATATCCGTGATGTGGTGCGTGGCGTTATTTTGGGCTTGGAGGCGGAACAATCCAAAATTCGCGGACAGGTCTTCAACCTTGGCGCCAGCAATGGAAATTATTCCAAAAACGATATTGTTGGATTCGTATTGAAGCGCATGCCTGAGACCATCGTCGAATACAAAGACCTGACCTTTGGCGGAGATATGCGCGATATTTCTGTTTCCTTTGAAAAGATCCGGCGGATGTTGGGATTTGAAACGACGTTGACTGTCGATGATGGGGTGCGGGAAGTTTTATTTGCATTGAAGTCGGGGCTGATTCGTAATCCGACCGATGATCGATATCGAAATGCGCAATTCATTGTGCAATAAATGGAGAGATACATAACATGGCAGAAAATTTTTGGCAGAACAAACGAGTTGTTGTCACGGGCGGCGGCGGATTCCTCGGCTCGTTCGTGGTTGAAAAATTGAAGGAACGCGGCGCGACGGACATCTTTATCCCGCGCAAAAAAGATTATGATTTGACTCAACGCGAAGCCATTGAGCGTCTATATGCGGATGCACTCAAAGGCGTGGATGCAAAGAACGTGGTCATTATTCATCTTGCCGCCAATGTAGGCGGTATTGGCGCGAACCGCGAACATCCTGCCGAGTTTTTCTATGACAATATGATCATGGGTGTGGAACTTATGCATCAGGCATACAAGCATGGTGTGGGTAAGTTCGTTGCGACAGGCACAGTGTGTGCCTATCCCAAATTTACGCCGGTGCCCTTCAAGGAAGATGATCTGTGGAATGGCTATCCGGAAGAGACAAATGCGCCTTACGGGCTCGCCAAGAAAATGATGCTCGTGCAGTCGCAGACTTACCGTCAGCAGTATGGGTTCAATGCGATTTATCTTTTGCCGGTGAATCTCTACGGTCCGCGTGATAATTTCAACTTGCAGACTTCGCATGTCATCCCGGCGCTGATCCGCAAGGCAATTGAGGCAGGCGAGCGTGGCGACAAGGAACTGCCCGCCTGGGGCGATGGCTCTCCAACGCGCGAGTTTCTTTACGTCGAGGATGCGGCGGATGGGATCATCACTGCCGCCGAAAGATACGACGGCGACCAGCCCGTCAACCTTGGCTCTGGCTATGAAATTTCCATCAAAGATCTGACCGAGATGGTGGCGAAACTGACTGGTTTTACTGGCAAGATCGTTTGGCAGACAGATAAGCCCAATGGTCAGCCGCGACGCGGGTTGGATGTTTCCCGCGCGAAGGAACTCTTCGGTTGGAGTGCGCAGGTTTCGTTCGAAGAAGGCATGAAGCGGACCATCGAATGGTTCAAAGCCAACCGCGACAAAATTAAGTAGGTCAAAAGTCGGAGGTCAAAGGTTGTTTGACTTTTGACCTCCGACTTCGACAGAGAAAAAATGACCCAAATCTCAAAAACGAATCCCCACGAACCTCACACTGTTTATATTAAACCATCCAGAGGGCTTACCGCCCTTAACCTGCGCGATTTGTGGATTTATCGCGAGTTGGTGTTCTTTATGGTTTGGCGTGACGTGAAGGTGAAATACAAACAGACATTGCTCGGCATGGCATGGGCGGTCGTTCAACCTGTCATGACCATGTTGGTTTTTACTTTCCTCTTTGACCGCGTGGCAAAACTTCCCACCGAAGGCGTCCCCTATCCCGTCTTTTCGTTCACAGCGCTTTTGCCGTGGGGCTTGTTCATCACAGCGCTCAATCAAGGCAGCCGCTCGTTGGTGGCGCACCAAAACATGGTGACGAAGATCTACTTTCCACGTCTCATCCTCCCGACCGCATCGGTCTTCGCCGGGATGGTGGACTTCGCCATTGCATTTGTCATCCTCGTGATCCTGATGCTTTACTATCAGGTCACACCTGCCTGGCACTTGATCTGGACACTTCCACTCTTTCTTCTTTTGGCGATCATCACTGCACTTGGGGTTGCTCTCTGGCTTTCAGCGATCAATGTCCAATATCGTGACGTAAACCAAGCCCTCCCGTTTCTGACTCAATTTTGGCTGTTTGCTACACCCGTAGCCTATTCCGCCTCTGTGATCTCGGAGAAGTGGCAGGTTGTGTACTCGCTCAACCCGATGGCAGGCGTGGTCAACGGCTTCCGCTGGGCACTGCTCGGCGTGGGCAATGGACCTGACCTCTCGTTGTGGGTTTCAGTCGGAATTTCTATTTTGATCTTTGTCACAGGTCTGTTCTACTTCAAGAGCATGGAAAAGACCTTTGCGGATACGATTTAATGACAACAGCGATTTCAGTAAAAAATATCGGCAAGCAGTACAAGATTGGCGCGGCAGAAACCAAATTTCGCTATAACATGCTGCGAGACGTGATCGTGGATACAGTCTCTGCGCCTGTCCGTTTGGCAAAGGCGTTGATCGGAAAATCCGACCGCCGCATGAATCAGAATTATGTCTGGGCGTTGAAGGATGTCTCCTTTGACCTCGAAGAAGGCAAAGTGCTCGGCATTGTCGGGCGCAATGGCGCGGGTAAATCGACCTTGCTCAAAATTCTCTCCCGCGTCACCGAGCCGACTACTGGCTCCGTCACCGTGCGCGGACGCGTCGGCTCGCTGCTCGAAGTGGGCACGGGCTTTCACCCCGAATTGACTGGACGCGAGAACATCTACATGAATGGCGCGATTTTGGGAATGAAACGATCCGAGATCGACTCGAAATTTGATGAGATTGTGGATTTCTCCGAAGTCAATCAATTTATTGACACGCCTGTCAAGCGCTATTCATCGGGTATGTATTTGCGCCTCGCCTTTGCTGTGGCAGCGCACCTCGAACCGGAAATCTTGGTGGTGGATGAAGTTTTGGCTGTGGGCGATGCTGAATTCCAAAAGAAATGCCTCGGCAAGATGGGTGACGTTGCTCAACAGGGACGCACCGTTCTGTTTGTCAGCCATAACATGTCTGCGATTTTAAGATTGACTCAGGAAGCGATTGTGCTGAACAAAGGTCAACTCATTATGCGCGGACCAACCCAAGAGGCAGTGGATTACTATCTCTCTTCGGGGCAGTCACAAGTTGGAGAGCGGGTTTGGGACGCAGATGAAATTTCAACGACAAGCGCGCCTTTTACGCCGATCAGCCTCAAGGTCAAAGAAAGAAGCGGAAAGGTCGTAGATACAGTCCGTTCCACGGAACCGGTCATGGTTGAGTTCGAGTACAAATTATCCTCGCCTGTTACTGGCTTGCGCGTGGGATTGTACGTTAGCACGATGCGTGGTGAGTATGTCTTCACGTCGTTCGATACCGACACGCCCGAGTTGTATGAGAAATTCGACACGCGCAATGCAGGCCATTACATTAGCCGTGCGGAATTGCCCGCCGACATTTTCAACGAAGGACGCTACACGGTGGGTGTAAACGCGAGTTCGTTTGGCGTGAAGCGCTATTTCATGGATGAGAATGCGTTGGCGTTCAACGTGGATATTTCTGGCGCGCCTGGCACACAATGGGGTGAGCCGCGTGTGGGTCCGGTGCGCCCGCGATTGAATTGGAAGATCGAGAAGATAGCGTAGGTCACGCTTGTAGCGTGACCTACAAAAACCAACATGCCAAAATCAAATCCACTCCGCGAAATTCTGGGCGATCTGCCCTTCACTGCCGAGATCGATTGGATGCTACGGTCGAAGAACCGTCCGCGCCGCGATCATTTTAATTTGGATCGTTTGCAAAAATCATTGCCAGCCTCCGTGGAGGCGGTCAAGCCGTTTGCAAAAAATGCACCACGCGGCAAAAAGGTTTTATTCTTTGCCACGCTTCATTATTGGATCGAGCAATCAGCTTATCTTGGGTTGGCGTTGGCCGGGTTGGGACATGATGTCACCTTATTGACCTTGCCGTATTCAGAATGGCATAAAGAAAAAGACAAGTTCACCCAACGTCAACGCATTCTTCATACCAAGGATGCCCTGGCATCGCTGTCTCCTTTGGTAAAGCACGCTTCCATGCTGGACCTCAAGCCTGTGGTCGAACTCCCAGAGCGCATCCAGGCTGATATCAAAGAGATATCCCTTTGGGATGCGCAATATACGCTCATGCGCGAAGAAGTGGATATGAACAATCCATCTGACCGCGCCTTGTATGAATTGCGTATCGAACGCAACACGTTTGCCGCCAAAACCGCTTTGCAATTCATACAGGACGAAAAGCCCGATGTGGTGCTTATCCCCAATGGCTTGATTCTAGAGTTGGGAATCGTCTTTCGTGTGGCGCGTTACCTCGGCATTGATGCTGTTACGTATGAATTCAACGACCAGCGCGAGCAAATTTGGCTGGCGCAAAATTCATCCATCATGCGGCAGGAGACCGATTATCTCGTCGAAGCGCGCTATTCCCAACCGATGACCGATGAAATATACGAGCGTGTCGCCGATTTGGAAAATGCCCGTCGAGGTGCGAGAGTGTGGGGCAAATCCAAACGCCTGTGGCAATATGTCTCGTCGCAGGGCGCTGCGGAGACTCGTAAAATGCTCAATTTGGATGATCGCCCCATCGTCATGCTGGCTGCGAATGTGCTGGGCGACAGCCTGACTCTGGGTCGTGACATCTTCGCCTCATCCATGACCGAGTGGATCACCAAAACCGTCCAATACTTTGCCAAGCGGACAGATGTACAACTGGTCATCCGCGTGCATCCGGGTGAAAAACTTGTGCCGCAAGCCAAGTCGATGGGCACAGTGGTGAAAGAGGCGCTGCCTGAATTGCCGAGCCATATTCACGTCATCGGCGCGTTGGACAAGATCAATACCTATGACTTGATCGAAATTGCGAATGTCGGTTTAGCTTACACAACGACGGTTGGACTTGAAACCGCCATGAATGGACGTCCCGTCATTTCGTGTGGACAGACCCATTATCGCGGGCGCGGCATCACGCTTGACCCGAGCACATGGGACGAATACTACGCCACGCTCGAAAAAGTGTTGAGCGATATTCCTGCTCATCAAATGAACGAGAAGCAAATTGAATTTGCCTGGAATTATGCCTATCGCTTCTTCTTCGAATATCCGCGTCCCTTTCCCTGGCGTTTGATGAACTTCTGGGACGATCTTGAAGTCTGGCCGCTGGAAAAAGTTTTGAGTGAAGAAGGCATGACACAATTTAAAGATACCTTTGGCTTTTTGGTGGGCGAGCCGTTTACATGGAAAAACTAAATTCTTTTTCTTTCTTGAAAATCAAAGATGAAAGAAGAAAGAAAAGATAGCAGAGATTAACAATGACCAACGAAACCAAACAAAAAGTCCGCGAATTTTACGATGAGATCGGCTGGCAGCAAGAGAATGACGGCAATTATCAGAATGCCCGTTACGAAGATCTGCGTCCGGTTTCGCGCGAATACATCCATAAGACGCGTCTGCGCGTGCTGAATGGTCTCATCCCTACTGGTCGCTTCATGCTTGACGCCGGGTCTGGTCCTGTCCAATATGAAGAGTACAAGACCTATTCAGCAGGCTACGAAAAACGCGTTTGTTTGGATATTTCCATTCAGGCATTGCGTGAAGCTCGCAACCGCATCGGTGGACACGGATTGTTTGTCGTCGGTGATTTGGCGAATCTCCCGTTCAAGAAAGATGCGTTCGATGGCGCGGTTTCGATGCATGCCATCCATCATCTTGCCTTGCCTGAGCATCCTAAAGCCTATGCCGAAATCCATCGTGTGCTTGCTCCCGGGCGGACGGCTGCCATCGTCAACGGGTGGAGCGATCCGCTCATTAGCCGCATGGCGGAGCCATTCATTGGGTTGATGCGCAAGTTGTCGGGGCGGGACGCCAAGAAGAAAAAAGAATGGTTGAGTGAAGATGCTCCCGCTGGCACGTTCGTGGAGAAGATGACGCCTGACTGGCTCAAGCGTGAGATCGGTTCGAAAATGACGATTGAACTCAAGCCTTGGCGCGGACTCAGTACGCGCATCCTGCGGAACTTTATCCGTCCCTTCGGCGGGCGGGCTTTCTTGAAATTCGTCTTTTGGTTGGAAGGAGTTTTCCCGAAATTTTTCGCGGAGAACGGGCAGTATCCGTTAATTGTGGTTAAAAAATAAAGATGTCTAGTTTAACAGATCAGGATTATCTAACGCAGAGTCAGTACAAAAATTCCAGTAACCTCGATGCGCGAATAGCCATTCATAAACGATTTAGCACCAATCCGTATGGATGGACTAATTGGGTGTTTGACCAATTGGCCGGGTTGCCTGCGGGGTCTAATATTCTGGAACTTGGTTGTGGTACTGGCGAATTGTGGAAGGAGTGTGCTGACCGCATCCCTGAAAATTGGGCGCTGACATTAACCGACCTCTCCGATGGGATGCTGGATGCCGCCTGGCGAAACCTGATCTTTCTCAAACGTGGGATCAAGTTTGAGAAAGTAGATGCACAATCCATTCCATATTCCGATAAGACCTTTGATGTGGTGATTGCCAATCATATGCTCTATCATGTTCCGGATCGTAAAAAGGCGTTGGCGGAAATTCGGCGTGTCTTAAAGGATGATGGCGTTTTGTTTGCAACCACTGTGGGGGAGACCCACTTACATGAGGTGTATAAGTGGATATCCCATGTCAGCGGTGGGACACAGGGAATGTTCTTATTACAGTTCACATTGGAGAATGGAAAAGAACAATTGCGGGATTATTTTTCGCATGTAGAATTATCTCGTTATCTCGATAGCCTGCGCGTGACAGATATGGAAGTTCTTATGGCATATGTCCGCTCAATGGGTTCATTTAAAGGACTGTCGGAAGATGAGTTCTGCAAGCTGGAACGCGACCTGACAGAAATTATGGAAAAGAATGGCGAGATTATGATTTCGAAAGACTCAGGCTTGTTCAAAGCCTTGAAATAGGAGATTTCATGGACTGGAAAAATCAAGTAGTGCTTGTTACCGGCGGGACTGGCTCATTCGGCAAGAAATTCACGAGAATTCTGTTGGATGAAAAACAACCGAAGAAGATCATCATCTTCAGCCGTGACGAGCTGAAACAGCACGAAATGCAGGTGGGCGGATTCAACGACCCGCGTCTGCGTTATTTCATCGGTGATGTGCGCGACCGCGAACGTCTCGTCCGCGCGATGCATGGCGTGGATATCGTCGTCCATGCCGCGGCGCTCAAACAGGTTCCAGCATGTGAGTACAACCCGATGGAAGCCATCAAGACCAACATCATGGGCACGGCGAATGTGGTCGAAGCCGCGTTGGATGCAGGCGTGAAGAAAGTGCTCACGGTCAGTACCGATAAAGCGGTCAGCCCGGCGAATTTATATGGCGCGACAAAACTCGCGGCGGAGAAACTCACCATTCAAAGCAATGCCTATGCCGGTGGGACGAAAACCCGCTTCTCTTGTGTGCGCTATGGGAATGTCGTTGGCAGCCGCGGATCGGTAGTACCCCTTTTCTTAAAATTGCGCTCCACTGGAAAAGTCACCATCACCGATGACCGTATGACGCGCTTCTGGCTCTCGCTTGAGCAGGGGGTGCGCTTCGTCATCGATAGCATCGAACAGATGGAAGGCGGCGAAGTCTTCGTGCCGAAGATTCCCAGCACCAAAGTGACCGATCTGGCACGCGCCATCGCACCCACTGCCGAGATCAATATCATTGGTATTCGCCCCGGCGAAAAGCTGCATGAGATGCTCATCTCGGAAGATGAAGCGCGACACACTATCGAACTCGACAAGATGTACGTCGTCCAACCTGCCGAAGCGACCTGGTTCGGCTATTCATGGAAAGACAAAGGCAAGGAACTCAAGGAAGGCTTTTCATATTCAAGCGACAACAACACCGAGTGGCTCGATGTGGAAGGCATTAAAAAATATATCGCGCCGTTCGAAGAATTGTTCGCACAGGGCAAATTGGAAGGATAAGGAAAGTGTCATGTAGCAAGTGTCGTGTGCCGGGTAAAATCCTGATGTTTGATACGATTTTTCAACCTCGGACTGATACATGAAACTTCTTCTCACCGGCGTTAGCGGATTGCTCGGCATCAATTTTGCACAAGAGATGATGCGCGAACATGAGATCATCGGCGTAGACCGCGGCAAACTGGTCCATGCGCCATTCAAAGTGTTGCGGCATGACTTGCTCGAAGCAGGCGCGCTGGATTCGATCCTTGATGCGGCTCAGCCCGAGTGGCTGATCAACTGCGCGGCTCTCGCGGACCTCGATGCCTGCGAAAACAACCCAGAGCTTGCCAAACGCCTGAACACGGATTTTCCCCGTCAACTGGCGCGTGCTTGCAAAGAGCGGAATATCGCTCTCATCCACATTTCCACCGATGCGGTTTTCGATGGCGAGAAGGATGGCTTCTACACCGAAGACGACAAACCAAATCCGCTGGGGGTGTATGCCAAAACCAAACTCGATGGCGAGTGGGCTGTGTTGACTGAAAATCCCGGCGCAACTGTGGCGCGGGTGAACTTTTACGGCTGGAGTCTGAGCGGCAAACGCAGCCTGGCTGAATTTTTCTATCACAACCTGACCCACAACAAAAGCATGAGCGGTTTTACCGATGTCGTCTTTTGCCCCATGTTTGTGAATAACACTGCCCGCCTTCTTGTCAAGATGTTGAAGCGCGGGTTGAGCGGACTGTATCATCTCGTCGGCACACAAGCCATGAGCAAGTATCAGTTCGGTGTCGAAATCGCCCGAAAATTCAGCTTGCGCGAGGGCGATATAACCCCAAAATCGATCAGTTTCTCCGGCTTGCTGGCACGGCGTGCCAATAACCTGTGGCTTTCCACCCAAAAGTTATCCACAGACTTGGGCGAGAATTTGCCTGGGTTTTCCGCAGGTTTGGACGAGTTTTACACACAATTCCAGCAGGGTTATCCACAGAAAATCCGTAGTTATCAACAGCCATAGTACTGATTAAGAACTTCTGCCGCAGACTTATCCACAGTTTTAACCCCAAAAAACGCCGCTTTTCCACAGAAATCGGGCTCTTTCTGCGGAAAAATTGGAAATTTGTCATAAATTATCCACAGTTTTGAGCCACTTATCCACAGACAATCTTATCGGAGCCTACATGAAAAACCTACTAAAACTCGAAGAATTCCTGCTTTTTTGCCTTTCCCTTTTCCTCTTTTCCCAATTGGACTATTCATGGGGATGGTACGCCCTGCTCTTTTTTACGCCTGACCTGAGTATGATCGGCTATTTGGCAAATCCGCG
Source organism: Anaerolineales bacterium (assembly GCA_023382575.1). GTDB lineage: Bacteria > Chloroflexota > Anaerolineae > Anaerolineales > Villigracilaceae > Villigracilis. The sequence goes on from JAHDWC010000002.1 coordinate 78,108, forward strand.
CTTCGGCGCCTGGACCTATAACCTGATCCATCACAAGGGAGTTGGGATTACGCTGTATGTCCTCGGCGCCCTGCTGACAATTCCCTGGCTGATGTTCGCCGGGACGATCCTGCTCGGTCATTCCAGCTTTGACCGCGTCTTTGGTTATGGCTTGAAACATGAGGATGCCTTCCAAAATACGCATTTGGGCAAGATCGGAAGATAAATGTGGAACGTTCCATGAAGCCAGAACGCCTTGCAAGGGAAGTGGTTTACCAGAGCAAGTGGGTCAATTTATTCAAAGACACCGTCAAATTTCCCAATGGATTTGTCATCGATAAATTCCACCTGCTGGATTTCGAACGCGAGGCCGTGGCAGCTGTGATGGAAAATGCACATGGCGAAGTCATCTTTGCACGGATTCCGCGCTACACCACTGGCTTGGCAGAATGGGAGCTCCCCGCAGGCGGCATGGAAGTTGGCGAATCTCCACTCGAAGCCGCCAAGCGCGAATTGCTGGAAGAAACCGGCTACACTTCCACTGACCACACATTGATCTATACCTACTACCCCATGAATGGACAGGCGAATCAGATCTTTCACATCGTGTTTTGCAAGGCAGGCGAACAAGTACAGGACTTTGACTCGAATGAAGTAGTTGAAGTCCGCTGGTTTACGCGGGCTGAGGTGAAGCAATTGCTGAAGGAACAGAAGATTCTGGATGGATTTTCATTGACTGCGCTGTTGTTGTGGTTGCAAAACTGAATATCCTGTCATCTACATAAAGGAGAGAATAAATGGAAATCAAATTTGGAAATCGCACCATCGGACTGAATCACCCCACGTATTTCATTGCTGATATCGCTGCAAACCATGATGGCGACATGGAACGGGCGAAACAACTCATCCGCCTGGCTAAGCAAGCCGGAGCAGATGCGGCCAAGTTCCAGAATTTCGATGCGCCGAAGATCGTCTCAGATTATGGTTTCAAGTCCATGAGTGGCGGTCAGGTTTCGCATCAGGCAACCTGGAAAAAGTCTGTCTTTGAAGTGTATAAAGGTGCATCAATCCCCTTTGAATGGACTCTCACCCTGAAAGAGGAATGCATGGATGTAGGCATTGATTATTTTTCCTCTCCTTATGATTTCACCGCCATTGATTTTCTCGACCCGTATGTGGAAGTGTACAAAGCAGGTTCCGGCGAAATCGATTGGATCGAGGCATTGGAACGTATGGCGGGCAAAGGCAAACCATTCTTTGTCGCCACGGGCGCATCAGACATTGCTGACGTTCAACGAGCCGTCCATGCGATTTTGAAGATCAATAAACAATTGGTGCTTATGCAGTGTAATACCAATTACACCGCTAGTCCGAATAACTATGATCATTTGCATTTGAATGTCTTAAAGACCTATGCCAGCATGTTCCCGGATGTTATTCTGGGACTCTCCGATCATACACACTCTGTTGCCCCTGTTCTCGGGGCAGTGACTTTAGGTGCACGCGTCATTGAACGTCACTTCACCGATAGTAATGATCGTGAAGGACCCGATCACAAGTTCGCGATGAATCCTGAAAACTGGGCGAAGATGGTCGAGGAAACCCGTCTGCTTGAACGTTCGCTGGGCAGTTCCGATAAATTCATTGCGGATAACGAGCAGGAAACCAAGATCGTTCAGCGTCGCTGTCTGCGAGCCGCGCGCGACATCAAAGCAGGTGAAGTCTTCACCCGTGACATGATCGATGTGTTGCGTCCTGCCACGCCCGGCGCCATCAAGCCGTATGAGATCGAAAATGTCATCGGCACCAAGGCGTTGGTCGATATGCCCTTGGGCAAGGAATTGCGCTGGGTCGATTTGGGCGCGTAAAAAGATATTTGGGAATCGATATTCGATATTCGAAAAGCAATGTTCGAATATCGAATATCGAATATCAAAATGCGAATTCTCTATTTCTCCCTCGGCTACTCCACACACGATTATCGTTTTCTCAAAGCCATCGTCGATGGTGGTCATGAAGTCCATTTCGTTCAACTTGAAGGCAATCAGAGACAGGTGGAAAGCCGCTCGGTTCCTGAAGGAGTGAAACAAGTTATCTGGAAAGGTGGGCGTGAATCATTTCGATGGAGCAAACTCCCCATTCTGGTTTCAAATTTCAAACGCCTCTTACGGGACCTCAAGCCTGATCTCGTCCATGCAGGTCCGATTCAAACCTGTGCTTTTATCGCCGTCCTCGCTGGCGCGAGACAGATCCTCACCATGTCCTGGGGCTTTGACCTAATGGATGACATCCACAAAGGTTGGATATGGGAGTTCGCCACAAAGTACACACTGAAACGTTCGACATTTTTCACCAGCGATGCCAATGTCACCAAAGACAAAGCGGTGGCATATGGCATGCATCCCGAAAAGACCATTGTCTTCCCTTGGGGCGTGGACTTGGAACATTTTGTGCCGACTACCGAATCGCGTCCACGAGATACTTTCACCTTATTCTGTAACCGCTCCTGGGAAGAACGCTACGGTGTAGATGTGCTGGCGCGTGCCTTTGTAAAAGTGGCGCAACAAAAAGATAATGTCGATCTGATTTTATTAAATGGTGGCTCGCAAGGGGCGAAACTGCGTCAGATTTTTATGAGCGGTGGTGTATTGGATCGCGTCACTTTTGGCGGACAGATCTCGCAGATAGATCTTCCGCGCTGGTATCATATGGCGGATTTATACATCTCGCCCTCGCATGTAGATGGTTCGTCTGTGTCGCTGATGGAGGCATTGGCGTGTGGGCTGCCTTGTCTCGTGTCGGATATCCCTGCCAATAAGGAATGGGTGTTCGAGAATGAGAATGGCTGGCTGTTCCGCGACGGCGACTCAGATCATCTTGCGGAGAAGATTCTCGCGGCGATGAATCAGTGTGAGAAACTGCCCGAGATCAGCAGAGCAAGCCGGAGCGAGGCAGAGAAGCGTGCGGATTGGAAAAAGAATGCCGAGGCGTTGATGCAGGTCTATCGAAGCCTTGTCAAAGAAGGATAGGAGTCAAGATGCTGACATTCGAACAATTGGTGGATGGATTTCGTAAGTTGGGCGTGATGGAAGGCGACACGTTGCTTGTGCATAGTTCGTATAAATCGTTCGGCGAAGTGGACGGCGGACCCGCAACGGTGAACCGCGCATTGGAAGCGGCGCTCGGCACCGATAAAGATGGCACGCTCATCATGCCGACCTTCAATTTTGATTTCAACAAAGGTGAGGCATGGGATGTGCGCACGACACCATCGAAGATGGGTGTGTTGACGGAGTTGGTACGGCAGGACCCGCGTGCGAAGCGGGTCTTTCATCCGTTCTATTCGTTTGCGATTCTTGGAAAGCATGCTGAGATGTTGGGCGCGTTGCGATACAAGAGCGCGTATGAACGCAACTCGGTGTTTGGCAAGCTGCGCGATTTGGACGGCAAGATCATGGTGATCGGGTTGTCGTATAACAACAGCATGACCTTCTTTCATCACATCGAGCAAATGGAGGGTGTGGATTACCGCTTCTTGAAGCAGTTCACCGGGGAGGTGACGGATGAGAACGGTAATACCTATACTGATACGTTTGAGATGCTGGTGCGCGATATTGATAAAGGTGTGTTGACCATGGTAGACCCGATGGGTGCGTTGATGGAGGAACATGGGGTGATTAAGTCTGCGAAGATCGGGGAGGCGGATGTGAAGTTGATGAAGGCAAATGAGGTCTATGAATTTACGGCGCGCGAGATGCGGCGCGACCCGTTTTTGTTGTATCAGATCGAGAAGAAGTAAAAAAATATGGAAGAAAAATCTAAAAATACAGAAGTGTGTTTTGGTCTATGTTGTTTTTGTGGAGAAGATATTATTTCTACAAATATAGATCCTTGCCGCGTAACTGTTGAAACCGTTTCTGAAAAATTTCAGATTTGGTTTTGCCATGCTGAATGTTTTAAGAATAAGATTTTTAAACACCCGCAAATTGATTTATCCCCAGCACATTTTTAGTTAATAATAATGAAACCTTATACATCTCTCAAATCCATCCTCGCGGAATTCTTTCCGCTACACCGTACCCTTGTTTCTGACGACCATGACAAGACCTTGGAGATCGTCGGCTCATACATGCCTGAGTCTTCGAATTACACTATCGAGACCTATGCGCCACTGACACAAGTATGGACGTGGAAAGTGCCGGAACGATATGTGGTTCACGAAGCGTATTTAGAGATCGAAGGCGGCGAGCGCGTTGTGGATTTCAAAAATAATCTGCTGCATATCGTTTCGTACTCGCTGCCAGTGGATAAAGTTCTGAGTTTTGACGAACTGCAACCGCATTTGTATTTCAACGAGAAACTTCCACACACGGTTCCGTGGGTTTTCAAATATTACGAGCGCAGTTGGGGATTCTGCCTGCCAAAGAATCTTTTCGATAAACTGCCACGCGATAAAAAGTATCGCGCAGTCATCAAGTGTGAATTCATTACCGACCCCAAACAGGGATTCAAAGTCGCCACGGCGGTTGTTCACCCTCAGGGCGGACCCAACCCCGAAGCGGGCGAGTTCCTCGTGCAGGCGCATACCTGTCACCCCATGCAGGCGAATGATGATGGCGCAGGAGTGGTCAGCACGATTGAACTGGCGCGACGCCTCGCCGAAAAGCCCTTGCCGCGCGGCTCGATGAGTGTCCGCTTCTGGTTCGGACCGGAGACCATCGGCACCATCGCCTGGCTTGCGCACAACGAGTCGCTCATCCCGAATCTGCGTGGCGGAATCTTTATGGAGATGACTGGCAATCAGAATCAGATCGCATGGCATCATACAAGACAACACGATCATCTTTTAGACCGCATTACGCATTACGTATTACGCGATACGCCTCACGATGAACGTGACTTTGCTGCTGCTCCAGCCAATGATGAACGTGTCATCAACGGACCGGGCGTGAACGTGCCGTGTATTTCTATCAATCGCTTCCCCTATGACCAGTATCACACCACCGATGATAATCTCGACATCATGAACGAAGATATGCTTGTCGACGCGGCGCAGACTGCCGAAGATATTATTCGCATTTATGCCAGCAATTACACGCCGAAGCGCACCTTCCGCGGACCTGTCTTCCTTAGTGGCTACGGTCTCTGGGTAGACTGGCGCGAAAACTGGGCACTCAACCGTGCCATCGAAAAGATCATGATGCGCTTTGAATGTCAGCACACGATTTTTGACATTGCCTAACAGGTTGGTATAGATTATTGGACGGTCCGCGATTATGTGGAAAAATTCCGCGCGAAGGGCTTTG
>JAHDWC010000003.1:0-861 GCA_023382575.1 Anaerolineales bacterium
AGTAAGACGAGTTCACGGTGAGAGAAGACCTTACCTTCGTTCTCCATAAGGATGCGCAGCAAGCGTCCTTCCGCTGGTGTAAGATGTTCCACTTTAGCCTTATGCTTGATCTGACGGCGAGCGAGATCTACCATCGTGCCATCCTTGAGTGTATAGATTTCCTGTGCGCTGTCTGCCGCAGCCGCCATGGACGTGCGCGATTTGACCGAACGGCGGGATAATCCCTTTTTGACACTGGCAATAATCTGGGCGGGCGAGGCAGGTTTCAATAAATAATCATGGATACGTAAACGCAGCGCCTGCATCGCGGATTCGATCGAACCATGCGCAGTCAGAAGAATGATCTCCGTCTCGGGGGAAACCTGATTAATGACCTGGATTACTTCCAAACCATCCATACCCGGCATCTTCAAATCCACGATCATCAAATCGACAGCGTGGGTGCGGACATGCTCCACTGCCGCCTGTCCATTCGGCACCGAATTGACAACGTAACCTTCTAATTTGAGAATATCTGAGAGGGATTGGCGGGCAACAGGTTCATCATCAACGACAAGAATGTTCGACTTCATTGGTTTCCTCCAGCGGGCAAGAATATTCGAAAGCATGCACCAGGACCACGCTCGGTCAGCAATTCCAACACGCCTCCATGGGCGGTAATTATATTGTAACTTACCGTCAAACCCAAGCCTGTCCCTCCATCTTTGGTACTAAAGAAGGGTTCGAAAATGTTGGCTTGTTTTTCAAACGGAACGCCTTTACCACTATCTTGAATCAATATTTCGATCCCATTCTTCAGCGAACGGGTGGACACATTCAGTTCGCCGCCGCCGGGCATGGCATCGACAGCATTCAAGATGA
>JAHDWC010000003.1:871-52314 GCA_023382575.1 Anaerolineales bacterium
CACCGCCATAATGGATGGGACCGTCCCGCCAAATTGTGTCACCACATTGATGCTCGCCTCAGATAATTGCTTGGACATCAATGCAAGGACATATTGCAGCGACTCCGCTACATTGATCCGCTCCATCGCGGATGCGCCGGGGCGGTAGAAATCTAGCATACGGCGGACGGTCAACATGAGGCGTTCCAGTTCCTTGCGCGCCAGGTCGAAATATTCCTTGCGTTTTTCGGGAGGTAGATCTTCACGTGATGCCAAATGCAAGCAGTTCTGAACCGCTTGCAAAGGATTGTTGATCTCATGTGCAATCGAGGCACTGAGGCGTCCAGCTGCAGCCATTTTTTCTGCTTGAATTAACGCCTTTTGTGACTCTTCGATACGGCGGACATAATCCAATTGTTCGGCATAGAGGCGGGAATTTTCCAGTGCGGTGATGGCTTGACGTGCAAGAATCTGCATCATTTCAAGGTCTGCTTCATGGAAGGGAAGTTCACCTGCAGTCCGCGCGGCGTAGAACATCAAATGGAGGTTTGGGTGAATGATCGGTACCAGAATAACAGACCCAAGTCCAAGGTTGGAAAGATGCGCTTTCATTGAGGCGTCACCAGGACCATCCGCATTGACCAGCAATGGGGCAGAAAAAATATCCGCTTTGGAAATTAAATCCAATAAAGATTGTGAGGAGGTGGTGCCTTTGGATACGATTTGAACAAACAGATTGCTCTCTGGATTCATTTGAAAGCACGCAGCTTGCGGACATTTGAGATGTCCACAGATGGCGTTGACGATGAGGTCAAGCAGAGGTTCGCGACGTGTTTCAGAAAAAAGGGACTCGGTGACCGTAAACAACGGACGAAGCGCCTGCGTGCGGGCAGCGTCGCGCTTCTTCTGGCTGTCGGCAAGCGCAAGTTTGACTGCTTCCACCAGTTCAGAACTATGACTGAACGGCTTCATCAACAACCCGTCCACACCTTGTCGAAGCGCGCGAATGGCGGTTTCGACCGTGCCATGTCCGGTCATGATGAGTACAGCGGTATCGGGTTGCAATCGCTGGGTGTGTTGGATAACTTCGAAACCGTCCACTTCAGGCATACGGATATCCACCAGCAGCAAATCAACTTTATTTTCTTTTAGATATTCAATGGCTTGGCGTGGATTGGTTTCAGTGGCGACTTCGAAACCTGCCCGTGTAAGGATGCGGTCACATAACATCGCGATCCCCGGCTCGTCATCTACGATAAAGACAAAGTGATTTTCCATAATTTTTATACCGGAAGCCAAACTTCAAAAAGCGATCCGCCGCCAGGCTGACTGGAGACATCGATGGTACCGCCATGATCGGCGATGATGCCGTAGGTGATGGAAAGTCCCAGCCCTGTGCCGCCGCGATCTCCCTTCGTGGTGAAGAAGGGTTCGAAGATACGTGCCTGATCTTCAGGCGAAATGCCAACACCCGAATCCTTGACCGACATCACGACCCATTTGCGGTTTTCACGCTGTCCCTTTCGTGTGGAAACGCGCATCTCACCACCCGTGGGCATGGCTTGCAATCCATTGTGGATCAAATTCAACAAAACCTGTTTGATCTGATTCGTGTCGATGGAAACCCAGGGCAGGCTCTCTTCCAATTCCGTCAACAGATTGACGTTATTGGTCTGAAGCAAATGCTGTGTCAGCGCGATCACATCGTTGATCACTTCGTTCAAGTCGGCGCTGGTGCGGAGACGTTCTCCCTGACGTGAGAAATCCAACAAGCGACGGACAACTGAACTGGCGCGACGCGCTTCATGCAGGACCATCTCAAGTTCCTTACGATGCGTGGAGTCTTCCGGGAAGTCGTCGAGCACGAGTTCGGAGAATCCGGTCACTGTGGTGAGCGGATTGTTCAGTTCATGAGCAATACCCGCCGCCATCTCACCGACGGCAGCCAGCTTGGCAGCTTGTAACAGGCGGCTCTCAGCGGATCGCTGTGCTTCCATGCGGGCATTCAATTCGATCTCCGTCTCGCGCAATTGACGGATGGTTTGTCTCAACGTCTGATAGCGATTCGCACTGGAAACGACCGAAGCGAGGATGCCTGCCATCGACTCCATTGCGATGAGGTCGTTGTGTGAGAAGGCATTCTGTTCGCGGTTTTCCACGTCGATGATGCCCAAGATCGTACCACCGTCTTTGATGGCAACACAAATTTCCGAATGAGCCTCCCAACCCTTGATGGCTTTATATAATTTATCCTGTGTAGTGTCGTTCACCAAGACGCTTTCACCGGTCCGTGAAACGAAGCCCGTGACGCCATCCGGTTTGATGAATTCCTCATCAAGCAGCGCTTCCTTAACCGTCTCAGACTGGGTGCCGCCAGTGCCTTGAATAGTTAATTTTTCGTCCTCATCCAGTAAAAGCACGACCACAAGTTCATATTTGAAGTATTGCGCCACCAACTCCGCCGAGATGGATGCGATCTCGCGTTTGTTGTTCAAGCCGATGACTTGCTGCACCACTTCGTGGATGAGTCCCAAACTGCGTGCCCTGCCCTCCGCCTCCTCACGCAGACGGGTGTACTCGATCAGCCCGGCCAGATGGCTGGTGATGACGACCATGAGATGTTCATCATACTGACTGAACGCCTCCGTCTGTGGACTTTCGATGACCAGTACGCCGGTCACTTGTCCGCGGTATTTGAGCGGGACGATCAATTCTGAGCGGGCATTCGGATGAAGCCCTAAATATCCTTCGCGTCCCGAATCCTTGAAGCGACGGATACGTCCCTCTTTGATCACCGATTGGATCGGATGACCCGAAACCGTCAGGCTGATGACGCTCATCTTGCCATCCAACAGACGATAATCACGCAGGACGCGCCCATCGCTGGAGCGCAGGAACAGCGCGATCAATTCCGTGTTGAAGGCACGCGCCAATAGACCAAACACACGCCGGGCAATCTGGTCGAGATTTTGTGCAGAGGAAACGGTCAATACAAAATCATTCAACAAACCAAGCCGGCGCAGGTGAGCCGTCATTTCAGAGAACGTCACCACCATTTCCACATATGGAGCGACGCGCGCCGCCATCTCGCGTAACTGTCCGCGTTCGGAGAGCGCAAATTCCTTTTGCCGCCAAATGGCAACCACCCCAATCAACCGCTGACCGATAACCAGCGGCAGGCACATCCACATATTCGTACCAGATTTGAGCACACCATATGGAAGATGATCCCAATTGGGTTGTCCGCGCGTGATGATCACTTCTGATAAAGAACGGTTCACACGCCGGAGAATAGGATTCTCATCAATAAGCAGAGACACCCCTTTGGCTTTGGGCGAATTCCAATCCGCTTGAATGTCCAATGATTCACCGCGGCGGATCGCCAGCCATGCGCCCTGAATTGGAACAGCTTGAATGAACGTACCAAGAACTTTTTCAAGTGCAAGCGGCAAATCAAAGGGTAAACCAGACTGAAGATCTGGCAGGAAGGTTTGATGTGAACCCACCGCCCGCCCGGAAAGCAGCGAAGCCGTCAACCGCCAAATACGTTGGGCAGTAGGCGTCTGTTCATCCGCGCCGACCAACACCACTTGCGACGTCCCAGTAACCGGGTAAGCGAAGAAGCGCGAAGCGCTCAAATGTTTATTGGCCGGGATGGCCGTCGAGCGCGAATATCCTCCACTCAGCGAGCCGCACAACCACGCATCAATGGAAAGCAATCCCATGATCCCCATCAATTCGTTTTGAGCTGACTTGTTCAAGCGATAAACCGATTGCAACAGCCAAACGCCGCCCACGCGTTCCGCGAGGACAGCCCAGGTCGCCTCGGTAAGTTGTGCCGCATCTTTTAGTTGGGATTCAATGCTCGTCTCGATTTGCATGGTTCGTGACCCAAATTATACTGTAGCCTGAATGGTAAAATAGTTTCACATGACTGACATAATTGTTATTGGGGGTGGTCTGGCAGGCAGTGAAGCCGCCTGGCAGATTGCCCAAACCGGTTTAAAGGTAAGACTGTACGAAATGCGCCCTGCCATGCCGACTGGCGCTCACGTCGGCGGAGATTTGGGGGAATTGGTCTGCTCCAATTCGCTCGGCTCGAATCTACCCGACCGCGCATCTGGCGTGCTGAAAAGCGAATTGCGCCGGCTGAATTCCATGCTGCTGGAATGCGCTGAAGCGACCGCAATTCCCGCTGGAGCCGCATTGGCAGTGGATCGCGAAGCCTTCGCGCGCCTCATTACCGAACGGATAGCGGCTCATCCAAACATTGAGTTGGTGCGTGAGGAAATGAAAGAAATTCCCAACACGCCCGTCGTCGTCGCCAGCGGACCGCTAACCTCAGATAGCCTATCCAAATCCATTGCGGCATTAAGCGGCGACGAACATCTCTTCTTCTTCGATGCCATCTCGCCCATCGTCCGCGCTGACAGCATCAACATGGATGTTGCCTTCCGCGCTTCACGCTACGACAAAGGCGAGCAGGATGAGGGCGATTACATCAACTGTCCATTCACAAAAGAACAATATTACGAATTTGTGAATGCACTAAAGATTGCCGAACGGATCGAATTACGCTCGTTTGAAGATGCGATTCAAACCGGTGTCAAAGCGGGTCATTTTTTTGAAGGGTGTCTGCCCGTGGAAATTATTGCCGCCCGCGGCGAAGACTCACTGGCGTATGGTCCCATGCGCCCGGTCGGCTTGCGTGACCCACACACCGGCAAACGCCCGTACGCAGTCGTACAACTCCGGCAGGATAATCTGGCTGGCAGTTTATATAACATCGTCGGTTTTCAAACCAACTTAAAATTCCCCGAACAGCGGCGAGTGCTGCGAACGATTCCCGGTCTCGAAAACGCCGAATTCGAACGTTATGGACAAATGCATCGCAACACTTTCATCGCCTCGCCTAAACTTTTGCGCCCCACCCTTCAGCACCTCACGCGCGATGATCTTTTCTTCGCTGGTCAGATCACCGGCGTGGAAGGGTACATGGGCAACATCGCCACCGGTTTGCTGGCAGGCATCAACATCGCACGTTTGCTTCAACACAAATCCATGCTGACGCTGCCACAAGAGACCATGCTCGGCGCACTCTGTCATTACGTCACACACGCAGATATGAAAGATTTCCAGCCGATGAAAGCCAACTTTGGCATCCTGCCAGAGATGCATCATGAAAAGAAGATCGGCAAGCGCGAAAAAGGACAGGCATATGCAGAGCGCGCAGCCAAAGCCCTGGAAAACTATCTTCAAGAGCATTCATGAAAAAACGCAACGTACTCATCTATCTGACGTTGGTCTTTGCATTGTTGATTCTTGTGATCGGATGGTACATCGCCTCCTTCCTGACCCGCGAGCCTGAACCGACTTCCTTTAGCGGAGAGCAAGCGTATAGCGACGTGCAGTCGCAAGTTGCCATGGGTCCACGGACTCCCGGGTCGGCGGGACATGCTCAAATCCGCGAATGGATGCGCATGGAATTGGAATCCGCTGGCTGGACGGTGAAAATCCACGAGTCGAGTCGGCTGGGTCATCCCATTTACAATGTCATCGCCAAACGCAGCGACGAAGCGCCACAGATCATCCTTGGCGCACATTACGACACGCGCTTCTTTGCTGATAATGACCCTGACCCCAATAAACACACAGAACCCGTTCCCGGTGCAAACGATGGCGCCTCAGGTGTGGCAGTGTTGCTTGAATTGGCGCGTTCTCTGCCCGAAGATACTGTCCCTGTTTGGCTCGTCTTTTTTGATGCAGAAGATAATGGACGCATCGAAGGCTGGGACTGGATCATGGGCTCGCGCGCCTTTGCGGAGGAAATTTCCATCGCGCCGCGGGCTGTCGTCATCGTAGATATGATCGGCGATGCGGATTTGGATATTTATCTTGAGCGAAATTCCAACCCGATCATCCGCGCGGAAATTTGGGCTGTCGCAGAGAGGCTTGGTTATGGTGATGTATTCATCCCCGCCGAAAAACACAGCATGCTTGATGACCATACTCCTTTCCTTGAGGCGGGCATCCCCGCCATTGACGTCATCGACTTTGACTATCCCTATTGGCACACCACGCAAGACACTGTAGACAAAGTCTCAGCAGAGAGCTTGCACGCTGTTGGCGACACACTCTGGCATTGGGTCGTGGAACAGAACACGCAACCTTAACTCCTCTATGGTCAAAAGACTAAACTCGGCGTAAACTTAAACAAATGGGATTACACTCTTCACTGCACAAAATCCGCACGCCTTGGATGGAACGTATCTCCCGCGAACTTGCCAGCGGGGAGCATGTCCGCGCCGGTTTCACGGAACAATTGGCGCGCTTCTACGAACTGCTCGAACAGACTCTCGTGACGGGCGACACCGCCTGGCTGGATCCCATTCTGTATGATTGGGGACGCTCCCCCACAGAGACCAATCTCGAACAGGGTGATTATTACGTTTCTTTTGTAGTCAATCGCATGATCGTTCTGACCATTGAGATAGCGCGCGAGCATCTCCCGAAAAAAGACGCACTGGAACTCATCGCCGCAGTCATTCCGATTCTCACCCATAGTTTGAGCGTTGTCGTCCGCTATGAGATGGAAACCCGCGTCGCGCACATCTCCAATGAACTGGGCAAAGTGCAGGACAAACTCAAATTACTCGACCGCAACAAGTCGAATTTTATCTCCGTCGCCGCCCATGAACTGAAAACGCCTCTCACGCTCATCGAAGGTTACGCCTCCATGATGACCGATCAAGTTGTCGGGACGGAACAGGACTTGATGAAGAATTATCTCTCAGGTGTCAGCACTGGCATTCAGCGCTTGAGACAGATCATCGATGACATGATCGACGTCTCGCTGATTGACAATGACCTGCTCACCCTGAACGTCCAGCCTTTATGGATCAGCCATTTGCTGACCCTCATCCAAAATGAGTTCAGGAAAACCATCACAGATCGAAAGCAAACGATGGTCATCCACACATTTGAAGGCAGTGACTTGATGATCTATGGCGATGTGGAGCGCCTGTATCAAGCCATCAACAACGTGGTTTCCAACGCTGTCAAATACACACCAGACCATGGAACGATCACCATCAATGGACGCCTGCTCCCCGGCTTCATTGAAATCACAGTCAAAGACACGGGCATTGGCATCTCACCTGAAAACCAAAGCTTGATCTTCGATAAATTCGGTCAGCTAGGCAAGACCGACCTGCACTCGAGCGGCAAGACCAAGTTCAAAGGAGGCGGACCTGGCTTGGGACTCTCCATCACTCGCGGCATCCTCGAGGCACATGGCGGCACGATCTGGGTTGAATCTCCCGGTTATGACGAAGTAAAATTACCGGGCTCAACCTTCCACATCCTATTGCCTACGCGCACCGAGCCAACAGACCCGGTCATGACCAAATTCTTCGGGCAATTTGAACAACCCAAAACAGAAACGGAACCCAGTGGCAAAGAAAATCCCCCAACCAACAACCCCGCCGCGTGAGCGCGCTTTTCTCGTCGGCGTTGACATTCGCGGCAAAGAACAGATCCTCACCCTCGAAGATTCACTTTTAGAGCTGGCATTGCTGGCAGATACCGCCGGCGTGGACGTGGTCGGCGAGTTGACCCAGAAACTTTCGCACCCAAATGTCGAGACGTATATTGGTCCCGGCAAGGTGGAGGAACTCAAAGCCTTGGCGGAAGAAACGTTGGCAGAAGTGGTCATCTTCGACGATGAACTGAATCCGCGCCACCAGCGTGAGCTGGAAAAAGCGCTCGGAAAAAATATCCGCGTCATCGACCGAACCGCGTTAATTCTGGATATCTTCGCGCAGCACGCTCACACCAAGGAAGGCATGCTGCAAGTGGAGCTTGCCCAATACGAATACAATCTGCCACGCCTCACCCGCGCCTGGACCCATCTCGAACGTCAGGCAGGCGGCGGCGGCGGACGTGCCGGCTCGACAGGCGGCGTGGGCTTACGTGGTCCCGGCGAAACCCAGATCGAAGTAGATCGCCGCGCCATCCGCAAACGAATGGCACACATCAAAGTCGAACTGGAAAAAGTGGAAGCGCATCGCACCATGTACCGCTCCCAACGCAAACGTTCGCGCATCCCAACGGTAGCGTTGGTGGGTTACACCAATGCAGGTAAATCCACGCTGTTGAATCGCCTCTCCAAAGCGGACGTGTACGTGGCAGATCAACTATTCGCCACGCTCGACCCAACCACGCGCCGTGTGCAACTGCCTGGCGACAATCTTGCGCTCATCACCGACACGGTCGGTTTCATTCAAAAACTGCCGACATCTGTCGTGGCGGCGTTCCATGCCACGCTTGAGGAGATCGCCGAAGCGGACCTCTTGTTACACGTTGTGGATATTTCTCATCCCAATGCGCTCGGACAATTCCAAGCCGTGCAAGAGACGTTGGAAGAGATCGGCGCGAGTCACATCCCCATGGTCACTGCGTTGAATAAAATGGATCGGCTTAAGAATCCTGAAAATGCTAGGAAGGTCCTGGAGCAGTTCCCCAAGTCGGTTGCCATCTCCGCGCTGGCTGGGACAGGCATCAACGACCTGCTTCTGCTGGTTCAGGAGGAATTGTTCGAGGCATATGTCCCGGTCAATGTGCGCCTGCCTTACAAAGAAGGTGCTTTGATCTCGCTCTTCCACGAGCTGGGACAAGTCGAACGCGTGGAACATGAACGCGGAGGCGTGCAAATGCAGGGACGTCTGCCCGGCAGATTGCTGGCGCAGTTTTCCGCTTTTCAGATCAAACCCAACAATGGACACAAAAATGGCGAAACCCTGACTGCCGATGTGGAGGAAGTATGATCTCAAAACTGCTGGATAAGCTTTCGGAGTATCTCGCCCATCGCAAGGGATTACTGCCCATCATCGGGTTGTTCTTTATCGTTGTCAATCTGATCCTGCAATTTGCCCTGCCAGGAAGCTTGCTCACAGAAAGTGATCTTTTCCTGCATATCGGTTTGCTCATCGCCATTTTTGGACTCATGCTGGCTTGGGCGTTGTAATCGTCACAGGGCGACATGTCCTCTGCCATGATTGGGAAGACATTCCTAAACCAATATCACATCGAGGAATTTGTCGCCCAAACCCCATTGGGGGAGTTATATCGCGCCAGCGATGAACGCAGTGGAAAACCCCTTGCGCTAACGCTGCTTTCCAAAAACATCTCAGAAAGTACCGAAGCCATCAAAGAGCTGGAGGCAAAGTCTGCCCGACTTGAATCCATTGCTCACCCCGGTATCGGCAAATACTTCGGTCTATTTCAAACGCCCACACTTGCGTTTCTGCTCGAAGAATGGGTCGACGGACCCTCACTCAAAGATATTCGCGAAAAGTCAACCGTCAGCGCGGGCGAAGCTCTCTTCTTTGCCAAAGCACTTTGCAGCGCGTTGGATGCGCTCCATAAACAAAACTTTCTGCATCTCAATCTCGTCCCCGAATTGATTCGCATCAACCAACGCGGCGAAGTTATCCTTGGCGGCATTGCCAATGCTCATCCCATCGGCAGAGAAAAAATTCTCAGGCTTGCAAAGTATCCAGATCTATATATCTCGCCCGAGCAAATTCAAGGACAACCGCTTGAGCCTGCCGCAGACATGTATTCGCTTGCCGTGTTGCTGTACGAACTTGTCACGGCACGTTGGCTCAATGGCAGACAGGCGCCCAAAACTGTTGAAACCATTCACCGCACGCATCTCGAAGTCACGCCGCCTGCGCCGATCACTTTCAACAAAGAACTCCCAGACCATTTCTCACGGATGATCTTATGGGCGCTGCGTAAAAATCCGGCAGACAGACTCAAGACCACCACCGAATTGATTTCCTCGCTTTCACTTGCGGCGCACATTCCGCTGGATGAAGTTCCGCCTCGCGCCGACCCGCTAACGACTCCTGTGACCGAAGCGCGCCTGCGCGAATGGGAATTCCTTCCGCCACCCAAAGCCAGCCTCATCAGCAATGACGTCGCGCCATTGGAAGAGCGTCTGGCAACGATTGCCGCAGCACCCAAAAAGAAACAGCCGCGCATTGGCTTTGCCCCCATCTTTTTGCTCATCCTTCTCAGTGGTTTTCTATCTCTCTTTTGGTTTGTGCGTCCTGCCGAAGATATCGAAGTTTCACTGCCAACTCCGATTCAATTCACGCCCTTCGCCGTGGACTTCACCCCAGAGCCCACGGTTACACCCACTCCCAGGCCCACCCTCCCCTTTGGCGGCAGGATCATCTTTACCTGCACGCGCGGAGAATACAACCAGCTTTGCATGGTCAACCGCGACGGCTCGGGCTACACTCAGATCACTGATATGATCGCCAGCAATTATTACCCGGTCTTCACGCCAGACGGTAGTTCGATTTTGTTTGCTTCCAACCGCGGCGGAACGACCTTTGACCTGTTTCGGTTGGACTTCGCTCAAAAACTGGTCTATCAGATGACGAATAATGTGGGAAATGTCGTCGCGCCGGATTATTCACCCGATGGGCGCTATATTGTCTTTGCCAATCGCGTTGGGGATGGTCCGACCGCGATCTGGATGGTGAATGCAGATGGATTGAATCCGCGCCTGATATATACTGGCGCAAAAGACATCGTGGCGGTGGCATGGTCGCCGAACGGAGAGAAGATTGCCTATGCCATGGCAACAGACACTCCGCAGGAGTATCAGATCTACACGATGGATACAAACGGGCGAAATCATTTGAAGATCTCGCAGGGGTTGCAGGGCATTGGCGGCAGTGTCGATTGGTCACCTGATGGAAACTCCTTGTTGACACATGCTGGTCCGTTTGGAGATAAGGATATTTTTCGCATCGAGGTTGCGACGGGGAACTTCACTCAATTGACAGATGGCGGCAACAATGCGGGCGCTTCTTATTCACCGGATGGAAATTACATCGTCTTCAATTCACTGCGAAATGACGATCAGGCTGATTTGTATATCATGCGCGCAGACGGGAGCAATCAGGTCCAGCTGACCAACCATCCTGAGCCGGATTGGGGACCGAAGTGGATCGATTAACTTTCAGCGAAAGCTATCTAACTGGACGGGGAAATATCAACGTCGAGGGCTGAGGCGGGGAGGGCGCAAACCTGACTGCGATTCTTGCAGTCTGATTTATCTGGAAGGTCATTTTATAACCTGTGCAGGGATTGGGAATAACAAAACATTAACCAAATTGAAATAATCTGAACGGCTTAAAACCTTTACATGCAGGATATTTAATGTATTATTGACGCTACCAATGGCGTTTTTCGCGGCTCGTCCACCGCGGGAGGCGCTGTTAATCTTTAATCCACAAATCGAAAGGAAGTTATATGAATGTCCAAGCAGCCAAGTTCCTATCTGTCTTCTAAGTTGGAAGGTCGCCTGAAAGCCGATAAAAGCGGAAACAGCATTTTCGCCCTCGAACCCATTAAGAAGGGCGAGTTGATCGCTGTTTTCGGCGGCGTTGTGTATGAATGGGAGACCTTTATCCACCTACCCGAACGTGAGCGCATGTTGTGCATCCAGGTAGAAGATCGTCATTTCCTGGTGCCGCGCCCCATTGGTGAGGGAGATTATGTCAATCACTCGTGCAATCCGATTACGCCATGTGCGATACCATGCCGTATGACGAATTCGAATGTTTGTGCGGAGCGCCCACCTGCCGCGGCAAGGTCGGCGGCAATGATTGGAAGCGCCCTGAGTTGCAAAAACGCTATGCAGGCTTTTTTGCGCCGCATGTCCAGCGCAAGATCGATGCGATGAAGGCCGAACGCCGCGCCTTTGAGCGGGCGATGCGAAACGCGAAGAGCGGTTCGATTGCCAAGCCCGTCGCTGCGACGCTGTATAAGTAAGTTGTAAAGTAAGACCTGACAGTTTTTTCAAACCTGTCAGGTCTTTTTATTTTTTCAACAAGAGACAGTCACCTTGCAAGGTGACTGTCTCTATCTTTTACCACACAAATGGAATCAACCTGTACTTCACCTTCTGCTTGTATTCCATATAACCGGGGAGTTCTTTCTCCAGCGCCTTTTCTTCATCCAGAATGCGAAACACGATAACTGGAATAATCACCAAAGCGGGGATGACCGCCCACCACGAGCCAAGCACAATCGGTGAGACAACATACAAAACCGTCATACCGACATACATGGGATGCCGAACAATGCCATACACATCAGTATCAATCACCTTTTGATTCTCTGCCACTTCGATGACACGCGAGAGAAAGCTATTGACCTGCATGGTACGAAAGACGATCAGATAACTGAGAAACATCACCACAGCCGCAACAATCGAGACCCAGGCGGGCATCTTCGACCAACCAAAACGAATGTCAAAGCCGGGCAGGATATAAGCCAGGACAAAGAACAA
Organism: Anaerolineales bacterium; assembly: GCA_023382575.1. Classification (GTDB taxonomy): domain Bacteria; phylum Chloroflexota; class Anaerolineae; order Anaerolineales; family Villigracilaceae; genus Villigracilis. The sequence continues at coordinate 13,224 of JAHDWC010000003.1, forward strand.
AACGGAGAGATTGATGATCTTTCGCTGTTCAGTGCGTCTTTCACGCATCCTCATGCGACGTTCAAGCAAGTCGGGGTCTTTCCTCATAAAGTATGCGATCACAAAGAACATGGGAGTGATGAGAACGCCAATATACATCCATGCCTGCCAATAGCGCCACGTCCCTGCCGGCAGGAAGAACAACAAGGCGAACATCAACACACCCGCCAAAAGGCGACCCACAACTGTCATCAACAATTTGGAGCGAGACATGAGATATCCTTTCGCATCTCACAAAAGACCTGACAGGGTTTCGGAACCCCGTCAGGTCTTGGAACTTACACCCTTGGTCCTGCCTCGGTCACCTCTTTGGGTGTGACATCGGTGAACTTGCCAAAATTCTGCTTGAAGCGCATGGCAAGGTCTTTATAACGATGCTCATACTCTTTTTTGTCATGCCACGAAGAGGAAGGATCCAAAACATCATTGGGCACATCCGGGCAGGTCAGCGGTACTTCAAAGCCGAAGATCGGGTCCTGTTTATATTGTACATCTGTCAGCTTGCCGCTGAGCGCCGCGTTTAGCAAGGCGCGCGTATGCTTGATGGAAATCCGCTTCCCAATTCCATAGGGTCCGCCCACCCAGCCAGTATTGACCAGCCAACAGGTCGCGTTATAACGCTCGATCTTGTGCTTGAGCAATTCGGCATATTTATAAGGGTGATGCACCATGAACGGTCCGCCAAAGCAGGCGCTGAAGGTGATCTCCGGTTCCTTGCCCAAGCCAACTTCCGTGCCCGCGATTTTGGAGGTGTATCCGCTGATGAATTGATACAGAGCTTGATTGGACGTCAGCCGCGCGATGGGAGGCATGACCCCGCTCGCATCACATGTCAGGAGGATGATATTCTTCGGATGCCCAGCCTTTTTCTCCGGGACAGCGTTGTTGATAAATTCCAGCGGATAGGAGGCGCGGGTATTCTCGGTGACGGAATTGTCATCCAGATCGATCATGCGCGTGACCGGATCATAGGTCACATTTTCGAGGATCGTCCCAAAGCGTTTGGTCGTGGCGTAGATTTCCGGCTCGGCTGTGGCAGACAACCCGATGACTTTGGCGTAGCATCCGCCTTCAAAGTTGAACACGCCCGAATCGCTCCAACCATGCTCATCGTCCCCGATGAGGCGACGAGTGGGATCTGCTGAAAGCGTAGTCTTGCCCGTGCCGCTTAATCCAAAAAAGAGAGCCACATCGTCCGGGTTATCGGGATGCACATTCGCCGAACAATGCATGGACAAGACCCCTTCGAGCGGCAGAAGATAATTCAAGATCGTAAAGACCGATTTCTTGATCTCACCCGCATAAGCCGTATTACCGATGATGGCCAGTTTCTTTTCGAAGGACAGGCAGATAAAGGTCTCGCTGTTCGTACCGTCCACGGCGGGAGTGCCTTTGAAAGAAGGCATGGCAATGATGGTAAACTCCGGCACGAAGCGTTTGTATTCCTCCAGCGACTGCGGCAGGATGAACATATTGCGCACGAAATGACTATGCCATGCCAGTTCAGTCATAATACGGACGGGCAGGCGATAATTTTCATCCGCGCCCGCGTAGACATCCTGCACAAAGACGTCACGTCCCTGCAGGAAACCCAACATGCGCCCATAGAGAGTTTCAAATTTCTCCATCGCAAACGGGCGATTGTACACACCCCACCAGATGTTGTTCTCCGAATCTGTGTGACGCACGACGAATTTGTCATTGGCGCTGCGAGCGGTATGCTTGCCGGTGAAAGCCACATACGCGCCCCCCGCCACAACAGCACCTTCGTTGCGGAACACTGCTTCTTCCACCAAGACTTCGGTGGGAAGATTCCAATAGGCAAGCCGTGTATTTCCAATGCCCTGATTGGACAGGTTGTAATCCGCTTTGCGCGTTTGCGCAACGGGTTCGGCGGGAGTCTTGATGTTCAACACATTGTTCATAGTTTAAGCTCCTATAGCGGGCACGTACTTTGTACCCTAAAGTTGTTCTACATCCAATCGCGGATCAGTTTCCTGTCGCCGATATAGATCTCGTTCGGTGAAGTGGCATCGAGCGCCCACTTGATGCGGGTGATCCCTTCGGTCACATCTTTGACACTACCCGCAAACGAAATACGGATATGTCCCTCCATGCCAAATTCCTTGCCCGGCACGGTCACGACCAGGGCTTTCTTGAGCAAGAACTTCGAAAGTTCCACAGAATTATTGTTAAACGCCCGCAAATCGGGCAACGCATAGAACGTCCCTTGCGGCTTGGTGAGACGCGCCCCATTGAAGGATCGCATCTCCTGCAATAGAACCTCGCAGTTGTTTTGGATCTGCAAGCGCAGCGCCTCCACTACAGACTGCAAGCCATTCAACGCCCCTTCGGCGGCCGCCTGCGCGATGGGCGAAACGCAAGATGTAGTCTGCGCCAGTACATTGGTCATCACCTTGACGAGATGACGAGGCGCCACCACCCATCCGATCCGAAAGCCGGTCATGCCGTATAACTTTGCCACGCCGTTAACCACGATGATGTTTGAGTTCTCGACATCCTTCTTCGTGAATGACCAGGCAGGCGGCGCGACGACGCCATTAAAAGTCAGTTTGTGATAAATGTCGTCGCAGATCATGAAGATGCCCTTGCGCTCGCACAAGTCCACGATCTTTTCGATCAACTCAGCAGGGTAAACCGCCCCCGAGGGATTGTTCGGACTATTGATGATGATCGCCCGTGTGAACGAAGTCACAGCACGTTCAATCTCTTCGAAGCGTGGAGTAAAAGTCCCATCTTCTGGCGTGACAATGACCGGAACACCCATGCACATCTTAATCATCTCAGGATACGAAACCCAGAATGGCGCGACGACAATCACTTCATCCTGCGGATTTAAGATTGAGTAGAAAATGTTATACAGCGATTGCTTCGCCCCATTGGTGACGATCACGTTTTCGGGTGCGACGAGGCGATCGTAGTTTTCTTCTGTGTAGCGGATGATCGCCTTCTTCATCGAAGGCAATCCATCGGGCGGAGTGTATTTCACTTCTCCGCTGGATAACTTCGCGCCGGAAGAGAGGATCGCAGCAATCGGAGTCTTATTTTTCGGTTCACCGATTCCCAGGTTGATAACTGCCTCGCCTCGTTCACGCAGCAGACGCGCCTCTTCGTTCAAGGCAAAGGTCGGGGATTCAGCGATTTCACTTGCCAGTTTGCTCAGTTTCATGGTTCTCCTTGTCTATTGATGATGAAGCTTGTTTTACACAGGGATATAAAACAAAAAATCTGGTCAGGGCATAAAGCCCATGACCAGAATACTTATACATCCGCGCAAATGAAACTTGCGACGTTAATGATCGAACTATCAGACAAGGCGTTCATGGCGAAATTATACTATCAGGTACAGTCCAGCCGTCTAGACAAAGATAACCCTTTCATTGTTATAAATGTAACCAGCCGCCTACTCGCAGGTGAACGCCCCAACAGCAATACTGTTGGCCTGATCCCAAACCTTTTGATATTCCTGCAAATACAAGGCGGCGATTTCAGCGTTATCCAAAATGACCACATTCTCTTCGTTATCTTCATCGGCGCTGGAAGAGAAATTCAATGAGCCAGTCACAACAATGGAATTGTCGATCACAATGACCTTGTGATGCAGAAAACTGGAATTACCATCCTGTCGCACAGGCAATCCGGCACACCACAAAGTCCGCAGTTCAGAACGCAGCCCATTACTTCCGAACGTCTCGAAGACACCCTGCACATCCACGCCAGACTGGGCCCGTGCGATCATCGCCTGCGCCAACGGATAATCAGTGAAGCTGAACGCGAGAAAGCGGATGCTCGTCTGCGCATCATTGACCAGCGCGATGAGATTATCCACCGCATCATCCTCTGCTGAAAACAAAACCTGAATCGGCGTTCCATCCAAAATCGCCCATTGATTGTTCCGCGTCGAAGGCGCGCGCCGCCCGAGTTGTCCATTCCACAATTCCTGCCATTCCCGCTCATAGATCGCCGCTATTTCCGGCGAATGCATCACAATGACATTATTATTTTGTTTATAAACACCATTGACTGTGATATTTGTTGAACCGGTCCACACAATGCGCTGGTCGAAGATCCAAAACTTGTTGTGCATCAAAGCGGAACGTCCCGCATCATCCTTGACCTCGATATTGGCAGCCATTAAACGAGTGAACTGTCCCCGATTCTCGTTGCCATCGATCTCCAACCCGTTTTCGTCATCAGTCACCCAGCGGACATCCACGCCGCGAGCTTTGGCAACGATGAGCGCATCCGCGACGCGCGGCAAGTTAAACTCGAATGATGCAATATGAATGCTCGTCTGCGCGGCATTGATAAACTGAAGCAGTCGCTCCTCGACCGAACCGGTGGGGTTATTCGGGTCGTTGATGGTTTGCGGGTCAGTGAAATATACTTCCCACCAGGTGGATGCGGGTTGAGAAGTCAGCGTCTCAGTGACAGGAATAATAATTCCTGGTGTTTCGGTCAATGGAAGAATGATCGATGGCGTCTCCGTCACTGGCACGATGATTGGCGGCGGAGTCTCCGATGCGAAAAACGGAATCTGTGTTGCCGGAACAAATGGGGTTTCAACGTCAACGGGTGCGCATGAAGCGACAAATAAGAAGATGAACAGCAGCGGGGAAAGGAGTTTTCTCATCCGCTCGATTTTATTCTAAAGCGGCAAAATCTTGCGGATTTCCCAGCGGATAATTCGTCGCATCTGTAGCGATGCGTTTGACCAACCCACCCAACACGGTGCCAGTTCCAACTTCGACGAAAGAACTAATCCCCATGCCAGACATCAAACGCACCGAATCGGTCCATTTGACGCGCGATTGCATTTGAGACTTCAGGTCAGCGCGAGCTTCGTCGGCAGATTTTAGGATCGCCGCGTGGACGTTTCCCACCACAGGAAGTTTCAAATCGTTCATCGCAATTCCATCCACAGCCTGATTCCAATCCGCTTGAATGGACGCCATCAACGGAGAATGCGCGGCAATGCTCACAGCCAAAGGCAAAGCGCGTTTCGCGCCAGCCGCTTTTGCCCCCGTCATGGCACGCTCTACAGCAGACTTCGCGCCAGAGATGACAACCTGACCGGGACAATTATCTTTTGCCACCTGCACGATCTCGTCAGCTGTGCTGGCTTCTGCGCAGACTTTATCCAACGCGGGAATATCCACGCCAAGGATGGCAGCCATGCCACCCGGTGCGAGTTCGCCGGCACGCTTCATCAGCTCGCCACGCGTGCGGACAAGGCGCAAGCCGTCGGCGAAGGAGAAGACTCCAGCAGCGCACAGAGCTGACAATTCACCGAGGGAATGTCCCGCCAGCGCGACAGGTTCAAAGTCGGGATAGAGGCGTGAGAACGCCTCAAATGCCGCCATCGAATGAACGAAAAGGGCAGGCTGGGTGTTAATCGTATCGTTTAGATCAGCTTCGGGGCCGTTCCACATCAAACCAGAGAAGGACGAGCCAAATAAGGCGTCGGCTTCGTCAAAGAAAGCTTTGGCGGCTGGGAATATTTCTGCCAGTTCTTTGCCCATTCCAACCGTTTGCGAGCCCTGTCCGGGAAATAAAAATGCTGTGTTTTTCGCTTCGAGTTTCATACTGCCTCCATGTAATACCCCTTAAAACACAAACGGGTCGTGAATGTCACGACCCGTTGCGAAATTGCAGTTTATTCGCTGGTTTTCTTTTCTTTTTTGACCTGAACGACTTCGCGTCCTTTGAAGTAACCGCAATTGGGGCATACGACGTGCGGCAGGCGCTTGTTTCCGCAGTTGGAGCAAACGACAAGGTTCGCAGCGGAGAGGGCATCCTGCGAACGGCGGCGATCACGGCGTCCCTTGGAATGTTTGCGCTTTGGATGTGGGGTCATGAAACTTTCTCCTTTATACATACATCAGACGGGCACTAGCCCGTCTGGATTGGTTTTGAACGAAGCGGGCTGATTATATATGCAGGAGGCAGTGACGTCAAGGCAAAATCAATGTAAAATCCACTTCATGGAGCTTCAAATCGCGGTCGCAAAAATCAACAAGTACGCGGTATCCGAAAGTGGCGACACGCTCGAGGTGATCGAGCGTCCCACAGGCGGGCTTTCGGTGGTGTTGGCAGACGGGCAGACCAGCGGGCGCGGCGCGAAAGCCGTCTCGATGATGGTCGTCCGCAAAGTGATCGGCTTGATCGCCGAAGGCGTCCGTGATGGGGCTGCCGCCCGCGCCGCATCTGACGCGCTGTTTGCGGATCGTGCCGGGAAAGTGACCTGCACCCTGAACATTGCTTCGGTCGATCTGCACAGCAAGACCATCGTGCTGACGCGCAACAATCCCGCGCCGATGTTTATCTGTCGCGGCGAAGAGATCGATATGCACAACGAGGACAGCATTTCGTTGGGCACATCTCGCAATGTCCGTCCGGTCATCACCGAGTTGGGGCTTGAATCTGGCTTGACCATCGTCATCTTCAGCGATGGCATCTCTCACGCCGGAGAACGACGCGGTCAGCCTTTGGATGTGCGTCAGACCATCCGCTCGATGATGGAAGATCAGGACCCGCATCCGCAGGAGATCGCAGATACGCTGCTCCAGCAAGCCATGCGTCTCGATGACAATCGTCCTGCAGACGATATCAGTGTGGTGGTTCTCAAAGTCACCACCCGTGGCGGCGATGATGTACGGCGCATGTCGGTAAGGCTGCCCATCAATGCGTAAACAACGCCTCGCAGACAGACATCAATGGCGGCATTTTCAAGCGTCCCTGCGCGATACTGCCATTTTGCTGCGCGAGTTTCGGACACCACTCTTATGGTTTTCAATTGCTGTCATCGGCGGGGGCTTGTTATATGACTTTATCTCCAACATCGTCAACGAACCGATTTCCAGCCTGGCAGAATCTATTTACATTGTTCTGATCGCTACTTTTTTACAACCTGCCAATCGCGATTTTCCGCAACACCTATCTTTACAGATCTTTCACTTCGTCATGCCGCTGGTCGGTGTGATTCTGCTTGCCCAAGGGCTTGCCGACTTTGGAAGTCTGCTCTTCAATCGCAAATCCCGCAACAAGGAATGGGAAATGGCTGTCGCATCCACATTGAAAAATCACATCATCCTCGTCGGGCTGGGACATCTCGGTTACCGCGTCGCATTGAAATTGCATGAAATGGGTGAAAATCTCGCCATCATCGAACTCAGCACCAATGCCGATACGATCAACGAAGTCCGCAATTGGGGGCTGCCCGTCATCCACGACGATGCCACCCGTCCGTCCGTGTTGGAAGCGGCCAATATTCAAAAGGCACGCGCCATCATTATGGCCAGTCAAAACGATGCGATGAATTTGCAGATCGCGCTCAAAGCGCGCGGTTTGAATCCGAACATCCAGGTGGTCGTTCGCATCTTCGACGACGATTTCGCACATGCCCTACAAGATCAATTTGGTTTCATCGCATTGAGCGCTACCGAAATGGCGGCACCTGTTTTTGCCGCTGCCGCCGCCGGCGTGGATGTGACCAATCCCATCTCGGTGGAAGGTCAACTGCTGAGCCTTGCCCGCCTGACCATCTCTAAGGATGCGCCTTTTTCCACGCAAACCATCGGATATGTGGAAGACAATTATCATCTCAATGTCGTCTTGCATCGCCGTAACAGCCATTCTGAAATGCACCCCACCGACAAGACCCAACTTCACCCCGGAGATGTCATCGCAATTTTGGGCGGACCCGAGCAACTGAACAGAATCCTTCACGATAATGGATCCTGACCTATCTGCAATTTTGATCGGTGTTGTCGGTCCGTGTGGCTCGGGGAAATCCACGCTCATCACGGGGTTGGAAAAACGCGGCTATCGCTGCCGTCACATTGCGCAGGAACATTCCTACGTCAAAACCATGTGGAAGGTCATCAGCAAACCAACCCTGCTCATCTTCTTACAATCTTCATTTGAAAATTCCACAGCGCGGCGCAAACTAAATTGGACGCACGCTGATTACGAAGAGCAACAAAACCGACTCTCACACGCGCTTGAAAATGCAGACCTGATCATCAATACCGATAATGTCGATGAAGAAGGTGTTTTGCGGCAGGCATTGGACTTTCTCAAAGACAAGGTCTAGCGCCTCTCTCCACCCTGTAGGTTGGTCGCTTCCTGTGTAGAATCAGCCTCCCCGTAGAGGTTGACGCGCCTGCCCAAAAAATCTTCATTGGGAGTATAATGGCGTCCGCGCCAGCCACAGGCTGGCATTTTCGTGGATGGAGATATTTATCGCATGATCCGTAATCTAATCAATCGCATCATCCTCATTGTGGTTGTGGTTGCTCTTGCGCTTTGGGTGGACTTTAGCAGCCAGATCGAGATCCTCAACCCGGTGACCGATGAGCCCCTTTTCTCTCGTAACCTTGAACCCCGCCTCGGTTTGGACCTGCAGGGCGGCTTGCAAGTTCTGCTCGAAGCCGATGTTCCTGCTGACCAGCAGATCGATGCGGCTTCGATGGAAATTGCCCGCGACATTGTTCAACAGCGTACTGATGCCCTTGGCGTAAACGAAAACGTCATTCAAGTCGCAGGAGATCGCCGCATCGTAGGTGAATTCCCAGGGCTGGAAGATACCGAATCCGTTCTGGCGACCATTCAACAGACTGGCTTGCTCGAATTTGTGGACACTGGCGATTATGCCCCTGAACCTGGCACGTTCCTCGTCACAGACTACAGCCCCACTGGTGAACCTGTCGTCCCCACCGACCCGGAAACTCCCATATATCACACCATCATGACGGGTGCTGATATTGACTCTGTGGGCGTTTCGACAGATCAGCTTGGGACGTCCTATCAGATCAACTTCGTGCTCAAATCCGATGGCGCGCAGATCTTCGGTCAGCACACGACCAATAACGTCAACAAATACCTGACCATCGTATTGGACAAGCAGGTCATTTCCTCGCCCATCATCAATGACCCCATCACTGGCGGACAGGGAACCATCAGCGGCAACTTCTCACCAGAAGAAGCCAATGCCTTTGCGATTCAACTGCGGTATGGCTCGCTTCCAATTCCGCTCAAGATCGTCGAGACCCGTATCATTGGTCCTACCCTTGGTGCAGACTCACTCAACAAGAGTCTGGTGGCTGGTTTGATCGGTATGACCATCGTGGCGCTTTTCATGATCATTTACTATCGGCTGCCCGGTATCGTCGCAGTCATTTCGATCTTGATCTATGCAACTGTCACCTTTGCTGTCTTCAAGTGGTTCCACTTCACGTTGACGTTGGCAGGTATTGCCGGTTTCCTGCTCAGTACGGGCGCGGCTTTGGATGCAAACATCCTTATCTTTGAGCGCTTGAAGGAAGAATTACGCAACGGCAAGACTCTCGCGCAAGCCGTTGACCAAGGCTGGACGCGCGCCTGGTCGTCCATTCGCGACTCCAACCTTGCTGCGATCATCACCTCGCTGATCCTCTTCTGGTTCGGTTCAACGTTTGGCGCCACCATCGTCAAAGGCTTTTCATTGACTCTCGCTCTCGGCGTGATGATCTCTCTCTTCACCGCCATTTATGTCACGCGCACACTGCTCGCTCTGTTCCTGCGGTCGTTCAAACCGCAGAACCTCGAACGTTGGTTTGGAATCTAAGCCGGCGCGCCAAGGAATTTCGATATGATTGATATTCTCAGTAAACGATATTTATACTTCCTGCTTTCGCTCATCGTGATCATCCCAGGGCTGATCTTCCTCGCCATTGACGGGTTGCCGCTCTCCATTGACTTCACAGGCGGAAGTTTGCTCGAAGTCCAGTTCGAGGAGGGGAAAAGCCTCACAACAGCAGACATCGTCTCGTTATATGAAGATGCGGGCATTGGGGATGCCCAAGTCACCACCACAGAGACGGGTACGCTGGTAATCCGTTCCTCCTTCCTCACCAATGAAGTCCGCGACCTGATCTTGACCGCCATGAACGAGACAGTTGGCTCTCAAGTAAACGTGATCCAATTCGATAGCGTGGGCCCGAGCATTGGTGCGCAGGTGGCTTCACGTGCGGCGCTGGCGGTTGGTGTGGCTGCTTTGGGCGTGATCATTTACATCACGCTTGCCTTCCGCAAAGTTCAGAATGCCTTCCGATATGGCATCTGCGCCATCATTGCGATGGTCCATGATGTGGCGGTGGTTTTCAGCGTCGCTGGGATCGGCGCGCGCTTCTTCGATTGGCAAATGGATGCGCTTTTCCTCACCGCGCTTTTGACCGTGATCGGTTTTTCGGTGCAGGATAAAGTGGTGGTGTTTGACCGCATCCGCGAAAACGCCAACCTGCTGCGCAAATTGGAATATGAAAAACTCGTCAACCATTCCATCGTGCAGACGCTTCAGCGTTCCATCAACACCCAGTTAATGACTGTGGAATTTCTCCTGCTGGCGCTGGCGCTGTTCGGCGGGGTCACACTTCAGGAATTCGCCGTCATCTTGCTCGTCGGACTCCTGAGCGGAACCTACTCCTCGATCTTCGTTGCAGCTCCCATCCTCGTCCTATGGGAGAAGCGCGAGTGGCAAACCTGGTTCGGACGCGGCGCAAACGCCTAAATCAAAAGGACGCTGAAATTCAGCGTCCTTTTTTCTTAATCTCATGACAGAATCCCTCTCTCTTTTTATTCATGCTTTTATCATCGGAATTTCCATCGCCGCGCCAGTCGGACCGATTGGCGTGCTATGCATCCGCCGCACGCTCGCAAACGGCAAGTTGGCTGGTTTTCTTTCGGGCATGGGCGCCGCCAGCGCAGACATGGTCTATGGTGCGATTGCCGCGTTTGGCATCAGCGCCATCACAACTGTCCTCATCGACAATGCCTTTTGGCTTCGTCTGTTCGGGGGCGGATTTCTGTTTTATCTTGGCGTCAAAACATTTTTAGAAAAACCCGCCGAGCAAGCCGCTCAAGCCAGGCAAGGCGGACTGTTTAGCATGTATCTATCCACTTTTTTGCTGACCATCACCAACCCGATGACGATCATCTCGTTTGCCGCCATCTTCGCCAGCACCATGATCGGGCAGGAGGTCGGCTCACCGCTTGTGATGGTGGCTGGTGTTTTCGCAGGTTCCGCCGCCTGGTGGATGACCCTCAGCCTTGGCGTGGGCATGTTTCGCGAACGGCTCACCCCCAAGCACATGGCATGGATCAACCGCCTCTCTGGGGCTATCATCATCGCTTTTGGAATGTACGCACTATTTGGTCAAAGTTATAAGGCAAAGGCAAGGATGATGTCATTGACATTGGTTCCGCTCGGACCAGTCTTGATTAAGTCGCCCAACGCTGCAAAAAAGGTATACGCATCATTCGCGGACTGGAAACTTTTCCAGTCCATTTGAAGCGCCTCTGCCCTGTGAGCAGTTTCCCCTGTCACCACAGCACCAGCCGCGTCTGTGGGTCCATCTTCCCCATCGGTGGCAATCGAAAGCAATAAGACGTCTTTTAGCCCAGCCAACTCCCCCACAGCACCCAACACAACCTCTTGATTTCTACCTCCTCTGCCATTTCCAGCGAGTGTGACTGTCGTCTCGCCGCCTGCTAACAAACAAAATGGACGAGGTCGGCTGTTCATGTCAGATTTCAAGCGCCGCGCCATTTCCTTGCCAACATCTCGCGCCTCGCCTTGAAGGTTTGAGTTGACAATTTCCGCATAGAATCCATGCGCCAGTAAGTGGCTACGCGCAGTCCCCAAGGCAATTGAGTTACTGCCCACAAGGTGATTTTGAACTGTACTAAATTTGGGGTTATCAGGCTTGGCAGTCTCACGTAAAGCAGGGATGACCGAAGCCGGGATTTTGTCCTTCAATTCGTATTTTTCAATGATGGATAACACGTCCGCATACGTTGTAGGATCAGGAGCCGTCGGGCCTGAGGCAATCGCCTCAAGCGAATCTCCAACGACATCTGAGAGAATGAGGCTGATGACCTGCGCTCCATTGGAAAGCTCCACCAACCCACCGCCTTTCAAGCGATCAAGGTGACGACGCAATGTGTTTATCTCATCGATCCGTGCGCCGCATTTCAGGAGTTCAGATGTGAGAATTTGCAAATCTCCCAGCGAAATCAGCGGCGCGGACATCAATGCAGAGCCGCCGCCTGAAATAAGGCAAACCAGCAAGTCGTCTTTTGTCAGACGGGATAGAAATTCCATGGCGGAAGTCCCTGCACGCAGGCTGGACTCTCCGGGAATGGGATGATCTCCCAGAATAACCGTAGCAGATTCAACGGTCAGAGGAGAAGCGTATTTTGTAATGACGAGTGCATCCGTCAATGTCAATCCGTCCGCCAGGGCATTTGTCATTGCACAGGCGGCTTTTCCCAAGCCTAAAACGAATTTTCGTTTGTCGGGCAGAGGATGCTCGCGCAAATATTTTTTGACTGCCGCGCCTGGATGGATAGCATCGAAAGCCGCTGCCAATGCACGCCGAATGGTTTCATCGAACGGAGATGCGCGAAGCGATGCGGTGGAAAATCTTGACGGTTCGAACACGCTACTCGTCTCGACGGCGGCGATGATGCTCGCCCTTGCTACGATACATCGCATCGTCGGCAAGGCTGATGACTTTTGCAAGACTAAGATCAGGCGTGCTGGTATACGCACCCATCGACACGCTCAACTCTGGCTCGCGATAATATTTGTTGTTGAGATGCACCAGCTCCTGAATTTGCTTGATCAGCTCTGTTGCAGTCTCTTCATCGTCGCCGGGAAGGACGATGGAAAATTCGTCGCCGCCAATACGGGCAGCGACCTGACCGGGAGTCAGAGCTGCATTCAACACTTCGGCGATGCGCCGGATCAGTTTATCGCCTGTTGAATGTCCGTAGGTGTCGTTGACGCGTTTGAGATAGTTCAGGTCAAGGATAATGATGCTGATCGGGTCTTTGCGCCGCGCCTCCAATTTTAGGATGGTCTCTTCAAAATAAGCGCGGTTATATAAGCCGGTCATCACATCGTGTGTGCCAAGATACAACAGATACTCTTCAGCCTTTTTCCGTGCGGTAACATCTTGAATGGAGACCAGCACCCAGCCAAAATTATGTTCATAGCCTGGCATGACGCGAAAGTTCAATTGAATGTTGATCGGGTCGCCGGTCAGCGAGTAATTGATCCCTTCGCGTTCATAAGACAGATTTCCATTCCACAAGTCAATGAGTTCTTTTGAAAAATGATTCCCCATTTCGTCGCGGAATATCTTGTCGAGATTTCCGATGAGATCTTCCTTTGATTTCGCGCCGAACAGATCAAGCGTCTTCTGGTTGACATCCAAAACCTTGATCAAACTCGCACAATACAAAGCCGTCTCCGGATGGTCTTCGAGATAGGATTCAAGACTCGTTATCCCCTTCGCTCGAAGCGCATCAAAGAATGACTTGATGGCCGAATAGTCCTCTTCCCATAGCGAAATCGGTGAAGCCTCAAACAGACTGCGCAGTCGCCGCTCGGCTGTTTTCCGCGCGGTAATGTCTTCGAGGGTCACAAGCACCCGCTCCCAGTTCTTTTCATAGTCCGGCAGGATACGCCAATGCAGGATAATATGAACAGGCTCACCTTGCAGCGTGTAATTGACTCCTTCGCCAGACCAGTTGACATCCCCCTGCCAAAGCGCCAGCAATTCTTCACGGAAGTGATGCCGCATCCCATCCCGGAAAACCTGATCCAGGTGCGCGAGCAATTCTTCCTTTGAGCTTGCCCCTAGCATGGACATGGTCCGCAAATTGATATTCACAGACTTGATCTCTTTCATGCACTGATCAACGAATTCAGGACGCTCGTCAAGATAGGAAGCCAGCGATTGAATCCCCTGCTGCTTCAGTCCGTCAAACAGAACCTTGATCCCGCTGAAGTCCTGTTCCCAAAGAGAGATCGGCGCGTATTCAAACAAAGTAATCAAATACTCCTCACCGGGTTTATAGGACATGGCATATCCTTTCAAAAAGGATGATATGAAATTATACCCGGCAGGAGGGATGTAGTGCTATATCATCAACCGTCGGGATGTACGCAGAAGCACAAAAAATAATCCGACAAAAACAGCGACAAAAACCATTACATGCCAGCCGCTTGTAAAGGCATCACCGACTGCAAGTCGGGACAAAGTCGTGATGGGCGATATATTGAGGAGGGTACTGATCCCTACACCAGCTAACAAAAGCAGGGAATAAATAAACTGCGAACGTTCACGATCTTGCAGGAACGCCGCTCCCAACGCCGCAGATGTGGATGTAATCCCCGCAACGACCAAAGCGAGGAGGAGAATCCACGCTTCGTTTTGGATGTCAATGCCATTGAGTTCCAGCAAGGTCAACCAAGCGACACATTGCACAATCGCCAGAAGAACCGCTGAAGCGATCTTCGCGCCGATCATGCCGCTAATAGTCAGCGGCGCAGAAAGCAGAGTTTGCAAGGTTTTGTTTTCGACTTCTTCGGTGATCATATCAATGGACATGCTCCCGGCGACGAAGGCAGGGAAAAACATCAGCATGGGGATGAGCACCGAATAGACAAATTCAAAGGAAGTAGCAGTCTTGCCGTTCAAATCGGTGTAGCGGACTTCAATTCCACGCTCGGCGCGCAGGACATTTTCGTATTGTTTGAGCGGTTCTTGAATGACCATGCGAATCAGCGAACTGACCGTATCGGAGTCAGGTAAATACAATTTGACTTCGACCAAGCCATCCGCATCCTGTGGCGCGTCCACCAGGGCGAGGACTTCGCCATTATAAAACGCAGATTGCGCCTCCGTCAGCGTGGAAAAGGTTTGGATGTTGAGTCCGCGTTCGGCTAAGAGGGAGGCGAGCGGCGCACTTGCGTCACCAACAACGCCAATGCGAATCCCTGCGCCGCTGAAGCGCATAATGGTATCCGCATCATACAGCGAGAGCATTCCCAACAACAAGCCGGAGGAAAACGAAGCGATGAAGAGTTGAATCAGAATTGAGATAATGATGGTTCGGTCGCGCAGGACGGAGCCAAGTTCTTTTTTGACGACAGCAAAAAACGGAAAGATCACGCCCCACCTCGCAGCACGTAGACGTTATAGAAAAAGTGGATGACAGTTCCGATGCCCAACGCCAACCAATACGGAAATTTTAGTTTGGCGCGCAACAAGGTTACAAGCGCTGTGAAGAAAAAATGCGCCACGAGCGGAATGAGCAAAAACACGCCTGCACCAAACAACGCGCCGGAAACGTTCGCTTGTGAAACCACACTGACCGAAACCAGCAGCAATAATTTTTCGCCAATTAAAAACCCAAGCGCAGACAGGAACGACAACCACAAAATTTCACGAACAGACTTCACCACGCCATGTTCCGCCAGCACAACAATGCCGACGGTCTTGACTACTTCTTCGATCAGCGCTGAAGCGAGCAACGTCGCGCCGAGGATTAAGCCCACGGGCAGATTCGTGGCAAATGCCAACATCACCACCTGCGCCATGTACACCGCCGGTATGACCAGCAGACTCCACAAAGTCACCGCAAACCACGGCTTGGAATGCGCCATCATCAAATAAATGGCATCGCCTATTTTGCGCGTGATCGGTTTGTAGCCCATCAAAAATTCTTCGTTTAACAGGCGTGTGCCTGCAAACATTGCAAAGCCAAAGATCGCAGTCATCGGTAGAGACGGTAGTAAATACTCACGCCAGCCAAACGGCTCGGCGCGGTACATCTTCACCGCCAATGTAAGCGGCGAGATGTAGGCAAGGTCACTGCTATTGGTGAACATTGCCGGAAAGACCAGATATGCCGTCGTCATCGTAGTGACCAGCATCGCAATAAACGTTGTATCTTTGAAGGTACGATAAAAAAGCGGCACCATCAAATAGATCGCAAAGATGAACATCGTCGTCGGCGCGAAGATCATCAGCGCAAGCGGGATATTTGCTTTCGTCAAATACGCGATCAGCACCGTCGTGGAAAGCGCAAAGACCGCATACGGTAACATCTTGCCGAGGATGATCTGAAACGGCGTCACTGGCGCAGAGAGCAAAATCGTCAGGCGGCGGTTCGCCTTCTCGTCCATAAAACTGCTCGTAAAGAAAATGCTGATGAACGTGATCGGCATGATGTACATCATTGCCACGAGCACCTGAGTGAACGGAGCTGGCGGAGGAGTCAGCGATGGGATGATGACCTCTTCCGGCTTGACGGTCTGCGGCGCCAATTCCCCCGCCTCATCTGTGACTGGAGGCTGGGCGGCGTTGAGATAGTTGACTCCTACTCGCAACGGAAACGCGTCACCTTCCGCGAAAGAATTCCCAACGCGGACAAGTTCTTCCTTCTCCATATATTGTTTGAGCGCGCGTTCCGCAAACTGGGATTTGTCGTCTTCACGCGAGAAAACGTCCGCACCGACGATGAGGACGTCAATGGATTTTTCCGCAAGAAGGGATCGTCCCTCTTCCGGGCTGACTTCAAGGACGGCAAAACGGCTATCACTAATTTCAGGCACATTCCCAGAAACGCCCACGCGGTACAAGCCACTTCCCAACGAGACCGTATCCCGTAAAAAATAAGCGGACAAGCCCAACACACCCAACAGCAAGATAACTGCCACCGGGCTGGCTCCACCGCCAAACCGTTTTCGTAAACGGGTAATTTCACGCCATGCAATGACCAGGGTTTGATTCATTTGTTTCCACGCTCACAATTTAGAAAATACCTACAAAAGCTCAATTTTTGTACAAGACTTTGCATCTTTGTGATTAAACAGTCCAATTATTTCGGCAGGTTTCTGAGATAGAATTACCACATGATTTCACTTACAGACGTCACCAAACGCTACGATAATACTACAGTCGTTGACAAGTTAAACTTACAAATCAATCAGGGCGAGATCGTCGGTATCATCGGGCATAACGGGGCGGGCAAAAGCACCACCATGAAGATGATCGCCGGGCTGATCGAACCCACCTCCGGGGATGTGCGCGTAATGGGACAGGATATGGTCAAGCACAGCATCAAGGTCAAGCAGCGCATCGGCTACCTGCCGGAGGAAAGTCCACTGTATGAGGCAATGACTGCTCAACAGTATCTGCTGTTCTTCTCCGAACTTTACCAAATGCCTCGTCACAAGGCACTTTCCCGCATCGACGGTCTCTTGCAGTCACTGGGGCTGGAACAAAGCAATAAGTTGACTGGCGAATTCTCCAAAGGCATGAAGCGCAAGACTGCCATCGCCCGCACGCTTCTGCATGACCCAGAACTTCTCATTCTCGATGAACCTAACTCCGGGCTTGACCCGTTGACTTCGTTCTTCATCATCAACTACCTCAAGCAGTTGAAGCGCGAAGGCAAGACCATCCTGCTCAGCGCGCACAATCTCTTCCACGTGGAAACCATCTGTGACCGGGTGGCGATCATCAAAAATGGCAAACTGCTGGTCTTTGACACCATGGACGCCATCCGCGGGCGGCTGGGCAAGCGCGAATATCAAGTCATCTTTCACTCGGACGACAAACTGGATTACGAGCACATCGGCGGGAATTACGTCTTCCGCACGCATGATGTAGACGGTATTGCTCACATGCTGGAAACTGTCTCTGCCAAAGGTTGGACATTAGTAGACCTGTCCATGCGCGAATCGGCGTTGGAAGAAATCTATGTGAAGTTGATGACTGACGGATAGATAACAAAAACTCCCTCGTTTGAGGGAGTTTTTAGCTGGGGATCAAGGATTTGAACCTCAAATTTCGCGTCCAGAGCGCGACGTGATGCCATTTCACCAATCCCCAAAATTTCCAGCGGGCGGTATTTTATCACGCTCGCCCGCTGGATGCAAGTGAAATCTGACACAGATTTAAGTCTGTGGCTTGCCTCCACGGGCGGAACGCCGAGTGCTTTCTTCCATGTCCAAAAAGATGAGCAGGGCATGCTGAACAAATTTCAAGCCGAAGAAATAGATAATTCCCGGCAGCGGTTGGATCAGGTAAGGATTGAAGAAACTGAACAGATCAAAGATGGACATGCCCTTTTGGTAGTAAATTCCAGAGGCAAATTGCTGGATGAAGATAATGAACATCACCAAACTGGTGAACAGATAAATCCCCAGCACCACCCAGGCAAGAATCCCCGCCCAACGAGCGATCTTCAAGACCGAATCCTTATCAAAAAAAGTACCATAGAAGCGTTCGTGTTTTTCTTCCATACAACTCTCCAGTTTGGACAAAATTTCGCAGTTTCAAACCCCAGTATTATACTTTGTTATAATTGACACGAATACGACGCTCTCAGCGTGGAGAAGGCTCCTGAAACGCTGGCAGGCATCGGCTAGAAACGAGGCGGATGTTCCATCCGCAGAAAATCCACTATGAAGGTTAAGTCAACGAATGAGTCTTGAAGAGAATAAACCTACCGATTTTATCCGCGAAGCTGTGGCGGAAGATTTGAAGAATGGACGTTTCAATTACGTCCGCACGCGCCTCCCTCCCGAACCGAATGGTTACCTGCACATTGGGCATGTCAAGGCGTTCATGATCGATTATCTCGTTGCCAAGGAAAACGGCGGCGAGTTGATCTTGCGCTTCGATGATACCAACCCGACCAAGGAAGAAACCGAGTTTGTGGATGCCATCATGGATGATGCACGCTGGCTTGGCATTGAATGGGTCAAGGTGACGTACGCGTCGGATTATTTCGACGAGCTGTATGAATGGGCGAAGAAACTTGTGCAGATGGGCAAAGCCTATGTGGACGATCAGACTCCGGAGGCAGTGAGCGCCAATCGCGGTACGTTGACCGAGCCCGGAAAAAATTCTCCATTCCGTGACCGCTCGGTGGAAGAGAATTTGGATCTGCTCGAACGTATGAAGAAAGGCGAATTCCCGGATGGTTCACGCATCTTACGCGCCAAGATCGATATGGCGCATCCGAACATGAACATGCGTGACCCTGCGATGTATCGCATCATCCACAATCCACCGCATCACCGCACTGGCGATACGTGGAAAATCTATCCGATGTACGATTGGGCGCACGGACAGAACGACTCGATGGAAGGCATCACCCATTCCTTGTGTTCGCTCGAATACCGTGATCATCGTCCTTTGTATGAATGGTTCCCGGAACAGCTTGGTGTGTGGAAACCGCGTCAGATCGAGTTTGCGCGCTTGAATCTGAACTACACTGTGATGAGCAAGCGTAAATTGCGACGACTCGTTGAAGAAGGTCTTGTCAGTGGCTGGGATGATCCGCGCATGCCCACTCTGCGCGCGATGCGTCGGCGCGGATATACCGCCAAAGCCATCGTCGATTTCGTTGCCGAAATGGGCTACTCGACCGTGGCGACATCCAATTCAGGTGTAACCGGTGACATCGCCAAGTTGGAAGAGACCCTGCGTGATGACTTAAATAAAACCTCCGCGCGCCGCATGGCGGTCATCCGCCCGCTGAAAGTCATCATTGATAACTATCCCGATGACCTCGTCGAAGAGATGGAAGCGATCAACAATCCCGAAGATCCCTCAGCGGGTACGCGCAAGGTTCCCTTCTCGAAAGTTCTTTACATCGAGCAGGATGATTTTCGCGAAACGCCGCCGCCCAAATATTTTCGTCTATACCCGGGCAACGAAGTCCGCTTGCGCTATGCCTATTTCATCAAATGCACGCACGTCGTCAAGAATGATGCGGGTGAAGTGGTGGAAGTCCATGCTACCTACGATCCCACCACACGTGGTGGCGATTCCCCCGATGGTCGCAAGGTCAAATCCACGATCCATTGGGTTTCTGCAAAACATGCCAAGGAAGTTGAAATTCGCATGTACGACCGGCTGTTCAACAAGGAAAATCCTGAAGAAGGCGAAGAAGGATTCCTTGCCTGCCTGAATCCCAATTCACTGGAAATTCTCACCGGCTATGTGGAGCCGCTTCTTGCCACGGCGGAAGTTGGTTCACGCTTCCAATTTGAGCGCCTCGGATATTTCTGTGTCGACAAAGACTCTACAACCGAAAAGCCTGTTTTCAATCTGACAGTGAATCTGAAAGATACCTGGGCGAAGATGGAAAAGAAGGGTAAATAAGAAGCATGAAGAGAATTAACTTTATTCGTAATGTGGGGCTGGTCCTCTTTATCGCATTGGCAACTTCCGCTTGTGGGGCACAAGCGCCTGCCACCTCAACCGTAGATGTCATTGGGACAACTGCAGCACAATTGGCGGCTGATATGCTGACCCAAACTGCTGCCGCCGTCACTCCCACCCCTCTGCCTCCTCCCACCGAGACGTCTGCCCCGGAAATTACGGAACCAGAAGTTCCTACTGAAAAGCCTCCAATTGACCCACCCAACGTCACAACATTCGCCGGGTGTTACATGGGTCCGGGTGAAAACTATACGTTGGTGAGCAACATTGACCCCAGCATACGCAAAGCAGGCAGACAGGTCGTCACTGTCCTTGGAGTGGGAAGCGTCCCAGGATGGTACATTATCCGAAATCCGTACTTCAACAATCCCTGCTGGATCAAGGCAGAAAACATCAATATTGACCCGAATATGGATCTGACGCAATTTCCAGTCATGACGCCGCCCCCATAAGAAAGAGACCTGTTGGTGCTATAATTTAGTTAGATAAAGGAGTGACCCATGAGCGACGAAAAACGCAAATCGATGCGAGATAAACTTCCGCCGGAAGCAGTGGAACACATGAAAGCTGCCCATCAGGAAATGCGCAAGAGCATGGAGACGATCCTCCCGCCCGGCTTCTTGGAACACCGCCGCGCCGCGCGCAAGGAAATGTTGCTCGCCTTCCGCAGTCTGATCGATGCTGCCATCAAAAAGACGGAAGAAAAATCTGCATAAAATAAAACGCCCAGCTAACGCTGGGCGTTTTTGATTCTTATCGAAACGGACGTTTTCCTCGTGCAAGGAAAACGGTGTAAAACAATGCAACTCCCGCCCCGCCGAATAGACCTTGCCCAAGCAGGATATGGCTATCGTACAAAATCGCGCCGGCGATCAACAACCCCAAAAACACAATGCCACCCGTCAGCCGATTGAGCGACCTTTCCAAATAACTGATCTGCAGATTAACCAGCGGCGCTTCCACATTCAACTGTCCGCGCTCGATGCGGCCCAGGACACGTTCTGCTCTGCCGGGGATGGCGATGAGGGTTTTAAGGAGCCCACCGGCTTCATCCAAAAACGTATCAAAGAAGGAGCCACCTTCGCCCTCGGTTAATTTCTTTGCATAAGGAGCAAGTTGCAACCAAAGGTTGAAATCTGCGTTCAAGCCGGTACACATGCCTGAAAGAATTCCAATGCTGCGCCCCAAAAGCAAAAGATTTTCTGGAATCTGAAACGGCATGGAGGTCATCAGCTCGCGGAATTGCAAGCCGAACTTCATCATGTCGCTGTGCTGGATGCTGCGTAACTCGTTCATGCTTTTGCCCCAGAAGCGGTCAAAGACTTGGGCGCTGGCTTCTTCCAACAATTTGATATTTGCGCTTGGAAGCAAAACACCCAAGGTTTGATATGCCCTAATCAGCCTTGATGAGTCTTGCAGCCCCACCGCAATGACCACCTCCCGCAGACCTTCGACGAGTTTATCGGGCATGCGTCCCACCATGCCAAAGTCAATAAACGTCAGGCGGAATTTGGTAAAGCCATCCGCGTCCTTTTCATCCAACGGTAGGACAAACAAATTTCCGGGATGCGGGTCAGCATGGAAAAACCCATCTTCGAAAATTTGCTTTAGATAGGTTGCCAATAAACGTTCCGCCACTGCGGCGCGACTGATACCCGCGGACGTGATCGCGTCGTAATCTGTGATCTTGATGGAGGTGACATCTTCCAACGTCAACACGCGGCGTGTGGTGCGATTCCAGATCACACGCGGAACGTGAACGCCTCCATCGTCTTTGAAGTTGGTTGCAAAGGTCTCGGCATTTTTCCCTTCTGATAAATAGTCCAGCTCCGCATTCAGGACGGCGGCGAATTCCTCCACAATGGCAGGGACATCCGCCCGGTCGCTGACGGGTTTGTAGCGTTTGAGCCAACCGCCCACCACCCGTATCGCAGACATGTCCACTTCGACGATCTGCTCGATGTTCGGGCGCAGGATCTTTACGACGACGTTTTCAAAGCCCATCGCTTCGGCTTCGTTCGGAAGTAACTTCGCGCGGTGGACTTGCCCCAACGAGGCGGCGGCGACGGGTTCTTTCTCAAAGGTAAGAAAAACTTTTTCGATGGCAGAATCAAGCTCGAGTTCGGTTTGGAGGCGGATGGGTTCAAATTCCACGGGCGGAACTTCATCCTGCAATCCAGAAAGTTCATCCGTGATCTCTGGCGGCAGGACATCCAAGCGCGCCGATAGGAACTGCCCAACTTTGATCATCACGCCACCGAGATGAATTGCCAAGGCGCGGAAACGAATGGCAATATTTTGCAGCCGCCGCGGACGGGTATTCTTTGCCCAAGCGCCCAACCCAATACGCCGCAAGAAAATATCCCAGAAAATTATGCTCGCTGTTACGCGGGCAAAGAACAGAACGATGCGCCAATAACGCACTCGCAAAATGGTTTTCATGAAGCCTCCATGCGGGGTAATTGTAGTCCGGTTCTTCAATCGCTTGTAGGACAAGTCTACAGATTCCTCCTTGACAACTCATCACACTCTCATGTAAACTGCGAAGGTAATCAAATCTCAAGAAAGGAGCGCGCTTCAAATGTCGTTACATCTTCTTCGTAAGAAAGCCAACCGAAAACTCAATCTACTCGAAGTGCGCCCGTTGACCGTTTAACTACGGATCAATTTCCTGTGTCTTTCCAAAACACGGCGCACCCTGCGCCGTGTTTTTTATTGTCAAAACGGAATTAACCATGAACCTCTCATTCAAATCCTACTGGAACCTGCTCTCTGACCACATCCGCCCTCAGCGCGGACGGTTCATCCTGCTTGCCGCTCTGCTGTTTGGCAGCATCGGCTTGCGCATCGTCGCTCCGCAGATCATGCGCCTCTTCATCGACGACGCACTGGCAGGCGAAGCCCTCTCCGCGCTCATGTGGACAGCCGCGGCATTTATCGGTATCGCGCTGGTACAACAAGTCGTTCACATCGGTGTGACCTACCTCGGCGAAAACGTAGCATGGACCGCCACCAACGCCCTGCGTGCCGAACTTGCCGAACACGCCCTCAAACTCGGCATGAAGTTTCACAACGACCACACGCCCGGCGAGTTGATCGAACGCATCGACGGTGACGTGACCGAGTTGGCAACCTTCTTCTCGCAGTTCGCGCTCAACCTCATCGCGAACGGACTTCTGCTCATCGGTATCCTCGTCACGCTTGCCATCGAAGATTGGCGCGTGGGCTTGGCGTTCGCAGTTTACTCCGCGCTGACCATCGGCATTCTCGGCAGGCTCAAAGATATTGCTGTGCCGCATAAAAAAGCGAGGCGCGAAGCCGAAGGTCAGATGTATGGCTTCATCGAAGAACAACTGGCAGGCACAGAAGATATCCGCTCAAGCGGCGCGGTCGGATTCTCCATCCGCGAACTCTTCCGCCATCAAGCCGAGATTCTCAAACACAACCGCCGCGCCCATTTCAAGCGCTGGATCATCGAAAACGCGATGGGGCTTGCGCTCACCACTGGCACTCTGCTCGCCATCACCAGCGGATACTGGCTATTCACCGCAGGCGTCGTCACCATCGGCACGGTCTATCTTTTCGTTCACTATCTCAACCTGCTCGAAGAACCGTTCTGGGCGATGACGCACGAGATCGAAAGTTTCCAAACCATTGGCGCGTGTGTGGAACGCCTGACCGAGTTCAAGCAATTCCAACCTGAAACCAAGAACGAAACAGGCAAAGTGATCGACTCGCATCCGCTCGCGTTGGAATTCAAGGATGTGACTTTCTCGTACAACGGCGAAGACTCGGTCATCAAACGCCTCTCTCTGGACCTCAAGCCTGGTTCTGTTCTCGGTTTGCTGGGTCGCACCGGAAGCGGAAAGACCACCCTCGGACGCTTGATATTCAACCTGTACTCGGTCAACGAAGGCAGTATCAAAATCAACGGCGAAGACTTGCATAACATTCAACTCGACTCACTGCGGCAGAACATCGCCATCGTGACACAAGATGTACAACTCTTCCGCGCGTCCATCCGCGAGAACCTGACCTTCTTCGACCGTTCGATACCTGACGAAAAGATCATCGCCACGCTCGAGGACCTCGAACTCGGCGACTGGTTCCGAACCCTGCCGGACGGTCTGGACACTCAACTGGAAACAGGATCAAGATCCTTGTCCGCGGGTGAGGCGCAATTGCTGGCATTCACGCGAGTCTTCCTGCGAAATCCCGGTCTGGTCATCCTCGATGAAGCCTCATCCCGGCTTGACCCTGCCACCGAGCAGAAACTCGAACACGCGATAGACAAACTGCTGCAAGGACGCACCGCCATCATCATCGCGCACAGACTCGACACCCTGCACCGCGCCGACGATGTGCTCATCCTCGACAACGGCTCCGTGCTCGAATACGGCAACCGCAAAGAACTGGCAGCCAACCCGAACGCAAGGTTTTATCAATTGCTGCAAACGGGCTTGGAAGAAGTGCTGGCATAAAAATATTAAACACGAAGGACACAAAGGGCACTAAGGAAAACCTTTGTCACACCTTCCCCTTTGTATACTTCGTGTCCTTTGTGTTTAAAGACAGGTATTTAAAATGACCGAAACAACCCTCACCCCAAAAGACCTCAACATCCCCGCCCTGCCCGCGTGGAAAGTTGTGCTCGAACTCATCCGCTTTCGCCCCTGGCTCTGGTTCGTGGACCTCGTCAGCGTTGCGCTCATCCGCTTCTGTTGGCAGGTTGCGCCCGCGCTCATCATCAAAGCCTTCTTCGACTATCTGACAGGCGCAGCGCCACTCACCTTTGGCATCTGGGCAGTCGTCGCGTTCCTCGTCGCCACCTGGCTCGGACGTGTCCTCGCCAGCTACGGCTTCTACTACGCCGACGTGCCCATCTTCGCAGACATGGGCACGCTGTTGCGCAAAAATTTGTTGACGCACATTCTCAAACGCCCTGGCGCATCACAACTGCCCGACTCAGCAGGTGAAGCAGTCAGCCGCTTTAAGACTGATGTACAAGAGTTGCCGCTCTTCGTCATCCTTATCAATGATGTTTTTGTCGGGCTTTCCATCATCGCCTATTCGATTTACCTGATGACTCAGATCAGTCCATCGGTTACGATCATGGCGCTCATTCCGCTGGTCATCGTCGGCATCGTTGCCAATATCGCCACCAAACGCATCGAGCATTATCGCAGCGCCTCGCGTCAATCTGCTGGAAAAGTGACAGGCTTCATCGGTGAATTTTTTGGCGCAGTGCAAGCCGTGAAGATCGCCACCGCCGAAAAGAACATCATCAATCACTTTCACAGCATCAACGATGAACGCCGCAAGTTAACTGTCCGCGAAAAACTTTTTGATGAAGTGCTCGGCTCGCTTTATCGCAACACGTCTACACTCGGCACCGGTGTCATTCTGATTCTCGTCGGTCAGTCCATGCGCACGGGCAACTTCACCCTCGGCGATTTCTCGCTCTTCGTCTATCTCCTCCAAAGCATGGGCGACCTCACCACCTTCGGCGGTATGCTCTGGGCGCGTTACAAACAAATGGATGTCTCCGTCAAACGCATGTACCGCCTGATGGAAAATGCCCCGCTGGATGCGCTCATTGAAACTGCAAAAATTGATCTGGATGGCAGCCTGCCTGAGGTGACCTACCCGACCAAAACCGCCTCAGACCGACTGAACGAACTGGTCGCTGACCATCTGACCTTTCACTACCCGAATTCGGTCAACGGCATCGCAGACATTTCGCTCAAAGTCAAACGCGGCTCGCTGACGGTTATCACCGGTCGCATCGGCTCTGGAAAAACGACATTGTTGCGCACATTGCTGGGTCTGCTCCCCGCCGACTCAGGCGAAGTCCGCTGGAATGGGCAAGTCATCACCGACGCTAGCAATTTCTTCGTCCCGCCGCGTGTGGCTTACACCGCGCAAGTACCGCGTTTGTTCAGCAACACCCTGCGGAATAATATTCTGCTTGGCATGAACAAAAGCGATGACGACATCTACAAAGCCACCAAACTTGCCGTCATGGACAGAGACCTAGAAATCCTCGACGACGACCTCGAAACAATGGTCGGCTCACGCGGAGTCAAACTCTCTGGCGGACAAGCCCAACGTACCGCAGCCGCCCGCATGTTCATCCGCGAACCCGAGCTGATCGTCTTCGATGACCTCTCCAGCGCGCTGGATGTGGAAACCGAACGTCAACTTTGGGAGCGCATCTTTGAATCAGGCAACGAACTGACCTGTCTCGTCGTCTCCCATCGTCGTCCGCTCTTGAGGCGTGCCGATCACATCATCGTGCTCAAAGACGGCAAAGTCGAATCCGAAGGCACGCTCGAAGAACTCTTGGAAAAGAGTCACGAAATGCGCGAGCTTTGGAAATTGGAAGAATAAAATACTTAAACACAAAGGACACCAAGCTCACGAAGGTGGTCGAGTGACGACTTAAACCTCGTTCCTTCCTTCGTGCCCTTCGTGGTAAAAGGTTTTTAATATGACAACTTCAAATGAATTAATCCGCATAGCACGCGAAGCCTTCAACCTAGCCATCGCCGAAAAAGACGCCAAACGCATCCGCCCGCTGCTGGCAGCGAGTTATCATCTGATCACCGGTCGCAGCGACCAGTTCCACGGAGCCGACGAGGAAGAAATACGTTGGGCTGAGCTTTTCAAACAAGACCCAACCGCCATCTATCGTCGAACCCCGCGCGAGATCACCGCCAATGAAGCTTGGGGCATCGCCGAAGAACTCGGCAAGTGGCAAGGCGAGTATTCGATCAACGGAAATCTCGTTCGCGCCTCGGGCGTCTACGCCGCCAAATGGCAACGCACCACACAAGGCAACTGGGTTTTGCAGGCAGAAATTTTCACTACAATTAAGTATGACGAAGCCTGCATCCCGCCTGATCCTTTATGATATGTCATTGCGAGCCGCGCTCCTTGCGGCGAAGCAATCTCTCAATAAGGAGGTTGCTTCGGGCTGTCGCCCTCGCAACGACATGGAGAATTAGAAATGGACATCATCACAGGAAAAATCCTGAAACTCAACAACTGGGAAGACGGCAAATCCATCGGACTTGCCAAAGAAGCCGGGAACAAAATGATCGCCTCCGGCATGGACCGCGACGTGGCTCTTTCCGCGCTCGAAGCGGTTCGCGCCAACCCGGGCAACTTCCTCGCCGATAGTTTGCTTGCAGACCTCGCCCGCGAGATTCTGCGCAAGAATAAGAACAATGAGCTAACCGAAGAAACCCTGCGCGAGTCACCCCTGCCCTTCCCCATCTGGGGCACGGACCACATCGAAACCGAAGCCATCCGCCAAATGGAAAACGCCATGCGCCTGCCCGTGACCGTCACCGGCGCGCTCATGCCCGATGCCCATGTCGGCTATGGTCTGCCCATTGGTGGTGTGCTGGCGACTGAGAACACCGTCATCCCCTACGCCGTTGGCGTGGACATTGCCTGCCGTATGCGCTTGTCGCTATACGAAGTCTCACCGATTCTCATCGGGCAAAAGAAAGGCATGTTCGAAAACGCCCTTTGGGACGAAACCGCCTTCGGCATGGGCGCCGCTTGGAAAGGCAGCAAACGCGCCCAGCACCCCGTCCTCGACGACGATGCCTGGCTCGCCACCAAACAACTGCGGACTCTAAAAGACACCGCCATGAATCAACTTGGCACCAGCGGCACGGGCAATCACTTCGTAGAGTGGGGTTCGTTCCGCTTGCATGAGCCGATGTTCGGCTTACAGCCCGGTGAATACCTTGCCCTGCTCTCGCACAGCGGATCCCGTGGAGTCGGCGCGAAGATCGCCGACCGCTTCAGCAAACTCGCAAGAGAAAAGCATCCCGATCTTGATCCCAGTGTCAAACACCTCGCGTGGCTCACATTAGATTCGGAAGATGGTCAGGAATACTGGCTTTCGATGGAACTGGCAGGTCGCTTTGCTTCGGCGAATCACTATATTATTCACAAGCGGGTGGCGGCGTCTGTTGGGCTGAAAGAAGTTGCAGTGGTAGAGAATCACCACAACTTTGCCTGGCGCGAGAAACTGCCGGATGGGCGCGAAGTCATCGTCCACCGCAAGGGAGCCACGCCCGCGGGTGCTGGCGTTCTCGGCGTGATCCCCGGCTCGATGGGAGATGCAGGCTTCGTCGTCCGCGGAAGAGGCGTGAGCGAGTCGCTCGAATCCGCTTCACATGGGGCGGGTCGGCGCATGAGCCGCAAGGCTGCCATCAACTCCATCAGCAAGCGCGAACGGGACGACTACCTCAAAGAGCGCGGAGTCACCCTGCTCGGCGGCGGCATTGACGAATCGCCGCAGGCATACAAAGCCATTGATGAGGTCATCACCGCCCAGAACGATCTGGTGGATGTGGTTGGCAAGTTCACCCCGCGCATCGTCCGCATGGCGGATGAGCCGGGCGATATTTAGAAAAAGGTCACGGAAGAGCAAGGAACTTCCGTGACCTTTTCGTTATAATGGAGGCAATTAAAGAGGCGTACATGCTGCCAAACGATACACAATTCAAAGAACTGCTTTTAAACTATTCGCAAGAGACCAATCCGACCGTCCGCAAGCAATTAGAGGACGCTATTTGGAAAGCCTATGGCACGGAAAACACCGTGCTGGTGTTGGACATGTTCGGTTTTTCGCTGCTGACCAGAAAGTACGGGATCGTCCATTACCTTTCCATGATCCGCCGCATGCAATTGACCGTGGAGCCGATCATCGCCGGACATGGCGGGACCATCATCAAATTCGAAGCAGATAATTGCTTCGCCGTGTTACCAGACCCACTTTCAGCAGTCCGCGCTGCGATCACCATCCAACATGCATTTGCTGCGTCCAACCTGCTGACATCCGACGAACTTGACGTCCATGTTTCCATCGGCATCGATTATGGAAAAATCCTGGTCGTCAACAATGAGGATATTTTTGGCGATGCCGTCAACCGCGCCTGCAAAATGGGAGAAGATATTGGGCTGGCGGGCGAAGTGCTTGTCACCAAAGAGGCGATGGATCACATCCCGGTGGAGGCGAAGATCGAGAGCAAACCCGTCGAGTTAAATATCGGCGGAATGAGCACACAAGCCTATACGATCATCCATCGCACACATCTCGAAGAAGAACAGCAATAAAAAGACGGAGCAGTTGCTCCGTCTTTTTATTATAGTTTCTCAAGGATCGCAACCGCATTCTGGATGCGACGCAAGCAAACCTCGCGCCCAATAATTTCCATGCTCTCGAACAACGGCGGGCTGACCTTTTGTCCGGTCACTGCGACTCGCAGGATGCCGAAGACTTGGTTGGTGTTGAATCCGCTCTCTTCGACGTAAGCCCGCATGGGCGGTTCGCATCGTTCGTGACTGAGATCTGGTTGCGCTGCCAGAATTTCATACGCCCTTCGAGCAATTTCTGCAGATTGACTGGCATCCAATCCCTTCGCGATGAGTTCCTCAGGGTTTGGTGTCACTTCATCCTTGAAGAAGAAGGCGCCAAAGGAAATGCAATCGTCCAAGGTGGTGAGCCGTTCGCGGATGAGCGGAATTATTTTCAACAGAACATCATCTTTAACGGCAAGACCTTCACGGGTGAAATAAGGCTTGAGACGGGCAGCCAAGTCTTCAGTCGTCAAGAGGCGGATGTGTGTCGCGTTGAAATGATCCAACTTTTGAAAGTTGATCGCGGCAGGCGAGGGAGTCAATGAGTCGATTGTGAAGCGTTCGATCATTTGCTCCACAGTCATCACATCATCTTCAGCGACGCCCCACCCCATGAGCGCAGACCAATTCAACACACCTTCGGGGGTGAAGCCAAGATCTTGCATATCTTTGATGAAAATGGAGTAGCCATCTTTCATGGCTTGCGCCGCCTCGCGCTTGGACATTTTCCCTTTGCCGCTCGGTTTCAGAAAAACGGAGAGATGAATCCAGGTCGGTTCTTCCCAGCCAAAGGCGCGGACGATATTAACATGTAATGGGAACGTGCCAAGCCATTCTGAGCCACGCATGACGTGTGTGATCTGCATTTCGTGGTCATCGACAATGGCGGCGAGGTGATAGGTCGGCAAGCCATCGGTTTTGAGGATAACCTGGTCATTGAGTTGCTTATTTTCGGTGGTGATATCGCCGCGCAAGTGATCGTGAGCGACGGTCACACCTTCCTGCGGCATCTTGAAGCGAATGGTATAAGCCTCGCCATTGGCAATGCGTTTGGCGGCATCATCAGGATCAAGGTTGCGGCAAGTGCCGTCATAGTGCGGATTCTCTTTATTCTTCATCTGCTCCTGACGGACTTTATCGAGACGTTCAGGAGTACAGAAACAAGGATAAGCATGACCGTTATCGACAAGAATTTTGGCGTGTTGTTGGTAAATCTCTCGGCGTTCGGTTTGACGATAGGGTCCATAGGGTCCACCCACGTCGGGACCTTCATCATATTGCAGCCCAAGCCAGCGCAAGCCATCCATGATCTCCTGCTCTGCGCCGGGGACAGTACGCTTCAGGTCGGTATCTTCGATGCGCAAGATGAATTGCCCGCCTGTTTTTTTTGCGAGCAGATAGTCATACAAGGCGACGCGCGCCGTACCGAGATGCATGTGTCCGGTCGGGGATGGAGCGATGCGAGTGCGAGCAGGTTTGATGGACAAGAGAAGACACTCCTAATTGAATTTAAAATTCCAGATCTTTACGGCGCATAACAACGGATTCGACTAATCCAATGCCGATCATCAAGGCGGTCAGACCGCTTCCGCCGTAACTGATGAATGGCAGCGGCAACCCGGAGACGGGCAACAAGTTGAGGTTCATCCCAATGTTGACCGCGCCTTGGAAGAAAATAAGGGTTGCGACCCCCAACGCCAGCATCGAGCCAGCTACGTCTCTGGCTTTTTGCGCCGCGCGAACACAACGCCAAACGATCACGGCCAATGTCAGGATGATCAACACGCCGCCCACTAAACCGAATTCCTCATTGCTGGCGGCAAAGATAAAGTCAGTATGACGCACCTTGAGGAAACGCAATTGCGTCTGCGTGCCGTGACCATATCCCTGGCCAAAGACGCCGCCCGAGCCAACAGCAATCAGCGCCTGCTGAACGTTATAGCGGTTCCCATATGTATCGTTCGGGTCTGGCACGACGAAGTTTACAATTCGTTCTTGTTGATAGGCTTGCAATCCCGGAATCCGAACGCCCAAGACCGAAAGCGCAATCACACTGACCAAAGCCAACGCCCCAACACCCGCGGCAATTGCCACGTGTTTGACCTGAATGCCGTTGACCCAAAGCATCACCGCCAAAATAACGGACAGAACCATCACATTACTTAGGTTAGGCTGTAACAAAATCATCACAATGATGCCAGATGCCCACACGATCGCTCCGATCACCCAACGCAAATCACGTGGACGGTCTTTTACCGCCTCGAAATACCGCGCCAAAATAATGATGGCGGCAATTTTGGCAAACTCGGTCGGTTGGAGGAATAACACACCCACGGTGAACCAACGCTGTGCACCAAAGGCAGATTGACCAAAACCCGTCAGCGTGACCAGAAAGCCGAGAATGACAATATAGATCGGGCGATAAAGCGCCAGCCAATAACGATAGTCAATGGAAGCAAGCAGGAAGATCAGCACCACCCCCAGGATGGCGAAATACACCTGACGCAAGATCGACGGTTGCAACACTTCATTTCCAGCCACGGCAGAGCGGATCATGGCTGCGCCAAAAGCCACAGCAAGCACGATCGCTCCCAACAGCAGGAAGTCAAAATTACGCCAGGAAAGTCCACGAGAAATCATAAAATAAAAAACACGGACGCAACCGATGATGCCATCAGGTTGATCCGTGCCTCCAGAATATCAAATCAACCTGCGCGGTGATGCGAAGCGCTCCGCAGGGGAATATCCGCTACCAGCCGCTGCGAGCGTCCATCCCGTTCCAATCCGATCTGCACAGCTTCCGGGTCGATGTCGATGTATTGTGAGATCGCTTTGAGCAAATCATCCTTGAGCGACTCGAGTTGAGCGGGAGTCAAATCAGTGCGATCATGCACCAACACAAGTTGCAGGCGTTCCTTTGCGCTCGACGCGCTGCTCTTTCGCTTGAAGAAGTTCATCATTTCACTTCCTCCCGGTCAGTCGTTGGATGGCGCCCCACAAGCCGCCTTGTTGTGCAAAATCCATGAAAGGAACTTCCTGCCCTTGCAAACGTTTGGCGATATTACGGAACGCCTGTCCGGCGCGGCTCTTCGCATCGTTGACGACTGGCGCACCACGATTCGACCCGATGATGACGTTTTCATCTTCAGGCACGATGCCTACGAGCTGAATGCCCAACAGATCAAGCACATCTTCGGCAGAGAGCATTTCGTTATTTTTAACCATGGCGGGATTCAAGCGATTGAGGATCAAAAGCGGATTGCCTTTTTCCTCCGCTTCCAGGATGCCCACCACACGATCTGCGTCGCGCACCGCACTGACCTCGGGGTTGGTCACCACCAGAACACGATCTGCCGCTGCAATCGCATTGCGGAAGCCGCGTTCGATGCCCGCGGGTGAATCAATAATGATGAAATCAGAATCAGGCCGCAGGTCCTTGCAGATGCGCACCATATCCGACGGGGAGACGGCATTCTTATCGCGCGTCTGCGCTGCGGGGATGAGATACATCTCAGGGTAATGTTTGTCGCGAATCATGGCCTGCTTCAATTTACAGCGGCCTTCGATGACATCCACAATATCATAGACGATGCGATTCTCAAGTCCCATAACCACATCGAGGTTGCGCAAGCCAATATCGCCGTCGATGCAGACGACGCGTTTGCCGTCCATCGCCAGCGCAGTGGCAAGATTTGCAACGGCTGTGGTCTTGCCCACGCCGCCTTTTCCAGAGGTAACGGTAATCACTTGAGCGGTCATATCAATTCCTGGTTATGGATTAGCCTGCATGCCATACTTCGGCTTGTAAACGACCTTCGCTGTTAATGCTGGCGATCTCAGGTCGTGGGTCTTTATGGGGTTTCAACGCCGCCGAAACTTCATCGGCGATGCGCAGTTGATTGGCAGAAAGGTCGAGGGCGCAGATGAATGCCGAACGGTCACCTTTCGAGCCTGCATGGATCATGCCACGCACCCGCCCCCAGACAATGACATTCCCTTCCGCAACCACTTCCGCGCCGGGGTTGACGTCTCCGACGATCAAGATATGACCGGGATATTCGATGCGTGCGCCCGAGCGAATGGTCTTGGCAATAAAAAGAGCTGTGTCATTGCTAATCGTGTCGATGAAGTGACGTTGCTCTTCAGGACGCGGCTTGGAGATACGAGTGGCAAGCCCAAGCAATTGCGAGGTTTGTTCTGTCAGCGGCGATTCGCTGACAACCGCCCACAGCGATACATTCCGCTCGGAAAGGCGGTCACGCAGATCAACAAGGTCGTTCACTTTCAGAGCCTGCGTACCAATGTCAATGGCGAGACGCGCGCCTTGAAAAAAAGTGGGACGGTCATCAATTTGTGACAACAAAGCAGACTGCTGGTCTTCCCACGGCGCTTCTGAAAAGGTCGCAAGAAGTCCATCGCGTATTCCCTTGATCTGAACGATGGAAGTAGTCGGCTCCATAAGTTGATCTGTCACACCATTACCCGGAATTATACCTGATGAAATATGCCCAACCATTATGGTTGCGTGGCACTCTCGGCAGCATCCAACGCCTTAATCTCATAGTATGCACGAATGACACGCTGCACCATTGGACCCGCCACACTTGCCCCTTCACCACCGTTGTAGGCAAACGCGACGACGATGATCTCTGGGTCTTCATAAGGAGCATAAGCCAACGTCCATGAATGCGTGGGCCACGCCCCAAATTGACAGCGATCTGCAGCGCGAGCAACATCATCGCAGTATTCGGCGGTACCTGTCTTTCCGGCCACAGCAATGGGAAAGTTACCAAAGAGATCGTTCAACGTACCGAACAACGTCGCGGTCACGGCCAGGCGCGTCCCTTCGCGGACTGCTTGTATCGTCTCTGGTTGGATGGTCTTTAAGTCCTCTGTCAGCGTACAGTAAGCGCCATCACAGGAATATTCGCGGATCAATGGGTCGACGGTGGCATCCCATTTCATATTCGGGGTGAAGGGTGAAATCTGATAACTGCCCGGCGTCTCGAATTCCGTCACAGTGAAATTGAGCGGGTCTTGTGGGTTGAACCACATCGGCACCACATTACCATCACCATCTGTCACCTGACGGACAACAGTTGGCTGCATCAGCTTGCCATTGTTCGCAATCGTTGCGCCAGACAGTAGCACTTGCAATGGCGTCGAGAGCACATATCCCTGCCCCACGCTGGCGATATAGGTATCACCCGTAGACCAGTTCTCGCCGGTATTGACGCGCTTCCATTGCGGGTCGGGGATCAACCCATCCGCTTCACCGTACAACTGAATGCCAGAACGTTCGTCATATCCAAGCGCACGCGCATACTCGCCGAGGCGCTGAATGCCCAAGCCTTGCGGAATTTCATCTTCAAAGCCGCCGCCTAGTTTGTAAAAACAAACGTTACTTGAAAAAGCGATACATTGGAAGAAACTGACCGCGCCAAAGCCTTCAGGATTCTGTTCAAAAATATGATCGACAAATGGGCGTGTATTCGCATCAGTACAAATATCAGTGGGGTTGAAGCGTTCACACAGGAGCAATTGTCCCGGAGCTAGAACGATATCATTTGCATCGACAATGCCTTCATTGAAGGCGCCAGTTGCTGTTGAAAGCTTGAACGTTGAACCAGGTGGATATTCTGCCGAGATGGCATTATTCAGCAAGGGTCTACGTGGATCCTGACTTAATTGCTCATAGTAATACGCCGGGATAATTCGCGCCAAGCGATTATTTTCGTAAGTGGGATATGAAACCATCGCAAGGATCTCACCCGTCTTGGGGTTCATGGCAATGATCACACCGCTCGAAATACGAATTTGCCCAAAATAGGTATTCCAAAAATTCATTTCTTCTAAAAGCGTAGCCTCTGCCGCAGCTTGCAAACGCGTATCAATGGTCAAGTAAACATTATGTCCCGGCTCTGGGGCGATTGGCGGCTCCAGGTTGCGGATTTCCTGTCCTGCCACATCTACCTGAACGACGCGCAGCCCGTTCCTACCCGCAAGAATATCCTGTAATGACGCTTCCACTCCGGAGTACCCGATCTTGTCGCGGTTGGGTACAAACCCTTGAGCGGTTAATTCCGCCTCCTGTGAAGCGGGAATGGGTCCAAGAAAGCCGATGAGATGAGCTGTCAGCGAGCCAGTTGGGTAATCACGGATCGGCTCGACATCAATGTCAACGCCGGGCCAATCGACGGCTTTTTCTTCCACAATGCGGGCAATCTCTTCAGAGACATTACATTGGACTTTTACGGCACTGTATGGCGCCAACGTATCCTGCAAGGCTACTAGCTGCGCAATACTTGGTCCTGGCACACACTCTGAAAAAAGCTTGGCTTCCTCAAGTGATTCTTCCGTCATCAAACCGCCGGGGACTGCTAAGATCAACCCATCAGTGACTGTATCTTCTGTGACAAAATTTCCGGCAGAGACATTGATCAACTCGGACAGTTCACGGTAGATGCGTTGAATATCCGCATCGTCTTCTGGCAGGTTGGCGGGGGTGACGACCACGTTGTAAGCGGCAATGTTCCGCGCCAATATGTAGCCATTGCGGTCATAGATAATCCCGCGCGGCGCAGGCACGCTGACATCCTTGGTGTAATTTTCAACGGCAAGAGCATTCCAATCTTCCCCCTGAAGGACTTGCAAGTTAATCAAGCGGACGAGAAATGCTGTCAGCGCAAGAGTGATTGCGATGTAAATAACTGCCAACCGCCAGGTTTCGAAGCGCACGGGACGGGACTCAGTGCCAGCACTCATTCAAACTCCTCTGATGGATACACCCAGTAAGACAGATCACGCATCAGCGTATAGATCGGGATGGAAAACAACATGTTCAACAATAAGCTGGGAAGGGTGATCAATCCCAGGACATCACTAAAGTTAAAAGGAGTTCCGAGAACGCTCAAGGTCACGAACGATAGCAGGTGAAAGAACAACGTTCCCAGAAACACAACGCTAAACATTGCCAATAACGGCGCCTGCCAAACTCTCCGTTGTAAGATGCGCGCCATAAAAATAACACTAAGATAACCGGCTGTCAAAACGGGCCAAGGCAAACTGGTGACAAATCCGACAACCAGACAGGCAATGGCGCCCCAGTGCCAGGCGGATTCGACGCGCTCCTGCAATGCCCAGGCGGCGATGAGCAGGAATGGTAAATCGGCATAGCCGGAAAGCAGGCGTATCTCACTGACAACAGAAGATTGCAGAATCACTGCCAATAAAAGCAATGGGAACGCGATGATATTTCGCATGTCTAATTATGGGGATGGAGTCGAGACAGGCTCCAGCGGAGAAATATCCACTGGACGGAAGTTGGTAATCACCAGCACGATTTCAAGGCGGGAGAAGTCCACGGCGGGTTGAACGGTTGCCTGCTGGAACAATTCGAACTCCAGTGTTCGGACGGTCACCACCTGCCCGATGATCAAGTCGGCAGGAAACCCACCACCCAACCCCGACGTCAGGATCAGGTCACCAGATTCCACAACCACATTTTGCGAGATCATATCGAGAGATACGTCACCAGTGACCGAGCCGAACAACGTCGCGCTGGTATCCGCATTCTGCAAATAAACATTGATGGAAGACGCCGGGTCAGTGATCAATTGCACCCGGGCGGCATCTGCAATGACCGCATCAATGCGACCAACCAACCCCTGATTGGTCACCACGGGCATACCACGACGGATATCGTCATTCGATCCGCGGTTGATGATGATGTAATGGAGGAAGGGACTGGGATCGCGTCCGATAACCGAAGCTGCTTTATATGTGCTTTCCGGATTGGAACGCGAGAAATCCACCAACGCGGCGAGGATGTCCGTTTCGTTGACGCGCTGCTGTAACTCGATCACTTGTGCCTGCAATTGAGATACCTGCGCTTCCAGCTCAGCGTTACGTTGACGCAGCGAAACAATATCACGCGGCGCCGTGACGAAATCTTGGAAGCCCAGAAAACGAGTCGAGATCCAGGTTTGAACTTCAACCAGCACAGAGTTAAATTGGCGTGAAGCAGACCCAAAGAAGCCGCCAAACGCCAGAGCAAGAATCCCACCTATCACCAAAAAGATGATCGTAGTTTGTAAAGAACGAGAATTCATTCGTGACCAGTCTTTTTAACAGACTGCCAATAATCCTTTATGCAACATGACGGGTACTGCCACGTTCCAAACCGACCAGATAACGTGACAGACTCTCAAGGTCCTCAAACACCATCGCTGCGCCGCGCGCGACGCATGTCAATGGGTCTTCAGCGACCCAAACACGTAACTTCAACTCATCGGTCAGACGCTCTGCCAGTCCCTGAAGAAGCGCACCGCCGCCTGCCAGACAAATCCCAATATCCATCAAATCCGATACGATCTCAGGCGGGATTTCATCCAGCGCATCACGGACAGTATCGATGATGACTTGTACCGATCCAGAAAGCGCCTCGCGGATTTCGACCGACGAGATTTCAATCGTCTCAGGCAAACCGGTGACGAGATTCCTTCCGCGAACTTCCATCGTTTTTTCAGGGTGAAGCGGATATGCCGAGCCGATCTGCCATTTGATCTGTTCGGCAATGCCCTGCCCGACCAATAAATTATATTTATTACGCAAATACTGGACGATGTCCTGATCCATTTCATCGCCAGCTACACGCAGTGAGCGGGAAGCGACCACGCCACTCA
The DNA here is from genome assembly GCA_023382575.1 of Anaerolineales bacterium. GTDB lineage: Bacteria > Chloroflexota > Anaerolineae > Anaerolineales > Villigracilaceae > Villigracilis. The sequence continues at coordinate 51,202 of JAHDWC010000003.1, forward strand.
TGGACATAACCGCCACTTCAGTCGTGCCGCCACCAATATCAACCACCATCGAACCACGAATTTCACCGACAGGTAACCCCGCCCCCATCGCCGCCGCAATCGGCTCTTCGATCAACATAGCCTGACGCGCCCCTGCTGCCATGACAGCATCGTACACCGCGCGCTTCTCTACTTCCGTCACGCCGGTCGGCAAACCGACGATCACGCGTGGACGCGGCAATGGCACCACGCTCTGCTCATGAACCTTACCAATGAAGTATTCGAGCATCACGCGGGTGACATCAAACTCGGCAATTACGCCATCACGAATAGGACGGACCACCATAACGTTCGCGGGGGTTCGTCCTACCATTTCCTTGGCTTCCAGCCCAATCGCCAACGGCTGACGGAGCTTTTTATCCACTGTAACCCAGGAAGGTTCGTTAATGACAATCCCCTTACCACGGACATGAACAAGAGTGTTCGCAGTTCCGAGATCGATGGCAATATCCAGGGAAAACAGGCCTAATAGCCAGTTGATTGGGTTAAAAGCCAAAACAGGCTCCTACAAGAAGATTCTTTGTTGTACGCACAAGTACAGGCATTATACCATGAGGCTTAACAAAGGAATTTCTCATCGAAAACCGCTTTACAGCGGGTAAAATAGGGAGCATTAAATTAACCTCGGAGGAATTGATGTCCAAAATCGCTTTCGTTACAGACAGCACCGCGTATCTCCCCGCGGAATTAGCAAAAAAATATAACATTACCATTACCCCTCAGGTATTAATCTGGGGAGAGGAAACCTTTCGCGATGGTGTGGATATTCAACCAGACGAATTCTACACCCGCCTGAAATCGTCCAAATCCATGCCCACCACCTCACAGGTCCCCATTGTCACCATGCAAGCCGCCTTTCAGGAACTCGTCGATCAGGGCTTCTCAGTCCTTGGCATATTCATCTCCTCGAAACTCTCCGGCACGCTGCAATCTGCCATCCAAGCCAAAAGCATGATGGGAAGCGCCGGGGAAAAGGTCGCACTGGTGGATAGTCAGTCCACAGCCATGGGATTGGGCTTCCAAGTCCTCGCCGCAGCCCGCGCAGCAGAAGCGGGTGCCAGTCTGCAAGAGTGT
>JAHDWC010000003.1:52324-61505 GCA_023382575.1 Anaerolineales bacterium
CGCCCACCAGCGGACAGGAGTCTTCTTCGCCGTGGATACGCTCGAATTCCTGCACCGTGGCGGACGAATCGGAGGCGCGCAACGTCTCATCGGTTCTGCGTTGAATTTGAAACCGATCCTCGCTGTTCAAAATGGAAAAGTTGAAGCCATCGACCGCGTCCGCACCAAGACCAAGGCCCACGACCGCATCCTGGAATTGGTCGCTGAAAAAGTCAATGGCAAATCAAACATCCGCCTTGCCACGCTCCACGCCAACATGCAAGAAGATGCCCATAAACTTATTGACCGCGCAAGTGCAGACCTCTCGCCAGTCGAAACCATCTTTACAGAACTAAGCCCTGTTGTTGGTACCCATGCCGGACCTGGCACAGTTGGTCTGGCTTTCATGACCGATTAACCAACTGAAAAGCTTCAAGCCCTTCCATGCGGAAGGGCTTTTTTTATTTTTATGCAACTTTCGCCTGAATAGTGCATCCAAACACTATAAACATTTCAAGCAACTTTTTCAAAGGAGAAAGAAATCATGAAACGCAATATATCTGATATTGACCGGATCGTCCGTGTGGTACTGGCTGTGGTTTTCGCTTATCTGTATTTCGGTGAAGTTGTGGCTGGTACATTGGGAATTATCCTGGTAGTGCTGGGAGCCGTATTCCTTCTCACAGCCATTGTGGGATTCTGTCCGCTCTACGCGCCGTTCAAATTTAGCACGTACAAAAAATAGGAGTAACCAGAGCGGACGAAGTCTCGTCCGCTCTATGCCATTATGAAATTAGCAGATTTCCAACAAAAGATCGCTTCTGCTGAGAAACCCATCGTGGTTGATTTTTGGGCGGCTTGGTGCGGTCCATGTATGATAACCAAGCCCATCCTTGAAAAGCTGGGAAAAGAATACGCCGACCAAGTCGAATTTATGCCGATCAACGCGGACGATTCACGCGAGATCCTTGAACATTTTCGCATCTTTGGAATCCCAACAGTCATCAGCATCCGCGACGGCAAGGAAGTGGGACGTGTAACGGGTGCGCAACGAGAAGCAGGATATCGCAGCATGTTCCAATCGCTTGTCAGCGGCGGTGAAGTGAAAGTTCCGCTTACGCCATTTGACCGTGTCTTACGGCTTGGGGCTGGCGGAGCGTTTATCGTCATCGGAACTATTACCAGCAACTGGCTGGTCTTGGGAATTGGCGGCATCCTCACCTTTATGGGAGTGTATGACCGCTGCCCGATCTGGCATGCGGTTACGGGGATGCTCAAACGAAGATAAGTTTTTTAGCAGGAACAGGCTTCGGGTCCGCCCGGAGCCGTTTTTTTCGTTGATGGGCTATAATCGAAAATATGACGAATAAAATTCCACTGGTCATCGGTATCGCGGGCGGGTCGGGGTCAGGAAAAACTACAGTAGCACAGGAGCTTTTGAGAAGGGTTGGGTCGGATCGGATCGCTTATCTTCAACATGACTCGTATTACAAGGACGTGCGCATGCTTCCTTCGGCGCGTCATTCTGAGATCAATTTTGACCATCCCGACTCGCTCGAGACTGAATTGCTGATCCAGCACATCATCACGTTAAGAGAATTCAAGCCCGTGGAAGTTCCCATTTATGATTTTTCCAACGACACGCGAAAAGCCGAAACGTTCACAGTCCGCCCCAGCAAAGTGATCCTGGTCGAGGGAATCCTTCTGTATGTAGAGCCGGAATTGAGAAAACTTTTCGACGTGAAAATTTTTGTGGATGCCGATGCGGATATTCGCTTCATCCGCCGCTTACACCGCGACCTCACCGAACGCGGACGCTCCACCGAATCTGTGATCGATCAATATTACGCGACGGTGCGTCCGATGCATTTGGAATTTGTGGAGCCGTCCAAACGCTACGCAGATGTTATCATCCCCGAGGGTGGTCACAATGTCGCAGCGTTGGACATGGTCACAGCTAGAATTGAACTATTACTCAAATAAATTTTATACCCAAGGAGAGAACCAATGACAAAGCAATGGAATAAGCCCCCCGAAATGCAGATCGACCCGAAGAAGAAATACAAGGCTCACATGGAAACCGATAAAGGCACAATGGTCATCGAGTTGTTTGCCGACAAAACCCCAGTAACTGTGAATAATTTTGTCTTCCTTTCGCGTGAAGGCTATTACGATGGCGTGATCTTTCATCGCGTCATCTCCAACTTCATGGCGCAGGGCGGCGACCCGACCGGAACAGGTCGTGGCGGTCCGGGCTATAAATTTCAGGATGAGTTCCATCCCAATTTGAAGCATGACAAACAGGGTATCCTTTCGATGGCCAATGCAGGACCGGGCACGAATGGCTCGCAGTTCTTTATCACCCATCTGCCTACGCCTCATCTGGATAACCGTCACAGCGTCTTCGGTCAGGTGGTGGAAGGCTTGGATGTATTGATGTCCATTCCGCCGCGCGACCCGAACAACGTCAACGCTCCGGCTGTGAAGATCATCCGTGTCACCATCGAAGAAAGCTAATCCTAAACAGCCTGTCAAGGCTGCGGAAAAAAAACGGAAACAAGCCAAAAGCACAAAACGAGTCAGCACACCGAAGAAGAAAACGCAAGCGCCTGAGGTTATCGTTGCGGAATCCACTCCAGTGGAAGCAAAAGCTCAGAAGCCAGCCAGCAGCTTAGGCACGAATCTGCTGCGGGTACTGGCTGTCCTCGCGGTGATCGGTATCACGGTCTATATCTACAGTATCCGCGACCGCGTGGAAGAGTTTGCTGTGTATGGCTATCCGGGAATTTTCCTGATCGCGTTGATGGCGAATGCGACGGTCATTTTGCCTGCGCCGGGCGTGGCTGTGGTCTTTGCGATGGGAAGTGTGTTCAACCCGCTTGGGGTCGCATTTGCGGCAGGAGCAGGCGGAACCATCGGCGAGCTGACCGGGTACCTTGCCGGTTTTAGCGGGCAAGCCGTGGTGGAAAATACTACGATGTACAACCGCATCCTGCCATGGGTGAAGAAGTATGGCGCGTGGGTCATTCTGGTATTGTCGGCAATTCCCAACCCATTTTTTGACATTGCCGGTGTTGCGGCTGGGATCGCGAAGATTCCCATTTGGCAATTTATGCTGGCATGTTGGGTCGGGCAGACTATTAAGATGGCGATGTTTGCGTTTGCGGGTGCATATTCGATCGAATGGATCGCAAATTTTTATGAATGAAAATCGGAAGTCTTTGAGCGTCGATTTGGGCGCGCGGAGACTTCCGAAATTTTTTAAGAGGAGCATAATATGAAAGGCTATGAAAAGTTGGACGAATACATTGACAAGAATCTAAATCAAAGCCTGGATGAGCTCAAAACATATGTGGCACAGCCAAGTATCAGCGCACAAAACCTTGGGTTGAAGGAATGCGCCCAAATGGTCAAAGAGATGCTGGAAAAGCGTGGCTTTAAGGCCGAGATCAATGCCACCGATGGCGCGCCAGTTGTGTTTGGCGAGATCAAAGGCAAAAGCGACAGGACCTTACTTATCTATAATCATTATGACGTACAACCGCCTGAACCACTGGATTTGTGGGAGAGTCCGCCATTTGAGCCGCAGATCCGCGATGGGAAAATGTATGGGCGCGGCGTGAGCGACGACAAGGGACATCTCACCTCCCGCTTGCACGCCATCGACGCCATCCTTGCTGAGGAAGGTGAACTACCCTGCAATATCAAATTCATCATCGAAGGCGAAGAAGAAACTGCCAGTGTTCACCTGCATGATTACATTGCCGAAAATCTGGACAAACTCAAAGCCGACGCCTGCGTGTGGGAATTTGGCAGTGTAGATCATCGTGAACGTCCGCAGCAGTATCTTGGTCTGCGCGGAATTTGCTATGTTGAATTGTCCGTCACCGCGCTTGGAACAGATGTCCATTCGGGGATTGGCGGCAGTATCTTTCCGAACGCGGCGTGGAGGTTGGTTTGGGCGTTGAGCACGCTTAAGGGATCCGATGAGCGGATTCGCATCCCCGGATTCTATGATGATGTCATTCCGCCCACCGAACGTGACCGAGAATTCATGGAAAAACTCCCCGATGTGGAAGAAGAATACAAGACACGTTATGGGGTGAAGGAATTCATCAAAGGATTGACTGGCGGCACAGACCTGAAGATGGAAGAGGTCTTCACGCCAACCTGCACCATCTGTGGATTGACCAGCGGCTATCAGGGACCTGGCTCAAAGACCGTCCAGCCGGCGTTTGCGTCAGCCAAGGTGGACTTCCGCCTTGTCCCGGGGCAAAAGCCCCAGGATATTTTGAAAAAGCTTCGAGCGCATCTGGATGCGGAAGGCTTCCGCGATGTGGAGATCACCTTCCTCGGAGGCGAGCCTGCCGCGCGCACCGACCCCGATCATCCCTTTGTTAAGATGGTTGTAGAAAGCGCCGAAGATGTGTATGATATTCCCATGGATGTTGTTCCGATGATCGGCGGTTCAGGACCCAGCTACCCGTTCGTGCATGACCTCGGGCTGCCCGTTGTGACCATGGGCTTGGGCCACCCTGACACGCGCGCCCACGCCCCCAACGAGAACATCCGCATTGACCTGTATGTGCAGCATGCCAAGCACATGGCAAGAGTGATCAAGGAATTTGCAAAGTGACCTTTTTCACTCCGATTTCGTGACTTTCTTTTTTTCGTTTGTGAATATAATCAATTTGAAATAAATTTCACAAGCCAATCTTTCATGTACGTCTGGAGGCAACCATGTTTGTAGGCGAAAGAATGTCGCAACCCGTTATTACTGTCAGCCCGGATACCCCTGTCCACGATGCATTAGTGATGTTCCGCAAGGAACACATCCGCCGCGCACCAGTCGTCAAGGATGGCAAGATGCTGGGAATCGTTTCAGAGAGCGATCTTTTGAACGCATCCCCCTCCCCGGTAACGAGTCTGAGCGTCTGGGAAATGAACTACCTGATGAGTAAAGTGACTGTCAAGAACGTGATGACGAAAAAGGTCAAGACCATTGATGTCAACACACCTATCGAAGAAGCGGCACGCATCATGGCAGATTCCAAGATTGGTGGCATGCCAGTCATGCGTTCAGGCAAAATGGTCGGGATGATCACCGAAACCGACCTGTTCAAGATCTTCCTCGAGTTGATGGGCGCACGTACCAAGGCGTTGCGCGTGACCGCACTGGTTGAAGAGAAACCAGGTCAACTCGCGAAGGTCACGAAAGCCATCGCCGAGGCGGGTGGAGACTTCCTCGCTTTTGGCATGTTCGCAGGTCCCGACACCAGCAGCCGCATCATCACTTTCAAGGTGGCTCGCCTCAAAAAGGATGAGGTCATCCAGGCGCTGGAAAAAGTTGTCAAAAAATTCTGGGATATCCGCCAGACCTAATTCGAATATAAGCAAAAAACGCACAGAGTCTCTCTGTGCGTTTTTTTATTTTTAAGCCTGAGGCTAGATCGCTATACTCGCTTCTTCAATGAACTCAAAATAGGTCTGCCCAGAATATCCGCGAGGAATAGGCGGTGACTTCTCAAAAGTGGATTGAAGAATCTGATTTGATTTCATGTCTCCACTACGAACGATGGCATGCAAAACATCCAAAGCGTGATAAGCCATTTCCTTGTTCGCGCGATTCTTCCGCCCATTGCGCATCGACCAAGCCATTTCGGCAACGCCAAGTCCGCGATATTCTTCATGGAACGCGTGGCTCTGTTGCATCACAACCGGTTCATTATTTCCCTTCAAGATCACCTTGACCTCGCCGCCAAAATTATTTGGGTCAGCCATGTACAACACACCCATGGTTCCAAACAATACGAGGCAGGGCTTCTCTGGCGCAGTGAAAATTGAATTGGCATCGAAGAGCACATTTCCCACTGTGCCACATTCAAATTGCAAAATTCCCGACATGAGATTCTCACACTCGATCTGGAAGGTCTCGCCAAAGCGTTCCAGCGAGAAATCCTGTCGTTGTGGGTTCCGAGTTCGAGTGACGCCTGATACTTCTTTCACGGGTCCCAATATGCTTAACAAAGCTGTGATGTAATAAATACCCACGTCAAAGCCAATTCCGCCCCCGGGCTTGGCCGTGAAGGGAAATGCCCGGCTGAAGATTTCGCTGTCTCTGGAGAGCGCGCAATAACACGAGGTGACATCGCCTATCAGTCCGCTGTCCACCGCATAGCGCGCAGTCTGTATGGCAGACCCAAGAAATGTATCTGGCGCGGCACCAAGATATAGATTCTTTTCATCCGCAATTTTTACAAGTTCTGCCGCATGCTCCAATTCAACCGACAATACCTTTTCCGTATAGACATGCTTTCCTGCCTCAAGCAATTGTTTAATCACAGCATAGTGCGCCGTAGGCGTAGTGAGATTCACAACAATTTCGATGGAGGCATCAGCGATGATTTCTTCCAAAGTCAGCGCTTTGATGCCATATTTTTCCGCCTTGGCTCGAGCTTTCTCTGGATTTCGGTCACAGCAACCGACCACATCGAGAATCTTGAATTTGTGGATCATCGTACTCAGATAGGCATCGCTGATTCCACCGCATCCGATAATCGCTGTTTTTACAGGTTGAATTTTCATGAAGACCTCACGCTTTAAGTCGATAGGAAACAAATGCAATGGTGCGATTATCCGGAGACCAGGAATTGACATTGATCGTTCCCTGACCGCCAAACAACTTTACAATGGTTTTTGATTCCCCACCCTCCGCAGGGATGAGGCGAAGTTCGACATTCTTATTTGCAGGATGATCGCCCGGGTCCACATCGCCTTTACCATAGACTATATACACCACCCATTTTCCATCTGGCGAGACGTGCGGAAACCAGCAATTGGACTCCTCTTTCACCATATGTGTCGGATTAGATCCGTCCGCCTCCATGCGCCAGACTTGCATCAGTCCGCTGCGCGTGGAGTTGAACCAGATATATTTGCCGTCTGGTGAGTATTCGGGACCATCGTCGAGCCCGGGCAGATTGGTAAGTTGTGTCTCTTCGCCGCCATTGACGGAAATTGAATAAATATCGTATTGTCCATTCCGCTCGGCGCAATATGCCAGGTATTTACCATCTGGCGACCAGCCATGCAAGTAGGATGGCCCTTTTTCAGTAATCAAGCGCGGAATACCACCATCAAATGGCAGGATATAAATCCTCGAAGTGGCATCTTCATTCGTAAAGTGGCTGACAGCTATCTCTTGATTATCTGGCGAGAGGACATGGTCATTGTTGCAATCGATGGCAAATCCAGTGTCGATCTCTTTTATATCCCCGGATGCCAATTCATACATATACATCCGCCCAAGGCTGTTATACACCAGATAGCGACCATCTTTTGTCCAGTTGGGGGCCTCAATGACATAATCGAATTCTTTGAGGACAGTTCGTTCTCCGGTGTGAACGTCGAGTGTTTTCAAAATACTGATCGAGTCTCGTTCTGCAATCCATTGTCGCAATGTATTGATATCCATTTACTTTGATTCTCCAAGAAGAGGTGGATGCGTTTTCACAATCTTACCGCATTCAAAGAAGAAGAACTATCTTTACGGTCAAATCCGTTATAATCACTCCACTATGGAAGAAAGATTACAGAAAATACTATCTCGTGCCGGGTTTGGTTCACGTCGCGCCTGCGAAGAATTTATCATCGAAGGACGCGTAAAAGTAAATGGACAGGCAGCCACTTTAGGACAAAAAGCTGATTCCTCAAAAGACGCCATCACCCTTGATGGAAAGCTGATCCCCAAAGACGAAACGCAATCGTATGTTTATATCGCATTGTACAAGCCGCGAAATGTTCTGTCGGCTGCTGAAGACCAGGACGGACGTACAACGGTTCGTGATTTGATTCCGCTGCCGGGTCATCTCTATCCGGTTGGGCGTTTGGATTATGATTCAGAGGGCTTGATTTTAATGACCAACGATGGCGAGTTAACGAACAAGTTGACGCACCCAAGATATGGTCATCAGAAAGAATATCGCGTTTTGGTCGCGCGTCGCCCAGACGAGGAACAATTAAGTACCTGGCGGCGTGGGGTTGTGCTGGAAGATGGTGATAAGACAGCGCCAGCCGATGTGAAATTCCTTTCCACCTCAGGGAAAGGCGCGTGGCTTCAAATCATCATGGGGGAAGGAAAAAAGCGTCAGATCCGTGAGATAGGGAAACTGCTTGGCTTGCCGGTAGTGAAGATCATCCGCCTACGCATCGGGACATTGAGATTAGGTAATCTCAAACCGCGCCAATGGCGATATCTGACGGAAGACGAAGTCGCAGAACTCAAAGGAAAGGCGCGCCCGGTTGAGACTCATAAGAAGGTCTATGGCGCAAACCGTTCCGGCCCGTCTGCGCCAGCGAAGAGATTCTCTAAAGCAGATGACCGTACATCTTCTTCAAGATATGGAAAAAATAAACGTTCCAATTCAGGTCGTTGATGGACACACGAAGTATTCTGTGCTTCAAGACAAAGCATTCAAATTACAATGCGGATGACAATTACGACCAGAATCGCCAATGAAGCGCTCAGATAAATCCAGCGGATGTATTTGCGGCGATTTGGAAGACTTGCGTCCAATAATTTCATCGTTGAGTAGAAAATTACGCCATCCATGAATAGAAAGGGGATTGAGTAGAACCAGTCCAGCCAGCCAAATATAACGGGTAGGAAACTGATGACAATTACGATAAAGAAAATGGCCGCGCTGATTCGCAGGCTGTTTTCACTTCCCAACAAAACTGGCAGGGAGCGCGAACCTGCTTTTTGATCTCCATCAACATCCATTGAGTCGGCGGCGATCTCTTCTCCAAAATTGATAAGAAATGCCAAAAGACCAAAGAACCAGACCGTCATTTCAAACGGCCGATCAACCGCTACCCCGCCAAAGATGAAAGTCATTCCCACCGAAAAACTGACCATCAGGTTGCCCAACAGTCCCATCTTTTTGAAGCGCCAGTTGTAGAGGAAACCTACTCCCCATACAAGAATAACCACCAACAAAGCTTCAAGGCTAAGCAAATTTCCAGCAATAAAACCCAATATGGTCACAATGCAAGATAGGATGACGACATCGCGTTCGGTGACCATTCCAGAGGGAAGCGGTCTTTCAGGTGTATTGATCTTGTCGCTTTCGAGGTCGAAATAATCGTTCAAAATCAGGGAGGTGGCTGAGATCAGAAAGACACTGAGAAACCCCAAAATCAT
>JAHDWC010000003.1:61515-69061 GCA_023382575.1 Anaerolineales bacterium
ATTTCCTTCGCGCTTGGAATATCACCAAGCGCGAGTAGCTCCCCCAGAATGACACATACTCCTGCCGAAAAAGGCAGTTCGAATCGAAAGAGTCGGAATAGCCCCAAAAGCCTCGTCTTGAGCATGCTTTTTGCTCTCCATCGAGCTAGTAATCCCACAAGATTGTGGGTCTAAGATATTGATTATCCCTTCAATAACTCCGTCGGCGCGGACTCTGGTTCCGCCTCAATGGGAGCAGCAAGCGGTGGGAGTTCCATGATCGAATTCAAACCGAAATGTTGGAGGAACTCTGGCGTGGTCGAGTACAAGATCGGACGCCCTGGTCCATCTGTGCGACCAGATTCCTGGATCAACCCCTTGCTCAAAAGACTCTTCATCATCCCGTCGCTGTTCACGCCGCGGATCGAATCCACTTGCGGGCGGGTGACCGGCTGTTGATAGGCGATGATCGCCAGCGTCTCCAAAGCGGCGCGGCTGAGATGCGTGACCGCTTCCAAGCCGAGGAATTTTTCCACTTGTGAGGCGAGTTCCGCCGCTGTGGTCAGTTGCACGCGTCCAGCATTTCGCTGTAAGCGCAATCCACGTGTTTGGAGAGCATCTTCCAACTCTTTCAACCCGCGTTCAACAACCGAGGCGGTCACATCCAGCGCGGCGGAAAGTTGCGCGATCGGCACAGGCTCGGCAGAAACGAACAACATCGCCTCGATGCGTGCTGCGAGGCTTAGTTCGATATTTGAAAGGGTTTGAGAGTCGCTCATGCTATAATTACTCCACTTAACTTACGTTTTTTATACGACAAAAAATATGAAAAAGATTTCCAAATTTTACATATTCGTTCTGGCACTCTTGCTTTCATCGCTGGCTTGTACCATCGCCGTTGGCGGACCCGAATACCCTGCGCAGACCATTCCTGCGTCGAGCGATGAATCGCAAACCATGCTGGAACAGATCGAACAGGCATTCCTATCTGGCGCGGAAACTGGTGTAATCACTTTACAACTTACCGAGAGCCAGCTCACGTCCTTCATGGCAGATAAACTTGCCCAGCAAACCAACCCGCCATTCACCGACCCGCAAGTTCACCTGCGCGACGGTCAAATGAAAATGTATGGCAAGATCACACGCGGATGGTTCACGGCTACCATGCTCATTACTATGAATGTAACCGTGGATGAAGTCACGGGGCAGCCCAAGATCGAGATCGCCTCCGCCGACTTTGGCCCCATCCCCGCCCCAGAAGGCGTGAACTCCGCTGTCAGCGCAATCATCGATGAAGTTTTCACCGGCTCGCTCGGTCCTGTAGCCGTTGGTTTCCGATTGGAGTCCATCACCATTGCAGATGGTGTGATGACATTGACGGGGCGCATCAAATAGCGGCTGGATTATACCCGACATGACCCGTCCTTCCACTCGGCTCAGGACACCCCTTCGCCTGCTTCCAACCATTTTACTGTTTGCCATACTGATGGCAGCTTGCCGCTCTCCACAGATCCGTGAGGAGATTTTGGTCACCATCACCGCGGACGGAACCACGCGGGAAGTCAGCGTGCCAGCCGGAAGCACCGTCTCTGAAGCGCTACAGACCGCGGGCGTTAATCCGGGCAGTCTTGACCGAAGCGAGCCGCCATTTTATACCATCCTTGGCGCTGGAGACATCATCACGCTCACCCGCGTTGTGGAAGAATTTAGCACCGAAGAAGAAGTCATTCCATTTGAACGGCAAATTGTCCGCAATGAAACCCTGCCGGAAGGTGAAACCAGACTGGTTCAAGCCGGGGCGAACGGACTACGAGAAATTACCTATCGCCGCATTTTGGAAGATAATGCCGAAGTCAGCAAGACGGTCGTGAAAACGACCATCATTACCGAGGCGTTGCCTGAAATCGTCATGGTCGGCGCGCAGGCATCGTTTACCCCGTTAAATATTCCCGGCACGCTGGCATATCTCGCTGGCGGCAATGCTTGGATCATGGAAGGGTCTACCGCGAATCGCCGTGTGATCGTCAGTACGGGGGATCTGGATGGACGTATTTTTACGCTCTCGCCCAATGGCGAATATCTGGTCTTTACGCGAAGATCCACCAAGCCTGCGGATGAAGAGATCAACACCCTTTGGGCGGTGCGGACAAAGAACCTCGAACCTAAGCTTATTTCGTTGCAGGGAAAAAACATCGTCCATTTTGCAGCGTGGATTCCCGGAACAAACTCGGTTGCCTATTCCACCGTCGAGCCGCGCAGTGCTGCGCCCGGTTGGCAGGCAAACAATGACTTGTACCGCGTCAGCATCACTGGCGGGACAACTCCGCGTCGTTTGTTGAGTGCGAACAGTGGTGGCGTGTATGGCTGGTGGGGCATGTCATTTGCTTTCGCGCCAGATGGCAGGTTAGCATATTCACGTCCGGATGGAATCGGCCTCGTCGATCAGGATGGTGGCTATCTCAAGCCGCTGCTTGGAATCACGCCGCTCAACACCCACAGCGATTGGGCTTGGATCCCTCCCATCATTTGGGGTGCAGACGGAAACAGTTTATACTTCGTGAGTCACGCTCCGGCGCCGGCGCCCATTACCGGCGAAGAGTCACCTTATTTTGACCTCTCCGCTCTTTCGTTCAGTAATGAGGCGGCGGTTTCTCTCATCAATTCAACAGGTATGTTCGCCTATCCCTCTGTTTCGCCCATGCGGCAGGAGGGACGTGAAAAATCGTTCCAAGTGGCATACCTGCAATCCATTTTTATCGAACAGAGCGAAACCAGCCGTTATCGCCTCGTGGTGATGGACCGCGACGGTTCGAACAGTAAGGTGCTCTTCCCGCCCGCAGATGCAAATGGGCTGGAGCCGCAGGTTCCAGTTTGGTCACCTGCCCCGCTGGAAGGGCAGACTGGCGATTTGATCGCAGTCGTATATCAAGGCAATCTCTGGCTTGTCGACAGTGGAAATGGTGAAGCATACCAGGTCACTGGCGATGGGCTTATCACTAAAATCGATTGGAATTAAATTCAGAAAGAGGAATTAAAGAATGCGAATATTAGTCACAGGCGCAGCCGGGTTTCTCGGCTCTCACCTATGCGACCGCCTGCTCACAGACGGCCACGAAGTTATCGGCATGGATAACTTTATCACCGGCAGCCCGGATAACATTGCCCACCTGGCAGATAATGAAAGTTTTTCGTTCTATAAACGCGATGTGTCGAATTACATCTTCGTGCCCGGCAAAGTAGATGCGATCTTGCATTTTGCTTCTCCCGCCAGCCCGAATCCGCAATCGAAGGCTGGGTATTTTAATCTGCCAATCCAGACAATGAAAGCTGGTGCATTAGGAACACACAACTGCCTCGGCATTGCCAGACGTGAAAGCTCGCGCTTCCTTCTCGCCTCGACGAGTGAGATCTACGGAGACCCCGAAATTCATCCTCAGTCGGAGTCCTATCCCGGCAACGTGGATCCCATCGGTGAGCGTGCCGTATACGACGAAGCCAAACGCTTCGCCGAATCACTGACGATGGCATATCATCGCTTCCACGGAGTCAACACCAGCATTGTACGTATCTTCAACACCTACGGTCCACGCATGGACTTGGAAGATGGACGTGCCCTACCCAACCTGCTCAAACAGGCGCTCCTTGGTCAACCACTGACCGTCTATGGCGATGGTAGTCAAACCCGTTCCTTCTGTTTCGTAGACGACCTGATCGACGGCATTGTCCGCTTGCTGTATTCAGAAGAACATTTCCCGGTTAACATTGGGAACCCCATTGAGATGAGCATCTTGCAATTTGCAGAAGCCATCAACAAGATCGTCGGCAACAAAGCCGGCATCGTCTTTGAGGAAAACTCTCGCAGCGTGCGCGACCCGCAGCGCCGTCAGCCAGATATCACCCGCGCCAGAGAAATCCTCGGCTGGGAACCCAAGATCGATCTGGAAGAAGGAATCCGCCGCACGGTCCCATTCTTCAAACAAAAACTGGGGCTGGCATGATCCTGACAGATACAAAGGAGCGCAATCGGTTTGTCAAATTTGCGCTGGTGGGAACGCTTGGCGCCCTGATCGATTTCGGCGTCATGAATCTCCTCTCCCATTGGGTTCTTGAGTTGCCCCTCGTTATGGCGGGCACAATCTCCTTTGTTTGCGCGGTCATCAGCAACTTCGTCTGGAACCGCGTCTGGACCTACCCCGAATCTCGCTCCCGCCCATTGCTGAATCAACTCGGCATGTTTTTTCTCGTCAACGCAGCAGGAGTGGCCATTCGCATCCCGATCTTACACTTCGTGGAACCGCCCGTTCTGCGCCTCGTCGAGCGGACCTTCCACACCCCATATCTCACCGCCGAGTTCTACGCTAAAAATCTCACCCTCGCTGCCGCCGTTGGAATTGTCATGATGTGGAACTATTTTGTCAACCGCTATTGGACGTATAATGACATTGATGACCTCGTGTGAGGTGAACAATGTCTCAAATTACGATCATTCCCATTTATATGACCAATGGCGACACTGGCGCCTACCTGCAATATCCATATATGTTCAACTGCTCCGGCGAATGGGTTGGCTTCGTCACCCCAAAACGGGAAGTCTATTCCGTGCTTGGGGAATATGTCGGCAAGTTGACCGATGACCCGCGCATCGTGCGGAAGCGAGCTACATCCACGCTTCGCCCACGGCTTGAGCCGCCCCAACCACCCAAGCGGATCGCGCCACCGTCAACGGTTCCGCTACCGCGTATGATGTCCGACTTGAGTCACTCCCTTATCGATGTCCTGATGGATGCACCCGAACTCCTACACACATTAGACTCAGGCGACCTTCGGGAAGACATGGATTAATCAAAACTTTATTATGACCGAAAAACTGAAAACCCCACGCGCCTCGCGCGTCTATTTATCGCAACTGATGCAGCCCGAACATGCCAACAATCACGGCAACGTCCACGGTGGTTGGATCATGAAGCTGGTGGATGAAGCCGGCGCACTTGCTTGTATGCGTCATGCACAGAGACGCGTCGTCACTGTCGCCGTAGATTCGCTCGTTTTCCGTGAACCGATCCGCATCGGTGACCTGGTCACTTTCACCGCAGAAGTCACCCACACTGGACGCACCTCGCTCGAAGCAGAAGTCCAAGTCGTCGCGGAAAATCCCGTCACCGGTGAACGCACACACACCAACACCGCCTACCTCGTTTATGTCGCTTTGGATGATGACAATCAACCAACAGCCGTTCAGCCACTGGTTGCTGAAACCGAAGAAGACACTCAACGCATGGAACAAGCCAAACTGCGTCAGAAGCGGCGCATCGCAAAATAAAATGACAGCCACCTGCGGGTTGGCTGTCATTTCCATCTCATGAACAGACTTCGTCAACATCCCATCATCCTGCTTCTCGTCATCAACCTCATCATCGGATTGATGACGTTTCGCTCTTATGGCTTGTCATGGGATGAGCCGCTCTTCTACGATTACGGCGAAGCGCTCAAATACGCCTATACTCCCTCCAATTGGTTCAGTGGAAATTTCGACGTCACGCAATCCTTCGGCTCCAGCGGCAGCGACCACGCCAATCGCGGTCCCGCCTATTTGCTGGTTGCCATGCCATTCGTCTCTTTTTTTCAATGGATCGGGCTTGACCTCGCCTCTGCCTGGCACCTGACCAACTTCCTGACCTTTAACCTGGGAATTTATCTCCTTTATCGCCTCGCCTCCAAATGGATGAGCAAAGAGTCTGCGCTTGGGGTTGCAGCGCTCTTCACGTTTCAACCTTTGCTCTGGGGACATGCCTTTATCAATCCCAAAGACATCCCCTTTCTGACATTTTTCCTTGGCTCGGTCGTCTTTGGCTTCGAGATGATCGACGATTGGGTCGCAAATTCAAGGGCTAAATTTGGCAAGGTCATGCTAGCCGCCTTCTTCCTTGGCATTGCGACTTCCATCCGCATCCTCGGACCACTCGCAGCCATTCTGACTCTACTTTATGCTTTAGTTCAAGGGATTAAGATCCCAGATTTACTTAAGAAGTCCACAACGTGGCTATACGCAGGATTGTCTTTAGGGATTATGTTCATTGCCTGGCCGTATCTTTGGCTCAATCCGCTGGAAAAATTCATCGAAGTCTTCGTCTTCATGTCCGATAACCCGACGCAGCTCAATGTGCTCTTCGCCGGGAATGATTATCAAGCTGGTGAAATTCCGCGCCGTTATTTCCCGACCCTGCTTAGCTATACATTGACCGAGCCAACCTACCTTCTGATTGGGCTGGGAATTTTCCTTGGCTTCTGGAAAGCAGACAATAAAAAACGTTTCACTCTCGCCATTCTGTTGACATGGTTTGGCGTTCTCGCGGCATACATCCTGATAAAACGTCCAGCCCTGTATGATGGCTATCGTCATTTTCTATTCATCCTGCCACCCTTGTTCATCTTTGCCGGGTTTGCGTTTGAAGCGCTCTCCAATTGGCTGGGTCAACGCTGGCAAAAAATCATCACAGGTATTGCCATCCTTGCTTTCGGAATTCTGCCCATCACCCAACTCCATCCCTATCAATACGCCTACTACAATAATCTCGCAGGTGGCATGGATGGCGTCTTCCGCAACTACGAAACCGAATACTGGCTAACCTGTTACCGCGAAGCGGTTCTCAGCTTGAATCAACTCGCAGAATCAGGGAGCCAGCTTTTCGTCCGGCGCGAACCGTATATCGCCGCCTACTACGCGGACGCAAACATCACAGTCCGCGATTTTCGCACCGAACAAAACGAGATGCAATCCGGCGATTATTACCTCGTCAACACGCGTTCAAATGAAGATCTGAGATTTTTGCGCGACGAGCCAGCCATCATTGAAATCTCCCGCATGGGTGCGACGTTTTGCGTCGTCAAACAAGTCCCATAATATAATCCCCCGCGCCATGACACCTTCCCCGCGCCTGCTCCTCACCATCGACTACGAATCCTGGTTCGCGCCTTCACGCCGCTACGATTTTCTTCCACCCGAAACCCGTCATCAACTTGATGATGGACGTTCACGTTTAGCCATTGACCCCATCCTCGAGGTCTTTGGCGACTCGAAAGTCACGTTCTATCTCGTCGGCGAAATGGTGGACTGGTTCCCCGAACTGCCAGAAAAAATTTCAAGCGCCGGGCATGAAGTGGGTTTTCACTGTCACATCCATCGCAGGCTCGACAATGCAAAAGAAATCGAAAAAGACCTGATCGCTTCCGCCGATTGGATAAAAAAATATAACGTCCGCGGTTATCGCGCGCCAATGATCAACACAGTGGAAGAAGTTTATCCACTGCTTGCAAAGCACAACTTTCTTTACAGCTCATCGCAATATGCGCCGACTGGCGTCACCGTCAAAAAAGGTGACGTGTGGGAGATCCCCGTCAGCACGCTGCCGCTGTTAAACATGCCGACAGAATTCAATGCGCCTCGTTACATGAACCTCAAACTCGTCAGCGGCGGAGAATTTCCCTACGGCTCCAGCTTCATGAGCGGGCTCTTCCGTGTCATCGTTTACAAAATCATTGAACGCGAATTCAAAGCAGGCAGAAGTCC
>JAHDWC010000004.1 GCA_023382575.1 Anaerolineales bacterium
CCGCAAGTTGATTACCATGCTCGGCTGGTTGGCGATCTTATTTGGAATCATCTTGATCTATTGCATGGCGCGCATTTACCTGATCCCAACTCAGGTAGCGTGGAATTCCCCCACTGTCATCTTTTCGTTCTACATCACCACTCTTCTTCTTGGGATCATGGCTATCGCATGTTTGATGGTCCTGGATCTAAAATTTTCAGAGATCAAACAGGCAAACGATGTGGCTCTAAGGGCGCAGGTCATATATTACTCGCTGGGTGGATTGACCATCCTTGGGGTTGCGCTTGTCACCTTAAATATAGCCATCGCGTTTTTTCAGATTCGCCTCCTGTCACAGGGAGACCTGATCGCCCAAACCAGTCTGCGCCTGCTCATGGAGCTTTATCTGCCACTGTTTGTGATGCGAATGATCTTCCTCGTGTACGCATCCATCTCGCTGACGTACACAGTGATCCGCATGTATAAGTTTATGTACGCGCCTCAGAGCCTGATGAGCCCAGTATATCTATCCTGCCTGCTGATTATGGTTGGAGAAATCATTGGACGCTTCCTGTTTTACGCCACGCACGTCCGCGTGGGATTATGAAATGGTGAAATAAAATGACAATCAAAGTTTTAATAGCAGACGACCATAAATTGTTCCGTCAGGGGTTGATCGGCTTGATGAAAACCCGCGAGGATCTGGTCGAAGTCATCGGCGAGGCGGAAACGGGAGAAGAAGCCATTCAAATGGCAGAGAAGTTGAATCCTGATGTGATCCTGATGGACATCTACATGCCCCAACTGGATGGGCTTCAAGCTGCCAAGGAAATCCATCGCCGTTTTCCTCACATTGCTGTAGTAATGCTAACGTCTTCGGAGCGAGACGGGCATCTATACGAAGCGGCGCAAATTGGCGTGGCAGGTTATTTATTGAAAAGCCTTGACGCAAACGAACTGTTCGATCTACTGCATGGCGTGACCAATGGCGAAACCGCCATGACGCGTGCCATGGCATCGAAACTGCTAAAGAGCGTTGCCAACCGAATGGCTGATGAAGACAAAGGCGAGCAATCGCTGACCGAACGCGAGCTCTTCGTGTTGCGACTGGTTGCCAGTGGCGCCAGCAATCAGGAGATCGCTGACAAGTTGACGATCTCTGTCAATACCGTCAAAAGCCACATCAAGAATATTCTGGACAAGTTGCAATTGGAAAACCGCACGCAAGCTGCCACCTATGCCCTCAAGCACGGATTAGTCTCGCCGCGGGAGAACTAAGGAAGAAAAAATTTATAAGAGGAACTACATATAAAAGATGACAAATCAACCTATTAAGAGAATCTTCCTTTTGGGGTTTCTCATTCTTATTGTTTCTGGGTGTGGAAGCGATAATTCAAATATTCCCAGCCCAATTTCTCAAAGCCCTACCGTAACTTTGTCCCCCACAATACCATCTGCCACTCAAACCCCAAATGTACAGTTTCTAGATATCCAGAAAAAATGGGAAGAAGGTCCGCACGCTCAGGCTGAAGACGAAGTTTCCTGCGATGTCTGCCATCAGCTACAAAATGGGATGGTTACAGAGAAAGTTGCTCGATGGGATCGAAACAACGGGCGCTATGAGCCTGTCAGTGACCATAATGACCTCTGTCTAAATTGTCATGAAGGATATGATCGTGCCGAGTCTGCCCATAAAGACTTCGTTTGTTTAGATTGTCATGACCAGCATAGCGCTGGCGCTTCTTGTTTTGACTGTCACCAACAAATCACCGATCTATCAGGAAAAGTTCCTTCCACTCCCGTCGGGGGGCATGAAAACGGCACAGAGGATGCCTGTAGCGGCTCAGGCTGTCATTCTTCAGCGACGCAAGTTGCCAAGATGCCATTTTCGGTTCATGGCGTTCAACATGCGCGGGTGACATGCGCTGCCTGTCACGATGCGGACGGATTGCAGGTGGGTCCGCTTTCAGATGGGAGTCGCTGGGTTTCCTGGAGTCCCTCTCCCGTCGATGGAAGCGATGCGCCTTTTTATTCCCATAACCTTCAGTATGCAGTGGACTGTCAGCGATGCCATTTTGAGGATAATCCTTGGGGGCTCATCCAAAATGGTACTCAAACTGGGGACTGATTCTCTCATCCTTTCGGGTGATAGAAGAGTACTCCAACTGACGATGAAGTGCATTCGTGCCGGTGGTATCC
Source organism: Anaerolineales bacterium (assembly GCA_023382575.1). Classification (GTDB taxonomy): domain Bacteria; phylum Chloroflexota; class Anaerolineae; order Anaerolineales; family Villigracilaceae; genus Villigracilis. The sequence continues at coordinate 2,179 of JAHDWC010000004.1, forward strand.
TAATCGTGACGTAAAGTACAAATTCGGCTTATACGCCGCCTACATTCACGATTAGGAGAGTGTCAATGCAAGATAAAAACAAACTGCCCAACCCCTCATTTACCACATGCTCTTTGGAGCGCATCGCATCAACTAAACGTTTCCTAACGGAGGAATAATGACTAAAAAAGATTTCCTCACCAAAACCCTGACCGATACCGTAATTTCGCGCCGCAGCTTCCTTAAGTGGAGCGCTGCTCTTGGCGGAACCGCGGCATTGGCTGGTGGTCTGGATTTCGGACTGAAGACAGTCGAAAAAGCCGCTGCTGCAAACGATAGTCAGATTTTTACTACAAGCTGCTATCACAACTGCGGCAGCCGCTGTATTCTTTGGGCTGAGGTCAAGGACGGCACGGTGGTACGCATGTTGCCGGATCAAGACCCGGAAGATAGCTTTGGCCGCATGAAGGCGATCCCTTGTCTGCGCGGTCGTTCACAGAAGTGGCGCGTCTATTCGCCGGAACGCTTGAAATACCCCATGAAGCGGGTTGGCAAGCGCGGCGAAGGGAAATTTGAGCGCATCAGTTGGGAAGAAGCCCTCGACACCATTGCTAATAAATTGAAGGAAGTGAAAGAAAAGTATGGCAATGAGGCGATTTACTACAATTACGCCACAGGACAAATCGCCGGCGGCATCGACAACACCTACAATGGCGTTGGTCCGATTGCGCGTTTGATGCATCTGTTCGGCGGCTATGTCAGCTTCTATGGAACTTATAGCACAGCTTGCTACTCCGCTGCTTTACCCTACATTACTGCAATGGGCAGCAACTCTTCAGATGACCTCGTCAATTCCAAGCTGATCGTTCTCTGGTCTGACAACCCCGTCGTGACGAGAACTGGTGGAAAAGGCATTGGCTATCATTGTTTGAAGGCCAAAGAAGCAGGCGCAAAGTTTATCGTTGTTGACCCTGTCTACAACGACACCGCCATTGCCACTGAAGCGGAATGGGTTCCGATCTATCCCGGTACAGACTGCGCTTTGATTGCCGCGCTGGCATATGTCATGATTCAAGATGGAACGTACGACAAAGAATTCATGTCCAAGTATGCTGTCGGTTTCGATGAGGATACCCTGCCCGAAGGCGCTCCACGCAACACGTCTTATATGGCGTACGTTTTGGGACGCGGCTATGACAAAACCCCGAAGACCCCGGAATGGGCAGCCCCCATCACCGGTATTCCCGCAGACCGCATCGTCAAACTGGCTCGTGAAATCGCTGGAACCAAACCTTGTGCAATGATCCAGGGCTGGGGTATGCAGCGCCGCGCGTACGGCGAACTCCCTGTCCGCGCACTGCCCATCCTCTCCGCCATGACCGGCAACTTCGGTGTCGCAGGTGGTGGTACAGGCACCCGCCCCACTGGTGGCACAAACATCAGCATCGGCAGCTTCCCGGCTGGCGAGAATCCCATCAAGACCAAGATTTCTGTGTATATGTGGCCGGATTACATTGAACGCGGTCACGAAATGACATCTGGTCCACGCGATCTTATCAAGGGTGCAGATAAACTCAGCGCTGACATGAAGTTCATGTGGAACTGGGCTGGTAACTGCATCACCAATCAGCACTCGGATGTCAACGGCACAGTGAAAATGCTGCAGGACGACACCAAGCTTGAATTCATCGTCGTATCTGACGTGGTCATGACCCACAGCGCCAAGATGGCGGACATCCTTCTGCCCGACACCACGCACTTTGAAGCCGAAAACATCACCGGTGGAAATTCCGAAGGTCAGTCGAACTTTGTTCTGTTCAACCATCAGTTGATCGAGCCGATGTACGAAACCAAGGATGTGCTCTGGGTGGCCGAACAATTGGCAGATCGCCTCGGACTTGGCAATGAATTCCGTGAAGGTCATACGACCCGTGAAGAATGGCTCCGCGACATTGTAGCCGTTGCTCGTGAAAACAATGCCGACTTCCCGACCTATGAAGAATTCAAAGAGATCGGTTATTACAAGAAGACAGGCGGCGGTGGATTCATCGCTGGCAAGTCGTTCGTGGAAGATCCAGAAGCCAACCCGCTTAAGACCCCGACTGGAAAAATCGAAGTGTACTCCCCCACCATGGCTGCCATGAACAACCCCGAAGAAATCCCAGCCATTCCGATCTATGTCCCAGAATGGGAAGGCGTCAGTGACCCGCTGCGCGAGAAATATCCGCTCTTGATGGGTGGACACCACTCCGTTCAACGCTCCCACTCCACCTTTGATAACGTTGCCGCCTTGCGTGAAGCGCATATTCAGTCCCTGTGGATGAACACACGGGATGCAGAAGCTCGCGGAATCCAAAACGGCGACATGGTCAGAGTGTACAACGACCGCGGCGAAGTCCGTGTCCCGGCGTATGTCACGAATCGTCTCCGCCCTGGCGTAACCAGCCTGCCGCAAGGTGCATGGTTCACCCCGGATGAGAATGGCGTCGATGTTCGTGGATGCGTCAATACCCTGACCAAGTACCATCCGACACCTTTTGCCAAGGGCAACCCGCAGCACACCAACCTGGTGCAGGTTGAGAAGGCCTAAAAGGAGATACATCATGGCTAAACAACTTGGTTTTTATGTAAATCTGGCGAATTGCACGGGCTGTAAAGCCTGCGAAATTGCCTGCAAAGATCGCAAGGAATTGCCCGTGGGCGTTCGCTGGCGCCGTGTTTACGAATACGGCGGCGGAGAATGGGTTGCCGATGGCGACCAGATGGTCCCGAGCGGTGTGTTCCACTACTTTGTCTCCACAGCTTGTATGCACTGTGAAAAGCCCATTTGTATGGAAGTCTGTCCGGCGTCTGCGATCAGCAAACGAGATGACGGGATCGTGGTCATCAACCCGGATCAATGCATTGGCTGTCGCTATTGCTCATGGGCTTGCCCTTACGGCGCGCCTCAATTCAACGAGGAAGCCAAAGTGATGACCAAGTGCGATTTCTGTGTTGAACTTCAGGCACAGGGACAGAAACCTGCTTGTGTGGATGCCTGTCCGTACCGCGCGCTGGAATTTGGCGAGATCGAAGAGCTGAAAGCCAAATATGGCACGCTCAATAACCCGGCGCCAATGCCCGACCCGGCGCTGACCGAACCGTCGATTGTTTACACCCCCCACAAAGATACCCGGACGTCGCAATCGGGCGGTGGGCAGGTTCTGAACATCGACTGACAGGAGAAACAAAATGGATACTCGTGAATGGGCATTGCTCATCTTTACAATCCTCGGACAAGTCGCAGCTGGTTCCCTGTTCGTGCTGATGGTCGTCCGCGCCTATGCGGCCTCGAAAGTTGGCGTGGAACAGACGGATCGCCTCACCGATGGTCCGCTCTACATTGTTGTGCCGATCATGGGACTGGCGCTGCTCGCATCGCTGTTCCACTTGGGCAACCCGCTGAACATTGCGAAAGCCGTTCCCAACCTTGGCACATCCTGGCTCAGCCGTGAAGTTGTGCTGGCTGTGACCTTTGTCATCCTCGCTGGTGTGTACACCCTTTTGCAGTGGCGCAAGATCGGCAACAATACCCTGCGAACCGTCATCGGCTGGATTGCCGTCCTCGCTGGGTTGGCTCAGGTGTACGGTATGGGCATGGTTTACATGATCCGCACCCAACCCTCATGGAACACCCTGGCAACCCCGGTCAGCTTCTTTGTGACCACCCTGCTTCTCGGTGTAGCGACCATTGCCGCAGCTCTAATCGTCAATCACTCCCGCATCAATAAAGGCGACCAGAAAAATGAACAGCAACAGGAGTTGTTGCGAAAATCCTTACAGGGACTCGCGATCTCTTCCATCGTTCTGCTGGGTATTGAGTTTTTGGTCACGCCGCTTTACATGGCGTACCTGTCTGCACAGGGAACCGAAGCGGTGCAAAGCCTCAACCTGATGGTTGGTGAATTTGGACTCACCTTTGCTCTGCGACTTATCTTCGTCTTCCTGGGCGCAGGTGTCCTGGCGGCTTACATCTACCGCAACGCCTCCATCCTCGGGAAGGAAGGCACGCTATCTGTCCTCGTTTACAGTGCCCTGGTCTTGATCCTGGCTGGCGAGGTGATGGGACGCTTCATCTTCTACGCAACCCACGTCCGCATTGGGTTGTAATCTCTAGTAAACCAAATCCATTGAGGGCGGGTATCCGCCCTCAATGGAACATAAGGTAAATCATGCTCTTAAGAAATGCCAAGCAATTTCTAGTTCTGGGGGCATTTATTCTTTTTGGCTTGCCATTTACCAGCGTTCCTGCACAATCAAATTCAGACGATCAAGTTAAGGTCATCCAACTCTCACCAAGTGGATATGAACAAGGGGTATCGATTGCTTTTTCTCCCGACGGCGGCCAGATTGCTGTCGGCGGGTCTTCGGGGGTGTATCTATTCAATTTCACTTCATTATCAAGAGAAAGTTTTATTGAAACTGAAAGCTGGGCACGCAGCATAGTCTACGCACCCGATGGACAGAGTCTCTTTGCAGGTCTATTCGATGGCTCTGTTCGACAGTGGCAATTGTCAAACAAGGAACAGCTTCAGGTTTTTGAAAACCATGTCGGGTGGGTGCGAAGCGTGGTTATCTCGAATTATGGGAATATCCTGGCCACGGTTGCGGATGATCAGTCCATCCACCTTTGGGATTTGCAAAAGGGCACGCTGAAGTTAACGATCAACGATCTCGCTGGACCTCGAGTCTTGGCGCTTTCACCCGATGGAGAAATCCTGGCTGTAGGTTTACAGGATGCTCACATTCTATTGTTGCAAGTTTCAGATGGCAGCATCATCAAAGCATTGAGCGGACATACAGACTGGGTACGCAGCCTGGCGTTTTCGCCCGATGGAAAAAAATTAGCATCGGGCGCGTTTGATGCTACGGCTCGCATCTGGGATGTTGAATCCGGGCAAACCGATTTTGTTCTTTCCGATCATCAATCCAGTGTATTGGGCTTGGATTTTTCGCCAGATGGGACGATGCTGGCTACAGGTTCGGTAGATACCACGGTTAAGCTTTGGAATGTGTATGATGGTAGTCTGCTGCGCACGTTGATCGGACATGCCGATTTTGTCTACGCTGTCGCTTTCTCGCCTGATGGGCGCAGTCTGGCTTCCACATCAAGTGACAACACCGCCAGAGTATGGGATTTGGATGCTCCACAACCGGAAAATCTTCATGAGCCCTCGACTCCAAGCGACTGCCGCCTCTGCCACCATCCGCGTGGACTTAACGCACCACCGAGGGTGATTCAGATCAGTTGCGAAGCGTGTCATGCCAATGGCATCGGCATGAACTGGTGTCCCTTCTTCCCGCGTTCATCTCAAGCGGTCTCGCCGATAGCCTCTTCCCCACTACTCGGTCCGGTGGGTGTTCCGGTTGTCGCGGAAAATGTCGCGGTCTACATCAATTACCCAACCAATGGCGAGACGCTTTACGCCAATGGAAAAAACTTGTCGCCTGCCTTTGTCAAGGGACATGTTTTTTCAAACGGAGAAACAGAGATCGCAGTGCAACTTGAGATCTGGTCTGATGAGACATTGGCTGGAACGTTACTCACAAAACCAGATCAAGACGGCAATTTCACATTCAAAATAGCCCTCAACCCAGACGGTTCATTAATCGTGGCAGGTGCCAAGGCAGCAGATCCCGATTGTTCGAGCTGCCATGAAGATTTTGAAAGTCAGGCTTTCTTCCCAGATGGACAAGTTCATTTCGTAGTTACAGCCATCACATCCAGCGGAGAAAAAGCTCAGGATGAACGCTGGATCACTGTCGATACAAGTGAAAGCGCTGAATTGGAAGTTTTGGTATTGGATGAAGAGACCGGCTCCCCCATTCCTCATCTACCAGTTCACGCCTCAACGATCCTGTACGAATGGCGTGACCGGTATTCAAATCAAGTCACTAACATGGAAGGCATTGCCCAACTTTCATTGGAGGCATTGTCTCAATCTGCAACACAATATGAGATTTCCATCCCACCATCAGCGCTGGGTGGATACTTGTATGAAAGCGTTGAGCCTGTCCAGTTGGAACTTGCCCCCGGCGTAACAAGCCATGCGCCGATCACGATCCATGTCCACAAAATGAGAGGACAGATCAGCGGCGAAATAAGCGGCGCGCAGCTTTCAGAACCGCTTGACGTTTGGGCTGTCCACTTGCCGGATGGAACTTTCCAAAAAACATCCATCGAAAATAATGCCTTTGCTTTTGACGAATTGCCGAGTGGCAAATATCAGGTATTCATCGACCCGGCGATTGAGCAATTGGGGTATCAAGCCGAAGCGCTTCATATCGACCTGACAAAGAAAGCACAAGCTTCGGTTAATCTTAATTTGGTTGAGACGGATCTATCCAGAGTCATTGGAAATGTCCGCGATGAAAATGGAAACTCTTTGCCCTTTGGATGGATCACAACCGCTTCAGGTCAGACCGTGGTGCTGAATCCAACCAGTGGAATGTATACCCTCTCCAAACTGGACTCTGCCAAGACGACCTTGACCCTTGATGTTCCGGGGTACTACAGTCAGGCGCGAGTTGTAGAGAAATCTACTTCCACGCTTGACTTTGACTTGGTGATGCGCCCCGAAACACAGATTCAGGCTTGGGGAAATGGCGAGATCATCCTCTCGCCTGAGACGGACTTTGAAGAAAATTCCGCTGGCATCACACTAAATAGCGGCTGGATTTGGGGACAAAACGAAACAGCAGATGCCCTCCTCTTGCAGGTTGCGGACATCCAAATCAAGTTGATGCGTGGCACATTTGCAGTGGAATACTCTCCTTCGCAAGGCGGCTGGATCTACGTTTCCGACGGCGAAGCGATCCTTCAAACCAATGATGGGCAGGAAGTTTCAGTCGCCAACGGACAGATGGCGGCTTTATCCGAACAGTTTGCTCCAATCGCAGTTCCATTCGAAGAAGCGGTGTTTCTCAATTTGAATTCGCAAGTTGAGTCTGCGCTGCCCCACCAATGGGAACCGTCCCTTGAGGCGCAAATCCGCGACCGATTGGCGCGTATTGGCATCAATATTGCCCAATTTGTTACATTTGTTACCTATAGCTTGGTACTGATTGTTATTGCGACATTCTCGATCCGGGCAATATACTCAACTTGGAAACGTGTAAAGACGACAAATCATTAAAATTTTGGAGATCAGATGAAAAACGAAGCAATTCTCAATAATGACATGTCCCAAACATTGGTGGGTGAAATTTTATTACTGAGATTATTGGGCAAAGCACTTTACAACGAACCTGACCGCAAATGGCTTGAAGAACTCATTGCTCAACAGATCTTTTCCGAGATTCCATTTGGCGACGAACAGCCTGAAATCATCCGCGGATTTGAACTTCTGCAAGGATGGAGTCAGGTAAACGCTAATGGATTATCCGAGGCAGATTTCGCCGAACTAAAAATGGATTTCACCCGCCTCTTCATTGGATTGGATGTCCATCACACCGCACCCTGGGACTCGGTTTACTTCAACCGCGAACGCCTTGTGTTCCAAGAACAAACCATCCAGGTCCGCGAATGGTATGCGCGTTTCGGTCTGCAATCGGAAAATTTTGGTAAAGAACCCGATGACCATATCGGGCTGGAAATGTTGTTCATCGCACATCTGGCTTCGCTGGCACTGCAAGCCATCGAGCAAAATGACGAGACCAAACTGAACGAAATCCTGCAAGCTCAACAGGACTTTCTCTCAGAACATCTTTTGCGCTGGGGTCCCGTCTGGGCGAAACTCGTCAAGCAGCATGCCGCCACCGATTTTTATCGCGGCATCGCGCACCTGACACATGGCGCCTTGCTCGCCATTGCTGAATTGCTTGAGATCAAAATGCCGAAAGAGGTTACGCTGTGAGTTTGCTGAACGCCGCCGAACGGTTCGCTTCCATTGACCGTTCGCAAATCACTTTGGATCCGAAACGCTGCCTGCATGTGCAGGATCAGCATTCGGATTGTGCGGCGTGTTTCGAGATCTGCCCGGTTCAAGCCATCACAGTCAGCAAGCCGCCCATGCTCGATGCAGAAAAATGCGAGTCATGCCTTGCCTGCCTGCCCGTTTGTCCCGTTGGCGCTTTTCACGCAGACGACGATGTAGCGGACCTGCTCACCTGCGCCACGCACATCGAAGACCAGCCAGTTGAACTATTATGCGGCTTGCATCCTCATCCCGAGAACGGAATCAACGCTGAAGCGGTTGGGATTCAAATTCATGGATGTCTGGCAGGCTTGGGGACTGGCGCATTGCTGGCTCTCTCTGCATTGGGAGTCAAGCGCCTCATCCTCCGCGCTGACAGTTGCTCTGTCTGCAAGTGGCATTCGCTTCACTCGGAGATTCACCAGCAGGTTGAGCGAGCCGCGCGCTTTTTATCCGCATGGGACGACGACATCCTTATCACCTGTGTGGATGAAATCGAATCACCTGTAGAACGTCCGCTGTGGGGAGCGAAGAACCCGCCGCTCTCGCGTCGTGATCTGTTTCGCATGATGGCTAAGCAGGGACAAGTCGCCTTGGCGCGCGCGATGGAAAACGGCGTGTCTGCTTCCAAACGCCAGCCGGGGCGCGACCGCCTGCGATTGCTCTCCGCAGTTTCGCATTTATCGGATGCATCTTCCACCACAGACCTGCATGAATTCGGTTTTGCCACGCTGACAATTTCAGAGTCTTGCACGGCTTGTAGCGCATGTGGACGAGCCTGTCCCACTGAGGCGCTGCGTTTCGAAAAGAACGATGAAGCCCTGACGTATACCCTCACCTTCTCGGCTCAGAACTGCATCGGCTGTGATGTGTGTGAGCATGTCTGCCTGCCAGATGCGATCACATTGAACCACGAACCGACTTTTGAAGAAGTGTTCGGCGTGAAAGAAGCGCAGGTTGTTGAATCAGGTTCATTAGTCCGGTGCGAGCGCTGTAAATCGTTAATGGCGGCGCGCGATGGCGTGAAGTTATGTCCGCTATGTGAGTATCGGCGCACACATCCGTTTGGTTCGATGCTGCCAAAGAAAATCTTAAAGGAATCCCGCCCATGATCGCTGATGTGACCCAATCCACTTTACCCGAGATCAAAAACCATGCTCTGCGCGAGTATGCCAATATGTACGTGCGGATCTATCAAGATTTCATGGAGCAGGTGAAGCGGATGGGGCTTGAAGTGGAAAGTGAAGATACCACCGCGTTGGTTGTAGAGAAGGTCGAAGCCTTGCGAAAAAAAGGCGCAATCGTCCGCAACAGTGACAAGAGCATTTACACCAATTGCATCTCCCCATCGTGTGTTGCCTGTCAGACAGGCACGAATAGCACGACGTTTTTCATCTCATTGAAATGCCATCGCGATTGTTTTTACTGCTTCAATCCCAACCAGGAAAATTACGAATACTTCCGCGAGCATACCCGTGACGTGATACAGGAGTTGGATGAAGCCCGCGCGTCCAAAGCGGCACTGGGACATATTGCATTGACCGGTGGCGAGCCGCTCCTTCATAAAGAAGAAACCTATCGCTTCTTTGAACATGCGAATGAGATGTATCCCAATTCGCATACACGGCTTTATACCAGTGGCGATCACATTGACCGCGCCACATTGGAAGAATTGCAAAAGTCTGGCCTGAAGGAAATCCGCTTCAGCATTCGGATGCATGACCTGGCAAAAGGACAGATGCATACCTACGACCGCATCGCCCTCGCGCGGGAATACATTCCCAATGTGATGGTGGAGATGCCCGTCCTGCCGAACACGTTGGAAGAAATGAAAGATGTGTTGATGCGGCTTGAAGAACTCGGCATTTTTGGCATCAACCTGCTGGAATTTTGCTTCCCGTTGAACAACGTCGAAGCCTATCGTGAGAAGGGCTACAAGGTTAAGGCGCGACCGTTCCGCGTGCTGTACGATTACTGGTACGCAGGCGGACTTCCCATTGCGGGCAGTGAGCTGGTGTGCCTGGACTTACTCGATTTTGCGCTCGAAAAAGGATTAAAACTCGGCGTGCATTATTGCTCTTTGGAAAACAAGCACACGGGTCAGCTTTACAAACAAAATAGCGGACATCGCCTGCCAGCCCGCATCCATTTTTCGCAACGGGATTATTTCCTGAAAACCGCCAAGGTCTTCGGTGAGGATATCCCTGCTGTGAAGCAAACGTTCGACAAGGCTGGCTATCGCGAGTATGTCCTCAGTGAAGAACAAAACAGCCTGGAGTTCCACGTCAACAAAATTAGCAGCTTAAAAAAGCTCAATGTGGATGTGGGAATTGCCAGTCATGTGATCGAGGCGCGCGGAAATGAGCAAGTTCTACGCGAACTCAAAGTGGATGTCACCACTCCACAGATATTCCGTCTATCAAAAGATATATAAAGGAGAAATACCATGTTTCATCTTGGAACCCCCGAATTGATCATCCTGCTCGTCATCCTAGTGCTGTTGTTTGGTGTGGGACGCATCAGCAAGATCGCCGCCGAACTGGGCAAAGGCGTGAACAACTTCCGCAATGGGCTGAAGGGCGAAGACGAACCCGCCGAAGCCGGCGATAAAAAAGGATAGACTTTCCCGTGACTGCAAATATGACCGCTGTGAAAAAGGACAAACGCAAATGGCGCGATGTATTTCGTGCATTTGGGCGCGCCCATAAAAAAGCCAGCGTTCAAATGGAAAGCTCCGCGCCGCTGCTTAGTCATCTCAACGAACTGCGGATGCGGGTCTTCAAAGCCTTCCTCGCGTTGATAATCGCCACGGGAATTAGCTTTGCATTTTCCGAGCAGGTTATTAACTATCTCGCCATGCCCATCGGCGGGACGTCCAATCTCGTCTCGATTGAATTGACCGAGAACATCGCCATCTTCATGAAGGTCTCTCTGCTGGGCGGCTTCGTGCTTGCCATGCCGGTCATCGTCTACCAGATCATGGCGTTCATCCTGCCGGGTTTGAAGCGCAATGAACGCGGCTGGCTGCTTGTGATGGTTCCGTTCGCCACTCTGCTCTTTGCGGGCGGTGTCGCGTTCACCTGGTTTGTGATGTTGCCCACGGCCATCCCCTTCCTGACTGGCTTTATGGGCATCACCACGCAGGTACGCCCGGAAAATTATTTTGAATTCGTCACCCGCATCATGTTCTGGATCGGCGTGTGTTTCGAAATGCCGCTGGTCGTCATGTTTTTGGCGAAGTTGAAATTTGTCACAGCGAAACAACTCGCGAGCGGATGGCGCTACGCAACCGTGCTCATGGCAGTCGTCGCCGCATCGGTCACCCCGACAGTGGACCCGGTCAACATGGGCTTGGTCATGGCGCCACTGATGGGACTCTATGTTGTCAGCATCATTTTAGCCGCCATCGTCGGCAGAGGTTGATATGGATATTTTCGGAATCGGCGGCAACGAACTGATCGTCATCATCTTGCTGGCGGCCATCATCCTCGGACCCGAACGCCTGGCGCGTTCGGCGCGGGAGATCGGCAAGTTCGTCAAGAACGTGAAAGCCTATTTTTCGTCCCTTTCCACTGAATTACGCGCGGAATTGGACGTACTCGACGAAATGGAAAAGGTCAAAAAGGACATTTTGAAATAAATTCCCTCACCCAAGTGGGTGAGACGGAAAATGCTCCGGAATGATGATGTAAAAAATCGCTTCTGCCGTTATCATAAAAACAGACGAAATCTAGTCTTATAAAAAACCACTCCGATCCCTTTTGCCTAAAACGAATGTCACGGCAAAGTGGACGGTTCCCGCAAGGGGACAAGGGTCTTCCCGGAAACAGGCAGACCTCCCGAAATCCCAAACGCAAATGGGATTGAATTGAAAAGGAGCCATAGGCTGTGCAACTTTCTAAAAACTCGCCTGGCGCTCTGCTGGCGAGTTTAATTTCCCCCAATCAGAATAAACCCAAACTGCTGTTGGTCACAGGTCCGCGCGGGTCTGGCAAGACTCTCTGGTGCATGGACCTGGTCGGTCGCGCTCACGCACGCGGACTTAATCTCGGCGGCTTGATCTCTCCCTCCATTTTTTTGAATGACAGGAAGATCGGCATCGGTCTCAAGGACCTACATAGCGGCGAACAACATCGCCTCGCCTATCGCAAAGGCGACGAAGACGGCGACATCCAAACCCAGGATTGGCAAATGGTGGCGGAAACGCTGGAATGGGGAAACTCCGTCCTTGAACAGGTCAAAACCTGCGATCTTTTTATCCTTGATGAAGTTGGACCCTTTGAACTCGAACATGGCATCGGTCTCGTAGCAGGGTTGGACATCATCGCTAATGCAAAAGATTTTCCCTGCGTAGTGGTGATCCGTCCATCGCTGATGGAGAAGGCACTCGCCCGCTGGCATTGGGCAGACATGCTCGATCTCGCCTCGGAGTCGAACCGATGATTCATGTCCGCGATTTGAGCGTCTCCTACGGGACAAATCCAGTTTTGCAAAACATCAATGTGCATGTAAATGCAGGCGAATGTCTCGTCGTCACAGGCAGTTCTGGCTGTGGAAAATCCACGCTGGCGCATGTGCTCACGGGACTCATCCCCCACTCGATCCCCGCTCACGTCACAGGATCCGCTCAAATTGCAGGGATGGATGCGCTTTGCTCCTCTGTGGATACACTCTCGCAAAAAGTTGGCATCGTCTTTCAAAATCCGCGTACGCATCTTTTCCATTTACGAGTTGAAGATGAAGTTGCCTTCGGTCCGCGCAACCTTGGCATGGACGAAGCCGAAGCGAGCGCCCGCGTTGATTGGGCATTGAATGCTGTCGGGTTGACAGAGATGCGAGAGCAAAAGCCAGCCAACCTCTCCGGCGGACAAATTCAAAGGCTTGCCATTGCCGCCGCGCTTGCGATGAATCCCAAAGTACTCGTGCTCGATGAACCCACTGCCTCGCTGGATGTGCCCGGCACACAAAATGTCATCGGCACATTGGAGACGTTGAAAAAACAATATGGCTTGACCATCGTGCTGATCGAGCATCGTCTTGCCGAAGTGCGTCGACTGGCAGATCACGTCCTTGTGTTGGATGAAGGTCGCATCGCAGCGCAGGGACAATTTGACGAGGTACTGCGAGATCCTTCCACGCTGAAACGATATGGCTTGCGCCGCCCCACTGCCGAAACACTCACCGACTGGTCACGCCTGCTTGCGCCCAATGGGCATCATCCCGAAGATCAACAGCCTTTGCTTGATCTGCAAAATCTTACCGCAGGCTATGACGGTCATCCCATCATTCGAGACATCGACCTGAAAATTTATGCAGGCGAATTTGTCGCACTTGTCGGCGATAATGGCACGGGCAAATCCACGTTGGCGCTGGCGGCGGCTGGTTTGCTCAAACCCATCGCTGGCAGTGTCATCGTCAATGGCACCTCCCGTCCGCGCCCCGGCTTGGACATTGCCCTGCTCTTTCAAAACCCGGCTGACCAACTCTTCACTGACTCGGTGGATGAGGAAGTTGCCTTTGGTCCGCGCAACTATCGCAGTTTTGATTCCGAAATTCATGAGCACGCCCTCACCAGCGCCGACCTGCATCATTTGCGCGCGCGCCGACCGTTCACGCTCTCCATCGGTCAGCAGCAGCGTACAGCGCTCGCCGCCTGCATTGCGCTTCGCCCTGCGCTCGTCATCCTCGATGAACCCACGCTCGGACAGGATTGGCGCCACCTACAGCAGTTGATGGATTGCCTCGTGCGTTTGAACCAGCAAGGGACTGCCATCCTGCTCATCACGCACGATTACAAACTCGTCCATCACTATGCCAAACGAGTGATCTTGATGGAAAAAGGCCGCCTCAGTCTTGACGGGAAGATTGCCCCCACTGCGGGAAGCAGAATCCACACGGAAGGATTTGTCCATGCCGCATCCTGATGCCTTGGTCTGGGATGACCGCTATTCCAACGATCTTCGCTGGCGGGAAGTCCGTCCGCCGCGTAGTTTGTTGACCACGCATCAGAGTCTCCTTCCGCGCAATGGTTTGGCGCTCGATGCCGCCTGCGGAACCACTCCAACCGGCTTGCATCTCGCCCGTCAGGGATGGCAGGTCATCGCTTTGGATGTGTCCAACACTGCCTTGCGTCTGGCACAGTCTCAGGTCCAGAAAGAAGCGCTGACGGTTTCTTTTGCGCAAATGGATCTGGCAAATCCGTGGCTGCCTACGAATCAATTCGATGTCATCCTCAATTTTTATTACTTGTCGCGCCCGCTTCTTTCCACGTATCGACAATCCATGAAACGCGGCGGATTATTATTCTTTGAGACATTCGTGCGTGACGAATTCATTCAAAGCACAACAGACGGCAACCCGGAACATTATCTGGAGCCGCATGAATTGAAAAACGAATTTGAAGATTGGCACATCATTCATTACGAAGAAACGCAGCGGATCTCGCGTGCAACAGAACGCCGCAATAGATCACGGCGTATTGCGCGGCTGGTAGCTCGCAAACCGGAATAGAGGAAACATGAAATTTACAACCCGTGAACTTGTGACGATGGCGGTCTTTGGCGCGTTGTGGGGATTGGTGGAGATTTCACTCGGCGCGGTCTTCCACGCCATCGACCTGCCCATGACCGGCATGACGCTGGCGATTATCGGCGTGATGGTGGCTTGCATCGGACGATTGTTCGTGTCCAAACGCGGCTCGACTATTTTCATCGGGATCATTGCGATGGTGTTGAAGTTATTCAGCATCGGCAGCGCGGTCATTGGACCAATGGTGGGCATCCTTGCCGAGGCATTGATTGCCGAGCTGGTCTTGAGCGCATTCATGAAACCGTCCCTGCTTGTGTTCATCGTCGCCAGCGCGGGCGCATCCCTGTGGACGTTGGTACAGCCATTCGTGACCGGCGTGTTGTTATTTGGACGCAACCTGTTGATGATCTGGCTCGACTTGCTCGATACTGGCACGCGCCTCTTTGGAATCCCCTATCAAGCCGCAGTGTGGATCGTCATTGTATTGGTCAGCGTACATATACTGGCAGGCGGGATTGGCGGTTGGCTGGCTTGGAAATTAGGTCAGGTTTTGAAAACTCGATTGGGCGGGGACGTCCCTCACCCAGTCAGATAACTTTTAGGAGAACTACAAATGAAACGTTTTTTGCTCGTTACCTTTATTTTGGCGCTGACTCTCACAGCATGCGCTTCGCAGTCTCAGGAATCCGCTGGACCCGTCTTGAAAGTTTCAGATGGAAATGTCGAAAAGACTTACACCGTTGATGACCTTAAATCCCTCGGCGAATCGCAAGCCGACTTCAAAGGTGTGACCTATGTCGGCGTGTCGTTGACCGTTCTGCTCGCGGATGCTGGCATCGATGCGGCTGCGTTGACTGCTATCAAGGCGGTTGCATCTGATGGTTTCACTGCCAACTATGAATCCACGCTGTATAGCCGAGAAGATACGCTGGTCGCCTATGCTACTGTGGATGGTCCACTCAGCGAAGAAGATGGCTTCTTCCGCATGGTGCTGCCAAACGAAGAAGGCAAATTGAATCCGCGTCAATTGGTCGAGATCATCGCGATCCCATAATGTTGAAACACGCCCAACCCATCACCATGTCAGTAAACTCGCCCAGACCGCTCGTAGGGAGTCTGGGACATTTCAGCATCTTTCTGTGGGCATTAGTGATGGTCTTGATCCCAACCTACACGAAGGGAATTATTCTGGCGCTCTTCACTCTGGGTGTGTTGATCCTGCTCTACCCCGCCGCAGTGAAGCGGCTGGCGCGTCCGCGTTGGCTGGTGATCTTCGGGGTCTTATTTCTCGTCAATCTTTTCTTCGGCGTTTCAGACCAAGCGCCTGATTTGACCATTCTGGGTTTGTCGTTTTCATCACTGAACATTCTCAACAGCATTCAAATGACCCTGCGAGCCGCCGTCATTTTGCTTGCCGCCGATGGTCTCTCCAGTTCGGTCAACATCGTGGAAGTGGCAGGTCTGCTCGAACGCAGCGGTTTGCGCGGACTAGGTTTTTCCATCGGCGTAGCGACCAATCTATTGCCCGACCTGCGTCAATCTGGCATGAACGCCTGGCATAGTCTACGCATGCGCGGCGGGTTTCGCGCTCAATGGTGGCGCGGACTGCAATTGCTGGTCGTCACTGTTTTTTCCAACGCGCTTCGTCATGCCGAACAAATTGTCCTCGCCGCGGAAGTCCGCGCCTTTCGCCCCGAACTCAGCCGCAAATCTCCACTGCGCATCGGCACGCTGGATGGCTGGCTGGCGGCGGGATTGACCATCCTTGCCGTTGTTTTGACTCTTGGATAGGAGCACGAAATGAAAGATATAACTGCCTTGCTGGAAAAATCCGCCCGTGACCATAGCCATTTATGTCCACGCCAGATCTTGGGCGTGCGCATCGGACTCAAGGGAATGGAATCTCTGCAACTGGAAGCGAATCAAAACTCGAAGCGCCTGCTCGTCATCACCGAGACGGATGGCTGTTTCGCCGATGGACTCTCCGCCGCAACGAACTGCACGGTTGGTCATCGTACGTTGCGCGTGGAAGATTACGGCAAAGCCGCCGCCACCTTTGTAGACACGCAAACCGGCAAAGCCGTCCGTGTGGCGCCCGCATTGGATATCCGCGAGCAAGCGTGTGCCTTCGTCCCAGATGAAGCGCGGCACTACTTCGCGCAGATGCAAGCCTATCAAACCATGCCCGATGAAACCATGCTGACCGTGCAGGAAGTCTTACTGAAAACCTCCATCCAACAGATTGTTTCTCGTCCCGGCGTGCGTGTCAACTGTGACGTGTGCGGCGAGGAGATCATGAATGAGCGCGAGATCCATCAACATGGATTAACGCTTTGTCGCTCTTGTGCCGGTGATGGTTATTATCAGTCCTGCATTGAGATCCCCATTCAAACGCAAATCCTTGCTGAGTAAACAAAAGGACAGGTCGTGAGACCTGTCCCTTTCATTATTTCTCCAACAAACGCGGGTTGAGAATCCGCTCGAGGGCAATGCCCAAGATCGAAAAGGCCAGTCCGGTCAACAACAGGAGGGCGATGGGTTCCAACACCCAAAAGCGTGACCCATACAATGCACCATTCGAGAGACCTTGATAAATAATGCGTCCCCAGGTGGGATAGGTGGATTTGATGTTGAACAAACCCAGGGTGGCTTCAAGGAAGACAAAGCTTGGAATCAGCGTGACCAATTGCGGAATCAATATCGGCATGATGCGTGGAATAAGATAGCGCATGATGATGCGGGAATTTCCAGCGCCATAGGCGCGCGCCGCTTCGATATAAGACGCCTCTTTAATCTGCAAGAAAGCGGAGCGGAAAGTCTTCGCGGGAGTGCCAAAGACGTTGAGCAGAATGATGATTCCAAGAATCACCCACAGATCCAGACCAAGAAGCGCATAAGCCAGCACACTGATGGCCAGAACAGGCAGGATCATATTCGCTTCCGTCAGGCGTTGGATCAAGCTATCCACCCACCCGCCAAACCAAACACCTGTGGCTGAAATCAACATCGCCAAAATGGTGGTGACGAACGCACCGGTCAACCCGAAGACGAGCGCGAAAGGCATGCCCCAAATCAGTGGGACGATCAGCTCGCGCCGCAAATAATCCGTCCCGGCGATGCCGTAGACCTGACCAAGCAACACCAATTCGGCGTTCAACTCGGAATCTGGTTCGAACAACAATCCGCTGAGCTTCAATTGATAAGTGCCTTTGACGACGCGCGGTGTGTCGGCGGCAGGGTCGGCAAAAAGGACGTAGAACGACGGCGTCGTATCGATCTGCTCAAAGTTAAACCACTTCTGCCAGTTCGGATTTTTGAAGACAAACGTCTGTGCGTTGATGACATCCTTGAAAATATAGTTCAGGCTGGAATCCACTGAAGCACTTTTGAGTTCGATCTCGCGTCCATCCGGTGTGATCCAGGTCAGCGAGACAAAGGGACGTTTTTCAAGGAACTCAGAATCGAAGTAAAGATACATCTCTTGCGGAAAACCATCGTATGGATAATCAATGAGATAGGTGATATCTGCCTGCGTCCAACCATTTGAGAGAGTCTCTTCAACGCGAGTAACAGCCGGATGCGCTTCATCGAATACGGCGACAGAGAGCAACTTTTCCCGTCGGAACACATTAAACCATTCGGGTTGGGCGAGGCGTGGAATCCGCGCCTGACCGGTCAAACGCTCGGTGTTCCACTGTGAGCCGATCTGTTGATAGGGATACACCGTCAACGCAACAATGGAGCCGACAACAAGCATAAGAATGACCGCCAAGCCAAAGATGGCGGAAGGATAACGGCGGACTTCCGTAAAGAAAAATTTCAACCACTTCCCGACCGTTGTAAAGCCCTGACGCACAGCTCGCATCATTCTGTGACGGATGGGTATTTTCGGGGCAATGATTCGTTCCTTATATTTGAGTCGCTCCGCGATCTGCCTGTTCTCCTTCCAGTGACGGAACGCCTCACGCCAGTCGGCGACGGAACGCTTCCAGCGTAGTTGAAGCGTATTCTCCGGGTTGAGAATGTGGACTCGCGGATCGATCATCACATAGATAATGTCAAGCAGGAAGACGACCATGCCCAGCAAATATGCAAAGATGACCACGATGCCGATGGCGATCAATAGCTCGCCCGGATACATCGATTCGCTCCAATAGTTGGGCAGTCCTTGTTTGATGTACAGCCAGCCAATGCCCGGCCATTGGAATACTACTTCCAAAGCCATGGTCATTTGCCAGAAGCCCACCAGCACCAAAGCAAAACTGGTGATGACGTATGGCAAGGTCGGACGCAGGATGTAGTTCTTCTGCAGAACGCGGACAGGTAATCCCTTGGCTTTTGCCAGGTCTACATAATCTTCTTCAGAATGGATGACAAAATAGGTTCGCCAGGTGTACACCAGTTGGAATAATAAACTGATCACAATCGCCAAGACCGGCAAAATCATGTGACGCAAAACAACTTCCACATAACCTAGCGGCGTCTCCGGTGGGAGTGTATCAAACATACCGCCAACGGGAAGCCAGCGCAATTCCACAGCGAAGATCGAGATCAGCAAAATACCCAGTACCCAACTCGGCACCGAGGAAAGCGGCGATACCAGCGATAGGAGGCGGTCAATGAAACTGCCATAATGTCTGGCAAGATATAACGAAAGCGGAATCCCGATCAAGAAGACGAGTAGATTTGCAGTCCCAACCAAAAGAAGCGTGTTGGGAAAATATTCCAGCACGATCCCGCGAATATCCATATCCCTTTGCTGTCCCCACAACGATTTGACAGTCGTCTGAGTGATGCGCCCCCAATCGAAACTAAGCGCCTTAAGCGTCCACAAAAAATGACGTGGCAGATAGGGCAGATTCAAACCGGCTTCATCGCGCAATTCTTCGCGCAGGTCTTCGATATCCTCCCCAGAAAGACTCGAGGTAAATGCATTGGCCTCGGCGCGCAAATAACGGTCAATTTGCAATTCGATATTCGCCTCAACCTGCGGCTCGGCAACCCCAAATCCAAGAACAGCCGGGCGGTTAGCGATAATAACCGTTAGAAAAACGCCCAGGAAGATCGTTATACCGATCAGAATGGCCTTCGACGCAAGATAGCGAAACGCACTCCATATCACCCTAAGTCGTCCGTGGGCAGGGACAATTGGCTGGATTGTCTCCGAGTCGAGCGGATTGATGACATCAGTCATGGCAGAATAGACTCTTTTTAAGATTATAGCACGCAGGCTTTGGGCGCTTCCGACGACGCCTGAGGTTTTAATTTTGACCTGAACCTTTTTTACGTCTGTTCAAGTGGAGCGAATCCCCCACCCAAGATCTCCTGTGCCGGCGAAACAATGACCACTGCCTTAGGGTCTTCCTTCGCCACAGCCGATTTTAGATTATGCGCTTCGGTCACGGTCAATGCGCACATCAGAATGGAATGTTCATTGCCTGTGTACATGCCCTTGCCTTGCATGGCGGTCACACCGCGTTTCAAATCTGTGAGAATACGCTTCGAGACAGCATCAGCTTTATCGGTGATGATGAGCGCCAACAACTGTCTACGACGGCGGCGCGGAACCAACAGCGCACGCAGACCTGTGTGCTTGCCCTGCTCCGATGGCGCGGCCGGCGCGGACTCATCCCCAAAGCGCGGCAGGATCTCGCCCGTGGCGCGCGTCATTGTGATGGTAGCGACAGCAACCAAAGCCAGCGCGGCGTAATATCCCACTCCCAAAAGGATCATCACCTCGCCGGGGATTGGTCCCACGACGCTGCGGCTGACAAACTCCGTCAAACTCGTGGCAGGTTCAGGGAAGAGCCAAATCTTCGCCACCCACGAAGCGTATAAAATCAGAAAGATCCAAATATAATTTCGACGTAGACGTCTGCCAAACGCCTCCCACATCGAGATCGGAAAGCTTGGCGTGAGCAGATTCTCAGCGAGATTCTCCGCCCATTCCGGTGAGGGATGGAAAGGCGGCACCAGCATCGCCGCATAAAAATCCGTTTCCATCAAACGCACACGATAACTCCACAACTCATAATAACGATAACGCCGTGCTTCAATAAAAAGGAACCACATCACCAACAACGTATTCAAAATGATGATGCCATGATGAATTTCCGACTGGCTGAACGCAATCGAAAGCACAGCGCCCGTCGAAACCACCGCCCAATTCGTGGTCGTATCCAACCGTTGACGCCAGACATTCGCACGTTGGATCTCAGCGCGAAAAAAATGCACCATCGCTGTAACGAACTCGCCGCTCTTGAGTCTGTATCCGCGATACGTCCAGACCGGCTCTTCAACCGGCTCCTCCTGCTTGGGCTTTGATTTTGCTTTTGTGGATTTAACTGCCATTTGAACTTTCTCTCTGAATGGGTTGGACTTGCATCGTTCAAGTTGATTGTATCCGCAAGACGCATCAACCCGGACGATTTACTTTATTTTGCCATGGATTTGACCATCTCTGACCCGGGCAAAAACTCCCCGTCGTGAATCCGCTCACGCAGCAAATCGATGCGCTGCCCTGAATCACAAACTCACCCTCGAAGTCTGTTTCGAGGGTGAGTCTCTTTCATCTAAAGTTAGTCGTCTGCCGCGACACTGGCACTATCCAGGCGCGCAGATTCAATCACAGGTGGTTTAAAGATCAGGAAGATGGCGTTGACCAGAATACCCAAGACCGCCGCCGTGGCAATTGCCGGCAAGCCGCTTGGGAAGAGTCCCTGCAAAAATGGGATGGGCAAAAAGCCGCCTTCGTACCCAATGTTGCCGCCAATACCAACGACCATGATGGTGGCGCCAACTGCGAGATTACGCGGGTCGAACATGCTGACTTTATGTTCCTGCATAAGCGCAATGCCTTGCATGCCGATAGCGCCGAAGAGATAGATCGCCAACCCGCCACTGACAGCCAATGGGACGGTTTGCACCAAGCCAGCCAGCTTGCCGACAAAGCCAAGCAGAATCGCGATCACACCAGCGCCGATCAACGCGGGACCGGAATAATTGCGTGAGATCGCCATGAGCGAATTGTTCTCACCGTAGTTTGTTCCAGCCGTCGCGCCGAGCAGGCCCTTCAATGTATCATCCACACCGTCGAGGACCAAATTGAAGCCGATATTTTTATCGAGTTCATATTTTTCCTTGCCCATGTCGGCGGCGAAGCGATCCACATAGAGGCTGATCTGATAAAGATGCGCGGTTGATTCAGGGATGGTGGCAATCGCCATGATCGAAACGCTGAAGATGGCTGTGCCCACCATCGCTCCGCTGAACGACGGGAAGGTAAAGGTTGGCACTGCAAACCAAGTTGCTGTAGCAACAGGCGTAAAGTCAACTGAACCCGGCGCAATGATGGCAGAAGCGATATAACCCACAATCGCGCCAAACAATACCGGGAGCATGCCGAGGAAACCACGTCCCTGCAAATAGACTGAGAAAAGGATGGTCACAACAAGGGTTAGGATCGCGACGCCCCAATTTGCCGCCGCCATTCCCAACGCCGCAGCAGCCAACCCGAAGCCGATGATCGCAGCGACGGAGCCGGTCACAATCGGAGGCAGGATCATGTCAATGGTCTGTTTCCCCACCGCGCGGATGATAAGCCCGACCACGATATTCAATAGACCAGTCACCACGATGCCCGCCTGAATAGTGCTGATGACTTCATTCGGCAGCGGCACACCAAACTGCGGCGTACTGCCCGTCATCTGCTGGGCAATGGCGAGATACGCGGCGATGTAACTAAAACTGGAGCCGTAAAAGAGCGGAATGAATTTTCCAATACGCCACTTGGCAAGCAGCAATGCGATAATAGTCCCCATACCGGAGACTGTCAGCACCGTCCCGATATGAAAACCGCACAATGCCGCTACAAGCACTGTGGCAGGGAACATCGTCAGCACGTGCTGGAAACCCAATAAAATGATCTGACCGAGCGGCGGGCTTTCGTTGGGCAGATAACCCATGACCTTACGAGTGGTTGCCATATTGCATTCTCCTCTTAGATTGATCTATAAAATGGATGAAAGTGAATGGATCTTGATACGGCTCAAACTCCATCGTCACCTCCAGATAAAAAAATCGCCACGCGGATACCCGCATGACGAAACAGACGATGAATTACCCCGTTGACTGGCTCGCTCCCTGCCATGTCAGACGAACAGACCCAAATCGGGGAAACCCATTTTGACGGCATGTCACCCATGAAAACACCATTATTTAGACAAAGTTGTGTAATTTTATCCAAAATACAACCTTTGCAATGGACTGGGGTTAGTATCAAACACGCATGAGTTATAATCATCCATAATTAGACCGTATTTGTCCGCTAGACAAATTGCTTCCATCGTGAACAAGGAGAGCCGATGTTACTCAAAGGTGACGTCATAATTCAGGCACCACGGAAGAAAGTCTGGGACTTCCTGACCGACCCCAACCAAATCGGTCAGTGCGTTCCCGGGGTCGAAAAAATCGAAACCATCGAAGAAATGAAGCGATATCACGGCGTGGTATCGGTTGGGCTTGGCTCGGTCAAAGCCCGTTTTAGCGGGGAAGTTGAAATCCTGGAATTGGACGAACCCAATCGCGCAAAACTAAAAGCCCATGGCACCGCCACCGGCAGCGCCGCAGACGCTGTCAGCGAAATGCACCTGAGCGACGGACCCGACGGCTCCACCCTCGTACATTGGACAGCAGATGTTAACGTCTCCGGGCAGCTCACCAGCCTTGTCTCCCGCCTCATGGTTCCGGTCTCGCAAAAACTCGCCAGCGTATTCTACGACGAAGTACGAAAAAGGATCGAAACCGTCAGCGCGCAAGCCTGAAAATCATGCGCGAGTTATTGACCGATTTGGAGCGATGGAGAGAGACTGGGGTTCCTATTGCGCTGGGAACAGTCGTTCAAACTTGGGGATCATCGCCGCGTCGCCCCGGTGCGAAAATAATCCTTGCTTCGGACGGCAAAATCGCCGGGTCAGTGAGTGGCGGCTGTGTGGAGGCCGCAGTAGCAGAAGCCGGACTCGAATCGCTCAAAACGGGTCAACCTCAACTTTTACATTTCGCCGTGGCAGATGAAACCGCCTGGGACGTGGGACTGGCATGCGGGGGAAGTATCGATGTATTTGTAAAGCCATTGGATCTGAAATTTTTCAAGCTATTACGAACCGCCTGGCTGGATGATTCTCCATCTGCCCATGCGACGATCATTCGCGGTCCTGCCGATATTTTAGGACGCGAGATGTTGGTCCGCGAACATGAAGTCAGCGCCGGGTATATCGGCGGCGGGTGGGATGAGAGGGTCTATCAACTCGCCAATGAAGCGCTTGTAACAGGAGTATCTTTCCGCAAAGAATTGAATGAAGATATCGAAGTTTTTGTCGAAGCCATCACTCCCCCGCCGACGCTGATCATGGTGGGCGGAGTCCACATTGCGGTAGCGTTGGTTTCGCTGGCGAAGACATTGGGATACCGTACTATAGTCATCGATCCGCGTGGAGCCTGGGGAAATGAAGTCCGCTTTCCGCATGTGGATACGTTAATTCAGGCATGGATCGATGAAGCCTTTGGGCAAGTCAAGATCACGTCCTCCACGGCGATTGCCATGCTAACGCACGACCCCAAATTGGATGACCCCGCATTGAAGATCGCGCTAAACAGCCCCGCGTTTTATGTCGGCGCATTGGGAAGCAAAACCACAAATGAGAAACGACGTGAGAGATTGCTAAACGAAGGATTAAGTGAATTGCAGTTGGCACGTCTGCATGTGCCCATTGGCTTGGAGATCGGCGCGCAAACACCGGAAGAGATCGCGCTGGCGGTCATGGCAGAAGTTGTATGTTCTCACAGGAAACAGAGTCAACTGTCGGCTGAGAATGAAGCGAAAGTTATTTCCTGACGTAGTCTTCACAATGTCATAAGGAAAATTCATGAAACCTGCCCCTTTTAAATATCATGCCCCCCATTTGCTCGAAGAAGCCTTGAGTTTGATGAATCAACATGCGGATGAAGCCAAGCTGCTTGCGGGCGGACAAAGCCTTGTGCCTGCGATGAATTTCCGTGTGGTGCAGCCAAGCCTGTTGATCGACTTGAATCACGTGCAGGAAATGGCTTACATCAGTGAAGATAAAAATGCGCTTCATATTGGGGCGATGGCGCGCGAACGACAGTTGGAATTTAATGCGTCCATCGAAACACGGACTCCACTTTTGCATGAAGCCGTGCCGTTCATCGCGCATCCGCAGATTCGCAATCGCGGCACGATTGGCGGGAGCATTGTCAACGCAGACCCGGCGGCGGAATTGCCAGTGTTGATGCTGGCATTGGATGCACGCTTGAAAGCGCAGAGCATTTCGGGGGAACGTTGGATCAACGCCAAGGATTTTTTCGCGGGCATGTTCACCACTGCGCTTGAGCCGAATGAAATTTTGGTGGAGATTGAATTGCCGTTTATGTCAGCACATACGGGTTGGTCGTTTATGGAAGTTGCGCCACGTGCAGGCGACTATGCCTTGATGGGCGTCGCTGCCTTGGTCACATTGGATGAAAACGGAAAATGCACACATGCAAAATTAGTGTATTTGAATGCGGGCGATGGTCCCGTGGATGCGAAGGATGCCGCGAAAAGTTTGGAAGGTGAAACCTTAAGTGACGCCTTGATGGAATCCGCGGCGGCGATGGCAAGCGAAAAAGAAATCAATCCTTTTGGCAATGTCCACACCTCGCCGGAGTTTCAACGTCACCTTGCAAAGGTATTGACGAAAAAAGCATTGAAGCAAGCCATCCAACGCGCGGGAGGAGCGCAATGACACATTCCATCACAGTCACGGTCAATGAGAAAGAATACACGCGCGAAGTGGAACCGCGTTTGTTGCTGAGCGATTTCCTGCGCCACGAACTCGGACTAACCGGCACACACGTCGGCTGTGAGCATGGCGTCTGTGGAGCCTGCACGATTCTCTTCGACGGCGAGTCGATACGTTCATGTTTGATCTTCGCCATTCAAGCGGATGGCCACAACATTACTACGGTCGAGGGATTGGCAACCGACAAAGACAACTTACACCCACTTCAACAATCCTTCTGGGAGGCGCATGGACTGCAATGCGGTTATTGCACACCCGGCGTTTTAATGACACTCATCCCCTTCCTGAAACAAAACCCCAACCCAAGCGAAGATGAAATTCGTCATGCGCTTTCGGGCAACCTTTGTCGCTGCACGGGCTATCAACACATCGTCGATGCGGTCAAGCTGGCGGCGGAGAAAATGAAATAAGACGTATGAACCAAGTCGAATTGGCACGCGCATTCCGCAACGATGAAATATCGGTCAAGGATTATCTCACGCAGGTTGAGCGATATTTCTCAGCGCGGGAACGGTCAGTGTTGGCATTTCTCCCCGAAGCAGGTCGATTCCAACGTCTGGAAAAAGAGGCGGATGAATTGATCGCGCGCTTTCCCGACCCGGTCACGCGTCCGCCTCTCTTTGGAGTTTTGGTCGGTATCAAAGATATTTTTCACGCGGACGGTTTCACCACCAAAGCAGGTAGCCGCCTGCCTGTGGATGAACTTCAGGGCGTGCAAGCCGAAAGTGTGACGCGACTCAAAAAGGCGGGTGCACTCATCCTCGGCAAGACGGTCACGACCGAGTTTGCTTACTTCACTCCCGGGCCGACACGCAACCCACATAATGTGAGACACACTCCCGGCGGGTCGAGCAGCGGCTCGGCTGCAGCCGTTGGCGCGGAGTTGTGTCCGTTGACGCTCGGCACGCAAACCATCGGCTCGGTGATTCGTCCCGCGTCGTTTTGCGGCGTCATCGGCATGAAACCAACCTATGGTCGCATCCCGTGCGATGGTGTCATTCCGCTTTCCCCTTCGCTTGACCATGTCGGTTTCTTTGCATCAGATCTTGAGATCGCACTACACGCCGCACGCACGTTGTACAACGATTGGGACGAACCCACCATCCCGGTGAAGAAGCCTGTGCTTGGCATTCCAGACAGCCCATATACGCGGCACATCTCCGATGAAGGCGGCGCGCACTTTGATCACATCTGCAAATTATTGAGCACACAGTACAAGGTCACGCTCGTTCGCATCATGTCCGATTATCAAGCCATCCGCGATTGGCACGATGTCATCATGTCAGCTGAGGCGGCGCGTGTACATAAAACCTGGTTTGCAAAACACGAAGACCTTTATTCCCCTAAATTCGCAGACCTCGTCAGGCGAGGTCAACGCATTAATGATGACCAATTGAAAAATGCGCTTTCGATCCGCGATGACTTCCGCTCCGAACTTTGGCGTGCAATGCTCGACCACAATATCGACGCGTGGATCTGTCCGTCTACAGTGGGTGCTGCGCCCAAAGGTCTCAATAGCACTGGTGATCCGGTCATGAACCTGCCATGGACTCAAGCAGGTCTGCCTGCCATCAATCTGCCTGCCGGGAAAAATCCGCAAGGCTTGCCTCTCGGCTTGCAAGTGGTCGGCAACTGGCACAAAGACGAATCGCTTTTATTTTGGGCACGAGATCTTGAAAAGGCATTGGGAAACGTATGACTACCATCAAACATGAAATTCGGCGCGGCGCATATTACGACTCGGTTGTGCTCATGCAATTACAGCGCGGTCTGCTGACTTTGCCAGATGTGTTGGACGCGGGCGTGGTAATGGCGACTCAAGCCAACTGTGACTTGCTCGCCGCAAATCAACTCCTGCCCGCCTCGGTCGCATCCAGCCCAGACGATTTACTGGTCGTCGTTAAGGCAGCGAGTGACTCCGCTGCGAGCGATGCGCTCCGCCAGGTCGATGCACTGCTGGCGAAGCGGCGCACATCTATGGCAGAGGATTTTCGTCCACGCAGTTTGAGCGCTGCAGCAAAGCAACTACCCGAAGCCAACTGGGTCTTGATCTCTGTGCCCGGTCGCTATGCGGCTGGGGTTGCGCGTGAAACGCTTGAATTGGGCAAAAACGTCTTCCTCTACAGCGACAATGTCTCGCTCGAAGATGAAATCGCCTTGAAGAAGACTGCGCGTGAAAAAGGTCTACTCGTGATGGGACCCGATTGCGGCACCGCCATCATCAACGGCATCGGGCTGGGATTCGCCAACCGCGTCCGCCGTGGAGACATTGGAGTTATCGGTGCTTCAGGGACGGGAACGCAAGCTGTCACTGCGCAAATCCATAATCTGGGTGCAGGTATCTCTCACGCCATCGGCACGGGTGGACGCGATTTGAAATTGGATGTCGGTGCGATCACAGCACATCAAGCTCTTGATTTGCTTGCACGTGATGACGAAACGAAAGTCATTGTCTTGGTTTCCAAGCCACCATCACCTGAAGTTGCAACAAGTCTCATCTCCGCCGCGCAAAGGGCGGGAAAGCCCGTTGTTGTGTATTTCATCGGTTATCCACCTCCTGCACGGAAGATTGGCAATTTGCATTTTGCAATCAGTCTGAGTGAAGCGGCGGAACTTGCTGTAGAGATTAAAAATTGGAAACCAGAGACTAAGTCTCAAGTCTCCAGCCTCTATTTGCGGGGTTTGTTCTCTGGCGGAACGTTGGCTTATGAAACGCTGTTGGGCTTGCAGTCATTTCTTTCCCCGATCTACTCCAACGCCCCAATTACCAATTACCAATTACTCAAAGACCCGCTCAAAAGTGAAGCACATTCCATCATTGATTTAGGCGATGAGTTCTTCATGGTCGGTCGCCTCCATCCGATGATTGATAATGACCTCCGCATTCGGCGCATGAAACAGGAAGCGGATGATTCTGAAGTTGGGATGATTTTGTTTGATGTTGTTTTGGGCGAAGGCTCGCATCTTGATCCTGCGGGGGAGTTGGTACCTGTTATTAAAGAGATGAGAGAAAAGAGACTAGAGACTGGAGACTTGGAGTTTGTGGCAATGGTCATCGGCACGGACGACGACCCGCAAAATCTCGAGTCCCAAGTCTCGCAGTTACAGGATGCGGGTGTCACAGTTTTCAGAACTGCTGCCGAAGCTGTGGAATACATCAGCTTGAGATTTAGCGTGATTAAAAAGAACGATTTCACACCCGTAAATTTGGAACAACTCAAACAACCTCTCGCCGCTGTCAATGTTGGGTTGGAATCGTTTTACGATAGCCTCATCTCGCAAGGCGCACAAGCCGTCCACGTGGAATGGCGTCCGCCTGCGGGAGGAAATGAAAAATTAGCATCACTTTTAGCGAGGATGAAAAAATGACCGTTGAGATTGAACAAGCCAACACGATTGCCATTGAACGATTGATGTCCGCTCGACCTATTTTGAAAGGCATCGCTACCGCCCGCGAGGTAATCCCCGGCATGAAGGATAATCTCTTCCTCCACGCAGGTCCGCCGATTGAGTGGGCGCGGATGTCGGGTCCGCTGCGGGGGGCGGTCATTGGGGCGATGTTGTTCGAGGGAATCGCCAAATCGGAAGCAGAAGCAACTTCAATGGTGGAAAGAGGCGAGGTCGAGTTTGATTCGTGTCATCATCATGGCGCAGTCGGTCCGATGGCGGGAGTTACATCCGCTTCGATGAAAGTTTATGTGGTGGAAATGCCGAGCATGGCAACAAGTCGTTTTCCAATCTCAATGAGGGTTATGGAAAAGTCTTGCGTTACGGTGCGTACAGCGAAGAAGTGTTGAAGAAATTGCATTGGATGAACGATGTGCTTGGCACGTCGCTTGCGGATGCGCTCGCCGTGTCCAATGGGATCGATATGCGCGCGCTCATCGCCGAAGCGTTGCACATGGGCGACGAAGGACACAACCGCAACAAGGCAGGCTCGCTGATCTACTTGAAGTTGCTTGCGCCGTTGATCGCAAAAACGACAAAGGATAGCGCGGCGATGGCAGAGGTTATGCAATTCATTGGCGACAACGCTTTGAGCGTGTTGAACCCTGTGATGGCGGCATGCAAAGCAATGACCGATGCCGCGCATGGTGTGGAAGGTTCGACAATTGTTACGACGATGGCACGCAACGGCACGGACTTTGGAATCCGAGTCAGTGGACTCGGTGAGAAGCAATGGTTCACGGCTCCTGCTGAAATTCCAGTGGGTCTGTTCTTCTCGGGCTTTTCACAAGCGGACGCCAATCCCGACATCGGCGATAGCGCCATCACTGAGACGGCAGGCATTGGCGGCTTCGCGATGGCGACTGCACCCGCGATCGTCACATTTGTGGGAGGGACTCCCAAAGATGCGATGAACGCCACGCTTGAAATGTATGAAATAACATTTACTGAAAGTAAATTCTTCACCATGCCGTCACTTGATTTTCGCGGTACGCCAACGGGAATCGATCTTCGTAAAGTCGTCGAGTTGGGAATCACACCGCGCATCAATACAGGCATTGCACACAAGAATGCGGGCGTCGGTCAAGTCGGCGCGGGGTTGGTGAGGCCACCATTGAAGCTATTTGAAGATGCGCTGCTAGCTTTCGCAGAAAAATACAACATTTAGAGGAGAAACCATGACCAAGATTTACGATCTTTCTCAAGACCTGAATGCCGATTGTTCGTTCTGGCCCTTCTATCCGCCGTTTGAAGTCAAGTACATCAAGCGGAAGGCAGAACATGGAGTCAACGCGCAATACATTCAAACGTCAAATCACATGGGCACACATTTGGATGCGCCAAAGCATTTTGTCACTAATGGGAAGACGATTGATCAGATCCCCATCGAATGGTGTTATGGACCTGGTGTCATCGTTGACTTGAGCGACATGCTCGATGACGTGGGTCTGTTCACACCTGAAGATATCGAAAAGCGTGCCGACGTGCAGGATGGCGACATTTTGTTCATTCATACAGGCTGGCATAAATATTCGTTCTTTGGCGAAGAAGCGGACGAGGAGCGATATATCCAGCGTCACCCAGGTCCGCATTTCAGTATTTGTGATTGGCTCATCAAAAAGAAGATTCACATCTGGGGCGTGGACATGATCTCCACAGATCACCCGATGAACTTACCCATTGGTCGCTTCCTCGGTAAGGGCGGATTGGAACACTGGCAAAAGGTCCGCGCGAAGACGGTGGCAAAATTTGGGGAAGATCAAATGGATGTGTTGTTCCCAGACTCTGCCTACCAATTGACCCACAACGCCCTGTTCCCGCACGATTGCATTCACGTCGAAAATCTCGGTGGTGACATCGGCTTGAAGGAACTACATAACAAACGCATCACGCTTGGTGTCTTCCCGTGGAAGTTCAAAGGCGGCGAAGCGGCGTTTTGTAGAGCGGTGGCTTGGGCATAATTGCGATTCCGTCATTGCGAGGAGGAGCGAAGCGACGACGAAGCAATCTCCCCGCAATGACGGAAATTGAGGTTTGAATGATAAGAGATACCGCCCTGATCGAAAAACGAGAAGAACTCAAACGCCGATTGACAGCGGGCGAGTACAAAACGTTGGTGGACGTTTTTCTGGAATGGTTTGATAAGCTATTTCAAAAAATCACGCGTCAACCTAAACCACTTTCAATTTGGGCGATAACAATAATACTTACTGCCGCAATAAATTTGATTGGCTTCATTGCGGTTAATGTCATAGATGATACAGTTTTTGTTCTTGAATTCCTTAGGTCCAACGAAATTCTAGGGCTTCTTACAGTTATCCTGGCAAGTTTTCTTGCGATTGCAAGCGCAATTGTAATTAATCAGTATGTAAATCGAATCTTCACATTCTGGTCTGAAAATGTATTTGATCTGATTGAGTCAGTGGAAAGTTTGATGAGGTTTGAAGATTGGCTGCAAAGGGTCAGCAATCGAAAACTGCATTTATTTGTCACAATCGCAGGAGGCATAATTGCGGGGGTGGGGATGTCATTCTTGATAAGTGAACGTGTAGGGGTATTTATTGGATACGCGACCACATTCACAAACATAGCCGTAAGTATGTTCAGCGCTGCCTTTGTTCATCTGCTTTTTATGGTTGTATTTCTATCGGCCAGTCTCCAACATTACGATATAAAACTATTTGGAACAGATCCGAGTAGTTCTAAGATCGTATATCGCTTGTCGAATGAACTTAGTTTTGTTAGTTTTTTGGTCGCAATCTATGCGGCTGTTCTAACATTGATTGCCGCTTGGGGAGACTTTCTTCCGTCTTTTGGGGTCTTTGTTATTTTATTCTTATGGTTGCCCATTATCGCCTTGTTTACTTTAAATCAGACGAGCCTTTCCAGAATCATTCGTCGAGTCAAATGGAAGACACTTAACGAAGTTCAGGTCAAGGTCGAAAAGCTTCAAACAGCGAAGAACTTTGGAAATCTGGAAACAATGGACGCTATCAGGCGTTTGATGGATTATCACGACAGAGTCAAGGCAACTCGTGATTCAGCCCTTGATTTTAGGACTTATCTTAGTTTTTTCAACTCATTGTTATTACCCTTGCTTGCCTTTATTCTTGGTAATCTTGATCTTGTATTGAAACTATTTGCGAGCACCCCATAACGGAGATTAATTCATGGCAACTCGATATTTTGGCGAAAGAATCAAACGTAACGAAGACCCGCGTCTGCTGACGGGACAGGGATTGTACGTAGACGATGTGGATTTACCGAACATGCTCCACGTCGCTTTCGTGCGGAGTCCGTATGCACATGCACAGATAAATAATATTGACGTTTCGCAAGCCTTACAGCGCGAAGGTGTGGTTGCTGTTTACACCGCGAATGACTTGGGTGATTACTGGAAGCCGGGTCCGTTGTTGGTGTCGCCGCCGCCTGTGGATGACATTATCTTCAATGAAAAAACTCAGGTTCCACTTGCAAAGGATAAGGTCAAATTTGCGGGGGAGCCGATTGTGATGGTGCTGGCGGAGAGTCGCTACATTGCCGAAGATGCGCTGGCTGACGTTCAAATTGACTATGAACCGCTGGAAGCGTTTGTGGATATTGAAAAATTCTGGGACTCAGATATCAAGCCTGCTGTCCATGACGATATTCCCTCCAACATTGCCGCGCATGTCGTTCAAACCAAGGGTGATTACGAATCGGCGAAGAAGAACGCCGCATTGGTGATTAACCGTCGATTCAACTATGAGCATGGATGTGCCGCCGCTATTGAGAATCGCGGCGTCGTCGCGGAGTGGGACAAGCGTGCGGGGCGTTTAACCGTCTGGGACACCACTCAGGCTCCGGTTGTGATTCGAAACGGGCTGGCGGGTATGCTCGGCTTGTCAGAGCGACAAGTCCGCGTCATCGCTCCGTTCATTGGTGGCGGATTCGGTCCCAAGATCATGATGTTCTATCAAGAAGAAGTGCTTGTCCCGTGGGCGGCGATGAAGTTGAACCGCCCCGTCAAATGGATCGAAGACCGCGCCGAAAATTTTGTCGCCACCACCCACGAACGCGGACAGATCCACGACGCCGAAATCGTGTTCGACAAGGACGGTCACATCCTCGGTGTGCAAGATGCTTTTCTGCATGACACTGGCGCGTATGCCCCGTATGGTCTCACTGTGCCTCTCAATTCACAATGCACGTTGCTGGGGCCGTATCACATCCCCAATTATCATTCGCAGTTCACGGCAGTCTTCACCAACAAGACCATCGTCACACCGTATCGCGGCGCGGGCAGGCAACACGGAGTCTTCGTCATCGAACGTTTGCTTGATCTTGCAGCGAAAGAATTGAAGATCGACCACGCCGAGATCCGCCGACGAAACTTCATTCCGCCGGACAAATTCCCCTATGACAACGAGATCATCTATCAGGATTTCGCTCCGCTCGTGTACGACAGCGGAAATTACGAACCGCTGCTGGATGACGCTTTGGAAAAAATCGGCTATCGCAAATTCATCAACGAGACTCAACCCAAACTTCGTGCTGAAGGAAAGTATGTTGGCATTGGGCTGGTCGCCTATGTGGAAGGCACAGGCATCGGACCGTACGAAGGCGCGAAGGTGCAAGTGATGTCTAGCGGACGCGTTTCCGTCGTGACCGGAGTCGGCACGCAGGGGCAGGGTCACTTCACGAGTTTTGCACAGATCGTCGCCGAACAACTCGGCGTCAGTGTGGACAAGATCGATGTGGTCACAGGTGACACCGATCAATTTTATTGGGGCGCGGGCACGTTTGCGAGTCGCGGCGCGGTGGTGGCGGGCAATGCCATCAATGAAGCGGCGAAGGTCGTGCGCAAGAAAATTCTCAAACTTGCCGCCGAACATTTCAACGCGCCCGAAGAGGAACTCGAACTCGAAGATGGATTCGTGAAAGTGCAGGACATGCCGCGCTTGTCCATTTCACTGGGCGAGTTGGCGGGCATGGCGAACCCCATGCGCGGAGCGGTCAAGCCGGGGACAGAGCCCGGTCTCGAAGCAACCAACTATTTCGGTCCAGAACGAGGCGCAACCGCCAGCGGCATCCACGCCATGATCGTGGAGGTCGATCCCGACACCATGCAGATCCACATCCAAAAATATCTCGTCGTGCATGATTGCGGCAAGGTCATCAATCCACTCATCCTCGACGGGCAAATTCACGGCGGCGTGGCGCAGGGCATCGGCAACGCTTTTTACGAACGCCTCGCCTACGACGACAACGGGCAACTGCTCACCGGCACGTTCATGGACTATCACCTCCCCACCAGTCTCGATGTGCCGCGCATTGAAACCGGACATGGCGTAACGCTTTCGCCGCTCAACCCAATGGGCGTCAAAGGCGCGGGTGAAGCGGGCGCGATTCCCGTCGGTCCGCTGTTCGCGCAAGCGTTGGAAGACGCGCTTCATGATGTGGATTTTGAGATTCTTGAAATTCCGTTGAATTCGAATCGACTTTGGGAAATCGTGAATGCTAAGTAATAGTTGAACTCCCCCGCTTCATTAAAAGACGATGGTTGGATTCAAACCATCGTCTTTTTCTTTCGCCCAATCGATATTGTGTATGAAGACGTCTCGAATTACGTATGAATGTAATTACTATTCCATCGGATTCATCAATTGGAAATAATTCCCATCCGGGTCTGCGAGCGTGGCGATCCAACCGCCGCCCATGTCATATGGCTCTTTGACAACCACACCACCAGTTGCCTTGATGCGTTCAAACTCCTCTTTGACCTGTGCAGTTTCAAAATTGAGGATGATGCGCCCCGGGTCCTTGGTCTTGCCACCCATTTCAGAATGGTCGAGGATGCTCAAGAAGGCACTTCCCACCTGCCAACCCCAAAAACCATTCTCCTCATCAACCGTATCGGCTGGCTTCCCTAAAACCTTTTCATAGAAAGCCGCCAAAACTCGCGGCTGCTTGGTACCGATCATCACTGAATTTAGGTTCAACATATAAACATCTCCTTTTTAATAAATGGACTTACCTGATTTTAGAACATATATTCTATTTAAGCAAGTCTTTCTCGAACCATAAAATGGCAGGTCGAGTTTATGCGCTACCCATGAAAAACTCGCAATTGAATATGATAGACTATGTCTAAATCACACGCGAATGAAAACGATCCATGCTCGTTCCCTCGCGCACTCGGTCATTGACTGGCTGGCAACGGCTCGCCATCCGCGAGTCTTGCACGTCTTTGACGATGCCTGTAATCTGATCGACGAAAATCGGGATGTGATCTCCATTGTCAACCCACGCATCGGCAATGGACCGTTTAGCTGTGTCATCGACCCTGAGCTTTTCTTCCCCGAATACATGGACGCACAAACTCCGATCTCAGTCCAATCGAATCACATCCAGCTCGGAGATTTGCTCATCTCCACTGACCATGCAACCCGATGGAATCCCCGCCCCAACTGGGAAAGGCTCCATGCAAATAAAGAAAACATTTCCAACCTGTCCGTCCACTTTCCAGCGCGAAGCCTCCCTGTGGGACTTTCCATTCACCATTCCCTATTCCCTATTCACCTAATTCCCACTCTCTCCTCCTCCCTCACCCACGCAGACCTCCCTACCGCCAAACAGACCACCTCCAAACTCGCCGGTCTCGGTCCCGGGTTGACTCCCTCCGGTGATGACATTCTCATGGGTGCGATGTATGCAGTATGGATCATTCATCCGCCAGAAGTTGCCAGCGTGCTTGGGAGCGAAGTGGCAGAAACGGCGTCAGCGTTGACCACTTCCCTTTCGGCCGCATGGCTCAGGTCCGCGGGAAGAGGCGAGGCGGGTCATCTATGGCATCAGCTTTTTGATGCCATGCTCACGGGTGAGAACATCCAATCCAAAATAAATAATATACTCGCCGTCGGTCACACATCCGGCGCTGATGCGTTGACAGGCTTCATGGGTGTGTTGACCTGCTGGGTTGAATCTATGAACAAGGAGACAGCCGTTTTATGAAAGTTCATCTGATTGATGGGACGTATGAATTGTTTCGTAATCATTTTGGCGCGCCGCCGAAGAAAGCCCCGGATGGACAGGAAGTGGGCGCGACACTTGGATTACTGCGAAGTTTATTGATGCTGCTCGCCAGCCCGGATGTGACGCATGTGGGCGTGGCGTTCGACCATGTGATCGAGTCGTTTCGCAACAAGATGTATGCGGGCTACAAAACCGGCGAAGGCGTAGACCCGCTTCTGATGGCACAATTCCCGCTGGCAGAGAAAGTTGTGTCTGCGCTGGGAGTGGTGGTGTGGTCTATGGTCAAATTCGAAGCGGATGACGCGCTGGCAACCGCCGCGACCCGTTTTGCAAAACTCAAATCGGTGGAGCAGGTTTTGGTCTGCTCACCGGATAAGGATCTGGCACAATTGGTGGATGGGACGCATGTCGTCTGTTGGGATCGGCGTCGCGAGATCATCATCGATGAAAAAGGTGTCGTCGAAAAATTCGGCGTGGAACCAAAATCGATTCCCGATTATTTGGCGCTCGTGGGTGACTCGGCGGATGGCTACCCGGGCATTCAAGGCTGGGGCGCAAAATCTACGGCGACGGTGTTGGCGAAGTTCAAGCATATTGAGGCGATCCCCAAAGACCCGTCAAAGTTAGGCTTGGGACTGGGACGCGCCACAACGCTTACAGAAAACCTTCAGCAAAATTACAAAGACGCGCTGTTGTTCCGCGAACTCTCCACCCTGCGGACAGATGTTCCACTCAAAGAAAAACTCGATGACCTGAAATGGCGCGGAGCGTATCCGCGATTGAAGAAGATCTGTCACGAGTTGGGCGATGAGCGCATCCCTGAGCGTGTGCATTTGTGGCGATAATAATCGTAAGGGCGACCCGCCCGGTGAAAGCATGACACCTTGTTAATCATCGAAGGGTCGCCCCTACTTATAAAAACACCATGTCCTTTTTAGATACCTTCTCCGAAAACGTTCGCAAATATCCCAACAAGGTGGCGCTGGAATTTCTCGACCCGCCGCTGCAACGCCTGACCTACGCGGAATTGGACGAGCAGGTCAACCGCACCGCGGGATATTTGCAAAGCCTCGGTCTGCAAGCCGGTGACCGCGCCGCGTTGCAGCTTTCCAAATCCATTGAGTTCATCCTTTTGCATTTGGCAGCCATTCGGCTGGGAGCCATTGTCCTGCCGCTCAACCTCGCCTATCCGCCCGATGAACTGCAATACTTTCTCGAAGACTCCGGCGCAAAACTTTTCTTCGCGCTCGAAGCCAACAAAGAAAAGATCCAATCCATCCTTCCTTCTCTCCCTGAATTAAAAGAATGTATCTTTCTCGATCCAACGCAACCAAACCAATTCCAAGACCTAATTACCAATCACCAATCCTCAATCTCTAATTCTCTAATCTCTCCATCTGACACCGCCGTCATCATCTACACCAGCGGCACGACTGGGCGGCCCAAAGGCGCGGAAATCGCGCATGGGAATTTGATCTCGAATCTCAATGCGCTTCACGAAGCTTGGGGCTGGGCCTCCAACGATGTCCTTCTTCACGTTCTGCCCATCTTCCATGTGCATGGATTGTTCGTCGCACTGCATGGAGCTTTGCATGCGGGCGCAACCACTTTGCTCATGCGCGAGTTCAACGCGCAGAAAACGCTTGAGCTTCTTTCCAGCGGACAATGCACGGTCTTCATGGCAGTACCAACCATCCATCAACGCCTGTTGGATTTTCCGAATGCGAATCGATACAATTTCGCGCGCGTGCGGCTCATCACCTCCGGCTCAGACCGCCTGCCCGACGAAGCCTTCAGCGGTTATCAAACCACCTTCGGCTACACCCTGCTCGAACGCTACGGCATGACCGAGACCGGCATGAACTGTTCCAATCCGCTAAATGGGGAGCGGCGTATTGGCTCGGTTGGAATGCCGCTGCCCGGCGTGGAAGTGAGGATCGTCAACGCAGAAACGCGGGCGGTGCTTGCAACAGGAGACATCGGGGAAGTGGAGATTCGCGGGGCGAACGTCTTCAAAGGCTATTGGCGACAGCCGGAAAAAACATCCGCCTCTTTCTCCGCCGACGGTTGGTTCAAGACCGGAGATTTAGGTTACCTCGAAGCGGACGGCTACCTGACGCTGTGCGGTCGCTCCAAAGACCTCATCATCAGCGGCGGACTCAACATCTACCCGCCTGAAGTGGAGCGCGTGCTGGCAGAACATCCCGCAGTGAACGCCTGCGCGGTCATCGGCTGCCCCGACCGGGAATGGGGAGAAAAGGTCACAGCGGTGGTGGTGTTGGAGAAAACCGAATCAGTTACCGGCGAGGAATTGATGCGGTTTTGTCGCGAACGACTCGCGCCTTACAAGTCTCCCAAAGCCATTGTCTTTAGAGACGATCTGCCG
This sequence comes from Anaerolineales bacterium, assembly GCA_023382575.1. GTDB lineage: Bacteria > Chloroflexota > Anaerolineae > Anaerolineales > Villigracilaceae > Villigracilis. Next base: position 40,347 of record JAHDWC010000004.1, read on the forward strand.
CGCAACGCAATGGGCAAAGTTCAAAAAGCTCAATTGCGAAAAGAACTCTGCGAATAAAAAAATGCCGTCTTGAAGACGGCATTTTTATTCATTCTTCTTGATCTTCTTTTTGCGCTCCAACAGCGCAGACGTGGTCGATACGTCTGGCTTCGGGGTTGTTTCCTTCACAGAGGGTGTGACCGGTTCGACTGGCAAAGCGATGGGTTCGTCCGCCTGAGCAGGCGTTTGCAGATTTTCACGCACGCGGACTTTGGCTTGCCGCAACGCGTTCATGCTGGCAGTTGATTCCTGTGGGACAGCTTCGCGCTTCGCAAATTAAACCTTGAAAAGATAAATTCACGTAGGCGAATAAAATCTTGTTTGGTGAGGATCAACCTGCGGACTGCAATATCGAACGGTAAAAGCAAAATCGCTATGAGAAGAAGCCAGCCCCAAATGGGACGAGAGGCGCGTGATCCGCTCAGGTTGTGGATAAAAATATCGGCGGGATCGGCGGAGGCAACTTCACCGCCAGTAAGAGCTGTCAGACGGACGAGCAGGTCCAGGTCCGATTCGAGGCGACGGTATTCGGGGGAATAGGTCATCGTCCAGCCGGTCGTTTCGGCCAGCGCAGCCCCATCTTCTGATTCTCCTGCAAAACGAATCAAATACACGCCCGGCTCGGTCGGGGTGAAGTTTGCTGTGTAACGCCCCGGCGCGACTTGCGTGAGCGTGACCCGTTGCGCTTCGCCATTTGGTGCGACGATGCTCGCTTCGATCTGATAGCTGTTGAGGAAATCGCCGCCCGCGCTGAAGGCATCGAGCACGATCTGCGCGGACTCGCCTTCGTGAATGACGTTCATTTCAAGCGAAACATTTTGCACGTCACCCAGCGAATAGCGGATGGCTTGCGCCCAAAACGTGGGGAAGTTTTCCCAGCGCACCCAATCGCGCGCCCAACGTCCGCTCGCATCCGACGTGAACGCGACAGCACGCCCCAACCCATATTGCCAGACTGCGAGGATGGGGTCTTCCTTCGGCGAAATGAGAATCACTTGTGCCAAATCTTTCGGGCTGGAGGCAACATATCCTTGCAGCGGCGGGACTTCATCGATGCCAGCAAGGATGGGTGATGAATTGTAGAGTTCCGGGAAAAATGATTCTTCCACGATGTATGCCCGCGAAGCGAGACTCACTTCCTCGGTGAAGATGCTGGGAATACTCGACGCATCGGTCGTGAAGTGATAACGTCCACCGCCGAGTTGAGCAAGGTCATCGAGGAATGGCGCGGCATCAGTGCCAATGCCAACCGTGGAAAAAGTGATGCCATTCTCCTCGTACAGTTTCTGCACGAGTTCAGGAATGCCCGTCGAGTCTGCGCCGCCGTCGGTGAGCAGGATCACATGCTTGACCGTAGCCGGGTCAGCAGGCAAGACGTCTGCCATGGCTCTTACACCCGCCATGATGTCTGTGCCGCCGTCGCTGCGGATCGAACCGATGGCATTGATGACCGCGCCGGGATCATCCAACTCCGTCATCGGCACCACCCAACTCGCTGTGTCGTCGAAAGCGATCACACCGACGCGATCCGTGGGAAAGAGCAATTCAATCGAACGCGCCGCGGCTTCCTTTGCCAATTCCAATTTTTCCACACCGCCGCTTGTGTCCGCCATCGAGCCGGAATGATCGATGATAAAAACAATGCCAAGGGATGGGCGGCGCTTTTCATCCTTGATCTGCATATCCACCGGCAAGGTCTCTTCGAGCGGCGTGCCATAGTATCCGCCCACGCCATAACTGGTCGTGCCACCAATTGCCACCAAACCGCCGCCCAAATCGCGGACATAGGTTTGCAAGGCCAGCATCTGATTCAACCCCAACTCGCGCGCAGGGACGTTCACCAGCACCACGGAGTTGTATTGCGCGAGAGTCGGCAAATCCGCGGGAAGCGAAGCAGGCGTAACGACGTTGACGCTGTAGCCTGCAACATCTAAAACTTGCAAGATCGCCGCAGACTCATCCGGTCTTGCCTCTCCACCCGGAAGCGGCTCACCCGCTCGCGGCGCGACCACCAGGATCGCTGGCGCACCTTGCACCTGCGAAAACGCATCAAAGCGATTATTCTGAAAGAAGACATCCTGCTCCGGCGTGATCTGTACCTGATAACGAATGAAACCCGTCGCATCCGCAGTGAGTGGCAGGCTAAGCGTCTGTGTCCCACGCCGCAACTCATGCGTACCCTGATACAACATCTCACTTCCAGCAAACACACGCACCACCGCGCGCATAGCTTCATCCGACTCAATCGTGATGTTCAAATCAAACTGCTCCCCTACTCGCAAATCGGCGGGCGCATCCACCCCAGTGACCAATGCCTCGACGCCGCCCGTCATCACGAATGGCACGCTGACAATTTGTACGCCCGCTGCCGCCGCGAACTCTGCCGCTTTGAGCGCATCGCCCGTAGTTTGTGCGCCGTCCGAAAGGATCACCATCCGCTTGGCCGCACCCGACGGAAACAACGCCATCCCCAAACGGATCGCTTCGGCAAGGTCAGTCTGCGTCGTGACCGGCACAGATGTAACTTGCCCCAACTCAGCGCCCGTCAGCATGGGTCGTTCCACCAACGCATCCGCGCCGAACAAAATCACCGCCGCCTGATCGTCCGCACCCATCGCATCGAGCGACTCGCGCAGATAACTCATCTCCGACGACACCGCTTCTGGGGACATCGAATCCGATACATCCACGAGAAAGACCACTGCCAAATTGTCGCCCTTGCGGACGATCTCGATTCCCGCCAACGCAAGAATGATGGAAACGACGATGACCAGCCGCAGAATCAAGGATATAAATTCCCGCCTCCGCACCGACCCGGAACCTGTCCAGCCCATCCACAAGATGATCGGCGCGAGGAGCAACAACAGCAAAAAGAGCGGCGACGAAAAACTCATCGACTGCTCCCAACGATCCGAGTCAACGAAGCGGGCAGACGCTTGCGATGATAGACCTGCCACTCGATGACCAAAATTATCAGCGCAACCAATGCCAGCCAACGCCATAACTCACGCAGTCCGATCTGATCTGAGACGTTCGCTGTCACTGCCGATTGCCCTACTTGAACCGTCTCACGCGGACTCAAATTTGATTCTGTCGGGTCGAACAAATTGACGGCAAAATATTCCACCGTCGAAGAATCACCCGCCAGAAAATTGACGGCGTAATAGCCGAGTTCATTCGTATCCGTAAATGTCAGCGTGCTCCCACTCAATGGGATGTTGTAGGCAAGGTTCGAGGGCGAAGCGACGATGATCTGCTCCGTACCGGGCGGCGGCGAGATGACAAGGCTTTGTCCCGGCTGTATCGATTGCGTCGCATCGAACGGGCTGGGCGGGAGCAGATAGTTGATGAGGTTGGAAAATAAAATCGGGTAAGTCACTTGCAATGGCAGGTCGCTCTCGCGCAAGTCAAAGGTGAGGGCGGCGATGCGGCGGCTATCCGTCTCGCCGGCAAATACCAATGGATTCCCATTGGCTTCAATAAGCGGCTCGGCCCAATCGGGGAGTGTCACCGTCCGCGCTTGCAACACATGGACGGTGCTCCAATCCACATAGCGCGTAAGCGGACTTTCATTTATCCGTATGGTGCTCATGTCGATGAAGGTTGGGCCGGTCTCGAACAACAGATTGCTTGGCGGATTGATAAAAAGCAAGTTACCTGCTGGCAATTCTGCCGGAGCCAAGCCATCGAAGATATACAAGCCAAATGGGTCATTGGGAATTTGCAGAGTCCCATCGTCCGCAGGCAGGGCGCGGAAGGGTTGAATGCCCGGCAAAGATGCCAAGGCTTGCTCGATGAAAAGATTTCCTTCAGAGACGAGCAGCACCCGCCGTGCAGATGAGGCTTGATGAACGGCAAAAGCCGTGTCATCGAGCGTGAAGGCATCCAACGCCTCGCCTTCTTGCGGATTTGTGATCCGCGCGCGATACACGCCGGGTGTAGCGGGCAGATCGGCGAGGGTCAGTGTTTCGCTGGAATTTGATTCGAGATCGAGTTGGCGCGCCAAAACGAGACTCTCGCCAAAATAGATCGAGAGCAAAACAGAACGCGCCTCGTCGCTGTAGTTTTGGATGTTGGCAAAAAGTTCGCTGGTCGTTCCTGTCGGACGAAGCGCCAAAGCCGTGATGGCAAGATTCGCGCCACTCTCCCCGATTGGCACATAGCGGACCTCGCCGGGCAGGGCGGGCAATCCGCTTTCAGGCAAGCCGCCATCCGAGACGATGACCGAGGTCACATCTGCGCTGCCGTACGAAGCACCCGCTGCCAACGCAAACGCGGATGCCCAATCCGCGCCGCCTTGAGTGACTTCCGCTTTCGCAAGCGCAGACTGCACGAGAGTCTTATCGCTTTCAGCTGCGATCAAAAGCTCTGGGGTCTCGCCGACCAGAATCAGGGTCAGGCGTGAGGCGGCAGTGGTTTCATTAATGAGTGCTGATACGATCCGTCGCGCCGTTTCGAAGCGCGAAGGTTCCACATCTGTCGCATTCATCGAAGCGGACGCATCGAGCAAAACAATGACTGAACCCGAAGCGACCACAGGCGTTGGAATGGCAGGACGTGCAAAGGCCAGCACCAATGCGGCGAGGATGAGTAATTGTAAAAAAAGCAGAAGATTGCGTTTGAGTTTTTGCCACGGCGCATTGGCTTGTTTATCGCGCAGAAGTTGTTCCCACAGAAGCGTCGAAGAGACCTGCGCTTGTTTGCGGCGCAGTTTGAGCATGTACAACAGGAGGATCGGGATGGCGAGCGCGAGCAACGCAAACCCGGCAGGGAGAAGAAAATTCATTTCACGATTCCGGCGCGGCGCATTTCGAGCAGCAGGGCTTGATCCCACGGCTCGCTCGTCGTCAAGCCGAGATAGCGCACAGACTGCTTGCGGCACTCTGCCTGGGTTTCATGCAGCCAGGCTTGCGCGCGTTCGCGGAAGAGAGTCAGCAAGCCGCCGTCGAGCGAGATGTCTTGCGTCTGCTCACTTTCGATGTCCACCAGTTGCAAGTCGCCAGAGAAGGGCGGATCCAGTTCATCGGGCGAGAGGACATGGATCAAGGCCGCATCGTGACCGCGCCCTTGCATGGGACGCAAGCCAGATTGATAACCACCCGCATCGAGCAAATCGGAGATGAGAATCACCAAACCGGGTCGGCGCGGCTTGAGAGCATATTGTCGGAGCGAAGCATCAAGATCTGTGGCGCCGCCTGGTTGAAGTTGTTCAAGGAACGAAAACAAACGCGGCAAAGCGACCTGTCCGCGGGAGGGGCCGAACTCGGCAGAAACCCGTCCATTTTGGAGAAAGCCTACAGAGATGGAATCACCCGAAGCCAACGCAATCGCTCCCAGTCCCGCCGCGAGGCGCTGGGCATATTGGAACTTGTGCAAATCGCCGTCGCCCCAATCCATCGAGCGTGAACCGTCGAGCAGGATGTATACCGCGAGATCTTCCTCTTCTTCAAATAATTTGATGAAGGGACGTTCAAGCCGCGCATAGATGTTCCAATCGAGCCGCCTCAGATCGTCGCCGGGAGCGTAGTTTCGATAGTCAGCAAATTCCACGCTGGAGCCGCGCCGCGAAGAACGCCGCTCGCCTTTGACCGCACCCGCGCGCACACGCGACGCAACCAGCGTCAATTGATTCAGTTTGCGCAGGGTGGATTCAGAAAAAAGCATGAGGGATGATACTGGGATGTGCTAACGAACTTCGACAGCTTTGACCAGCTCGGCAATCACATCATCCGTGCGAATGCCTTCAGCGAGGCCGTCGAAGTTGAGGATGAGGCGATGACGCAATGCCGCTGTCGCCACCGCATGGACATCTTCAAACGCGACGTTGTAACGTCCTGCCAACAAAGCTGTGACCTTCGCTCCGAGCACGAGGGCTTGTCCGCCGCGCGGTGAGGAACCATAACGCACATATTTTTTGACCAACGACGAAGCATTCGCACTTTCGGGATGCGTTGCGAGAATCAACGAAGCGATATATTCGCGCACATGCGAAGCGATGGGAACGGTACGAGCCAGCTCGCGCATTTGGACAATGTCCGCGCCAGTGGCGGCGGATGTGGCCGCAGGCGTCTCTTTGCCGGTGGTGCGCTCGAAGATTTCAACCAATTCGCTCACATCTGGCAGCGGCACATTGACTTTGAAGAAGAAGCGGTCCAGTTGCGCTTCGGGCAGCGGATACGTGCCTTCCATTTCCAGCGGATTCTGAGTCGCCAGCACGAAGAATGGCTGTTCAAGGGTATACGTCCGCTCGGCGACGGTGACGGAATGTTCCTGCATGGCTTCAAGCAACGCCGACTGTGTCTTTGGCGTGGCGCGGTTGATCTCATCTGCAAGGACGAGATTGGCAAATAATGGCCCGGGGCGGAAGCGAAACTCGCGGCGCCCATCTTGATCTGCGAGGATTTCCGTGCCCAAAATATCGGCCGGCATCAGGTCTGGCGTAAATTGGATGCGTGAAAACTTCAAATCCAATGCCTGCGCCAATGTGCGGATGAGCATGGTCTTGCCCAATCCGGGCACACCTTCGAGCAGCACATGTCCACCCGCGAGGATGCTGGTCAGCACATGCCGCACCACATCCGCCTGTCCTACAATGACCTTGCCCACTTCGCTCTCGATCTGACTCGCCATGCGGCGAAATTGTTCAACGGGTAACTCTGTCATGATGACCTCGCGATAAAACGGTACTTATGGTTCCAATGAATCAAAATAATTGCGGATGATCTGTAAAAACTCGAACGGCACGTCGCCATTCTCAATGGCTTCCTGATTGACCGTCTCGTACTGCGAATACACTTCGGTATACGGAACCAAACTCTCACCATCTTCCGAGGGCGTAGTCGGTCCCTGTCCAATAGTATCGCCTTCCTCACCAGAAGATGGAAGCCCCAGCGATTCGCCATTTTCTCCGCCGACGAACTGCGGCGCATAAATCTGCTCGTATGTGGATTCACCGCCATCACTGACTGCACCCTGCTCAATGGGAGAACTACCCGCCTCATCCCCCGGAGATGAAGAATCATCCGCCTCACCCGACCCGCTGCCTGAACCAGCGTTCCCGGAGTTTTGGCCACTCTGACCGTTCTCTCCCTGCTGACCAGCTTGCGCCTGTCCTTGTTGACCTTGCTGACCACCACTCGCCGCCATGACTTGACCCGCTCCCTGCTGCATTTCTTGCGCGGCTTGGTCCGCTTGCTGCGAGAAAGCCACCTGCTGACCGGTTTCCATCATTTCCTGAGCGGCTTCGTCCAAAGCACGTTGAGCGGCGTCATAATCGCCGCGTTGCAAAGCTTCGGCGGCTTCGTTTAACTTCTCTGCCAGTTCGGGATTCGTCGTTTCGAGCGCGTCTGCCATCTGTTCGAGTTGATCGCTCAACTGCTGAGCTTCGCCTGCATCCAATTGGCTGACGTCAATGTTGGCCATCTCAGCAGCAGCATTGACGAAATTTCCATCCGCCAATTCTTCGCCCACACCCTCCAGCGGACTGCCCTCCTGCGCAGCCAGTTCCTGCCCGGTCTGCTGTAAAGCTTGCGTCGTCTGTGCAGTTTGCGGGTCAGACATGGCTTGCAATTGTTCACCAGTGCTGGTCAATACGGAGACGGAGCTTTCCATGGAGGGGTTTTGCTCCAACTCATTCAAGGCTTGTTCGAGCGTCTCAGAGAGAGTTTCTTTCTGTTCTTCGGTTAATGCTTCATTACTATTGATCTCAGTCAGCAGTTCTTCGATTTGTTGCTGCTGTTCAGCGACGGCTTCTTCCACATTGCGCACGCGCTGTGCAGCTTGGAACCATTCCTCTCCGCGAAACCAGACTAAGGCAAGCAGACCAGCAAGGAGGAGTGCCAAAACAACTTCGCGCCAGTTGAACTTCAATGGCAAATCGCGGCTCGGATTCACATTCCGCGCTGAGCTGAGAGCATCATCCAGTTGTTGCTGCAACATCGGGTGGAAGGGCTTTCCGTGCATTTCCAACGCAGTGCTGATGCGTTCGTTGAGATGAAAAACGCGGTCGAACGTGCGCGCGGCTTTGACCCGCTCGATGGGAAGCAGATAAGCAATCAGCCCCGCCAACAATGGCATGATCACGGTCAGCGCGGCGATGAGGGTGAGAAATTCAATCCGTAAGAGACGAGCTTGCAGGATGCCGACCGTTCCCAGAATCAAACCAACAGCGAAGCCCAAAGCCAGACCACGCAGCGACCAACTCAAGGTTCGTTGGAGGCGCAGGCGTCTCTGCCAGTTGCTCAAGATATGGGCGAGTTCATCAAAGGTGGTCATCGCTGTTATTTATCCGGTCGCGCCACAAAGCGGATGCTGAGGCGGATCATCAAGAACGTCAGAATGATGTAGATCACGAGGAAGATGATCCACGGTGAAGGCAGGACAAGCCCCTGGCTGGATAACACGGAACTGGTGAAGAATAAACTTTGGTCTTCGACCAGAATCACTTCGCTGATGATGGCTGTCAAAAGCGGATTCGTGGAAACCAAAATCCACAACAGGATGGTCACCAATGCTTCTAAAAGTTCGCTGCCAGCAGATGAAGAATAATAGAAGGGCGCAACGCTGATGAAGGATAAAACGAAAAATCCGACGCCCAGCAAAATATAAGACAACACAATCACAACATAAGCTGTCACTGTGGCGGCGGTGGTGCGCTTGATAAAACTGGAAAGGAAGATTCCAAGCGCACAATAAAAGAAGGCGGTCATTATCAACAGCAGTGTGGAGATGATCATCTCCGCCAGGTCCACGCCGCCGAGCAGGAAGGCAATGCTTTGCATTGGCAAGGCTGTAAAAATGAGCAGCAACAGGTAGGCAAGCGAGGAACCAAGCTTCCCTAACACGAATGAACGTGCCGGAAGCGTGGTCGTGCGCAACAGATCGAGAGTCTGACGTTCACGCTCGGAGCTGATCGCGCCCGAAGTCAACGCGGGACCGATCAGGCTGACGAGAAATAATTCCATCAAGACCACTGTCCCGAAGATACCTTTGCCCAAGATCTGACGGGCTTGTGGGTCCCACGCGGTGTAATTCAACGTGGACGAAAACGAGGCGTAGATGACGCCCACCACCAAACCGATCAAGCCCAGATAACCGCTGATCAAAAAAGGAGCCGAGCGTCCGCGCATGCGCCCGCGTAGTTCCTTCATGATGACCGGGTTCTCCATCATCCGCGCGAAAATATTCCAGCGGCTGGTCGGTTTGGGAGTCAACATTTCAGATGCAGATTCGTTTTGCATGATAAATTCTCTTTACGAAACAATTCCACGCGTGGCACGCATGAAAACTTCCTCGAGGTCTTGCCTCTCTTCGCTGAAGTGAACCACGGGCAGATTCTTCTCCAGCAGTTGAGCGAGCAGTCCGTGCAGCGCATCATCCTCGCCGATAAATTCAGCTTCGAAGACGGTTAAATCCGTGCGGATGAATCCCTCGCGCGGGCGGACGTTGTTCACGCCGGGCAAGTTTGCCAGCACGGCACGCGCATCATCCGCTGGGATGGAGTTGAGCAATCCCACATGGACGAGTCTGTGCGGCAAGAGGCGCTGATGGAGTTGATCCAGCGTGCCAAGCGCCACCAATTTGCCACTTTCCATGATGCCCACGCGCGAGCACAATTCCGCCACATCGGCCAGGATGTGGCTGGAAAAGATGATCGTCTTTCCTAGACGTGCGATCTCGATCAAAAGTTCGCGGATTTCGATACGAGCTCGCGGGTCGAGTCCGGAGGCGGGTTCGTCGAGGATGAGCAGGCTCGGGTCGTGGATCAGCACTCGGGCGATGCCGAGGCGCTGTTTGAGTCCGCGTGAGAGGGTATCCACCAAGTCATCGCGGCGGTGAGTGATATCCACCAGTTCGAGCAGGTCATTGATGAGGCGGACGCGCTGCGGCGCGGGGATGTTGTAGCAGGCGCCAAAGAAATCGAGATATTCCTGCACGGTCATCTCGCCGTAGACGCCAAAATTATCGGGCATGAAGCCGATCAAATTACGGACTTCCCCCGGCGCATTCCTGATGGAATGTCCACCGACGAGAATTTCGCCCGCATCCGGCTGGAGCAGGGTGACAAGCATGCGCATGGTGGTGGTCTTGCCGGCACCGTTCGGGCCGACCAAGCCGAAGATCTCTCCTTCTTCGATGGTCAGGTTGAAGTTGTCCACGGCTTTGCGCCTGCCGAAGCTTTTGCTGAGTTCGCGAAATTCGACGATCGTGCTCATGGCTTCACCACCAGGGTAATGTAGTCTGGAGAGATTTCCATATAGTTGTTCGGGTCACCTTGTACTTTGAGCCGCACCTCGTTGCCCGGTCCCAAATAACGTTCCGGGTCTGAGATGTGATTCGCGCCCCATTGCAAGTCTTCGATTTGCACCCATTGGTCGATCTCAAAATCCCAGAGCGAAACGGTCACATCTTGCGGATTCGGGAATGTCGGCGAATTGATATCCAGAATCAATTGCTCAACCGAGATGAAATTATTTGGAACGACCGGGTGGAAGTGCAGTTCATATCCGCCAAGCGGAACCTCGATACTGCGATAGGGCGTCGCGCCGGGTAAAGAGGATTCCCAAGCCATCAGGCTGGGCGGTAAGCGCCAGGCATCGCCCCCAACATCGAACGATGGGGTCAGCCTGACGACATACAAGGTTGTATCGTTCGCTTCAAAGGCTTGATCTTTCACGCCGACGGGCAGCATGGGTTCTTCCAACCAGCCCATTAGATACACGCCCCAATTCCCTTCGTTCGAACTGTAATAATAATTCGTGCCGCTTAATAACATTTCCATCGTGTGGCGGCGACGACTCAATTCATCTTCCTCTGGCTCGACGTAATAATTCAGGTCGAGGACAGTCCACGAATCGAGGGTGTAGAAATCCGGCCCGCCTGAATCGGACTCGAGCGATAAACGGATATTTTTCGTGTCACCGGGTGAAAAATCACCCAGCCGTTGCATATCCCCAGATGTGAACAGGATCGCATCCCGCAAATTAAATTCGCTGGAGTTTGTGATCGTACCGTTCAAAGCGGGATCGCCCGCATTGACATGAACCGTCAGATCGTGCGTGATGGGTAAGGCTGGCAACGTCCCCTGTGCCTTCACCGACTGCAATCCGCCGATCTCCACGCGCACATCGGGAATGGTCGTGCCGGATTCATTCATCAACATCAACCAGTCATCGCCAGCCTGGAAGCCAGTATCTCTATCGAAAGGATAGAGCATGAAATTATTGGTCGCTTCGAGATCGTACCGGGAACGGCTCGGCGAGTACACCCCCACCAATGCGCGGACATCCGCCTCAGTGGAAGTATCCCATGCCTGAATCACAGTGATGCGATTCACAATGGGCTTTTGTCCGCGAAAGATAAAACCATAAAAATAAGCCAGTGCACTGAAGACCAGCACCACAGCAGGGATTGTCAACCATGCCATCTCACGTCGTTTTCGCAGGAACAAAAAGTTGACCGGTCCAATTGCAACGACATACAAAATCAACCAGCCGCAAATATAAAAGGGAGAAGGGACGCCCGCATTACCAAAGGTGGATACTGCGCTGTTGGCAGCATAAGTATCCCAATTACCATCCACCCAATCAAGACGGCTTGGGTCACTACCCAACAGATGGCTGTACACATCCACCATCGCATCCCAACTACTAAGCGGACGCAATGCCGGGTCTACAGATAGATAAAAGACTTTTCCAAACCCCATTTCTCTTTCGACGATCAGTGGCAGACCATCCTGCTCAACGAGGACATGGGCATCCTCTCGCACGCGTCCCACCGCGGCGATGGCGGATTCTTCCTCCAGTAAAGAGGCGTCTTTCACGAAAGCTGGCAGCGCAGACAAGTCATCCATCGTCCGCGTGGAGGTGACATTTAAAGGCAGGAGGTCTTCGAGTCCAATCGCTGCGGCTTCCCATTTGGGTCCGCCTACAGCCAGCAACCTGCCTCCTTTGGAGACCCACGCTGAGAGTGAGTCCCGCTGCGCTGCGGTCAATTGACTCGTATCCACGCCGGAGATGATGATGGCATCCAACGCATCCCAGCCCTGCACACGATCAGGCAGATCTGCAATTTGAAGCGGGACAGCCCGCGTCAACCCACCCAGCGAGTGAACCTCGTTCAGTTGGTCATACTTGGATGGGTCGTCTGCCAGCATGCCAATCAGTGTGGCTTCGTCGCCCAGACAGGACAGGGTGAGATCGTCACTTGCTAGTGTCTTTCCATCTGCAATAAGGCTGACCTTGAGATTGCGAATGAATCCCTGCGAATAAAAATAGAGGAAAAATTCCTTGCGTGAGGTGGTGGCAAGAGTGATATCCTGCCCATACACTGATTGCCCCGTGTTGTTGTTTTGAAAAGAGACTTGCACGCGTCCAGTTACATCCGCGCCGGTATTTTCCACAAGCACGCGGACGGGGATCCAGCTTTCTTCCTTGCAGTAGCCGCTCAATCCCACTCGCGCGTTCAGGTCGATGCCGGTTTCTGTCTGTGCGTGCGCCATCCCGCCGGGAGCCCCCAGCAGGACGGAAAGCAACACTGTCAGCCCGATCAGCGTTCTTGCATGTCGTTGAAGGATCAAAGTTTGTCTCTCCTTACCTGCAAAAAATTTATTTATCTTATCATAAATAGGAAAGGGAGATTTTCGGCCGTTTCATCCCCCATTGGGAGGATGGTTGATCTTTATAACGCATCACCTCCCGATAAACCTACCCTCTTGTCGCTTTTCATCTCATATCCTTTGTTATAATCTCTCCATCACAGCTCAGGAGAGAGTAGATGCCCAACAAAAAGAAGGGTACGATTGCGCTTCCCCTCGAGAAAGAAGAGATCATCAAAGATTACCGCCTGGCTTATCAATCCCGCCAGGCTTCCCTCATAGGGCGGAGAGAAGTTCTAAGCGGCAAAGCTAAATTCGGAATTTTCGGCGACGGCAAGGAGATCGCCCAACTCGCCATAGCCCGTGCCTTCCAAAAAGGGGACTGGCGCTCAGGATATTATCGTGACCAAACCTGGATGTTCATGCTAGGCGTGATGAGCATCCAGGAATTTTTTGCCCAGTTGTACGCCCACGGTGACGTCACATATGATCCTGCCAGCGCCGGGCGGCAAATGAACGCTCACTTCGCCACACGTGTTCTCTACCCTAACGGCTCGTGGCGTCCGCAAACCCAACTCTACAACACCGCCTCCGACATCTCCCCCACCGCCGCGCAAATGCCGCGTGCCGTCGGGCTTGCATATGCCTCCGTGTTATATCGCAGACTTAAAGAACTGCACGAGTTCAAAGACTTTTCCAACGACGGAAATGAAGTCGCATTTGCCACCATCGGTAACGCCTCCACAGCCGAAGGTCTGTTCTGGGAATCGGTCAACGCTATCGGCGTGCTCAAAGCACCCGCCATCATCACGATCTATGATGACGGCTACGGCATCTCCGTCCCCAATCAATTTCAGATGGTCAAAGAAAATATTGGCGCACTGCTCAAAGGTTTTGAGCGCAATCCCAATTTGCCGTTTGAAAAAGTCCAGAACGGTTACGACCATTACACCGTCCGCGCCTGGGATTATCCCGCCCTCTTCGAGACCTATCAAACCGCCGCCGAGATCGCGCGCGAATATCATATCCCCGCTCTCGTCCACGTCATCGACGTGACCCAACCGCAAGGTCATTCCACAAGCGGTTCTCACGAACGATATAAATCCCCGGAGCGCCTCAAATGGGAAGAGGAATTTGACGGGCTCAAAAAGATGCGCAAGTGGATGACAGACAATCGCATCATCTCCACCGCTGAGCTGGATTCCCTTGAGAAAGCGGATTACAACGCTGTGGAAGGATTCCGCAAAGCCGCATGGGACGCATATCTCTCTCCCATCACCGAAGAACGCAATCAAGTCTTGGACATGCTCGATGAGATCGCACCGACCTCGAACCACGTCTACGAGTTGAGAGTCATCCGCGACCGGCTGGCAACTCTCCCGTCATATTCGAGGCGCGACATTCATGCCATTGTCCATGAGGCATTGCGACTCCTGCGCGACGAGTCACATCCCAGCAAACAAATCCTCATTCAATGGAAGCACGAAAACGATAAAGTCAATATTGAACGGTATGGTTCGCATTTATATTCGGGTACGGCGCTGAAAGTGGACGAAGTACAGCCCGTCTACACCGACAAGTCGCCAACCATGTTCGGCTTCGAAGTGGTCAACGCCGCCTTCGATGCCGCGCTGGCGCGTGAACCGCGTCTGATTGCGTTTGGTGAAGATGTGGGCAAACTCGGCGATGTGAATCAGGGCTTCAAAGGCATGCAGGAAAAATACGGCGAATACCGTGTGACCGATACGGGCATCCGCGAAGCGACGATCCTGGGTCAAGCCATCGGGTTAGCCATGCGCGGACTGCGCCCCATCGCTGAAATTCAATATCTCGATTATGTCTTGTATGCTTTGCAGATCATGAGCGATGATCTGTCCACGCTGCATTGGCGCACCGCTGGTGGACAGAAAGCGCCTGTCATTGTGCGCACACGTGGTCACAGGCTCGAAGGCGTCTGGCATGCGGGTTCGCCCATGGCGGGTATATTGAGCCTTACCCGCGGCATGTATGTTTTGGTCCCACGCGATATGACCCGCGCCGCTGGCTTTTACAACACGCTCTTGAAAGCCGATGAACCTGCCATCGTGGTCGAAGTGCTGAATGGTTATCGCGTCAAAGAAAAATTACCAGACAACATCAGCGAAATCGCCTTGCCGTTAGGTGTGCCTGAAATCATCCGCGCAGGCAAGGATGTGACCATTGTCACCTATGGCGCCTGCTGTCGCATTGTGATGGATGCCGCCGACAAATTGAGCAAAGCAGGCATCGATGTGGAAGTCATCGACGTGCAATCGCTGATGCCGTTCGATATTGACGGAAGAATTGTCGAGTCGCTCAAGAAAACCAACCGCGTCATCTTTATTGATGAAGATGTCCCCGGCGGCACGACTGCCTACATGATGCAGGAAGTCATCGAAAAACAAGGCGGCTATTTCCATTTAGATTCCCCCGCGCGAACGTTATCCGCAAAAGCACATCGTCCCGCCTATGGAAGCGACGGCGATTACTGGTCCAAACCAAACCCGGAGACAGTGTTCGATGCTGTGTATGACATGATGCATGAAGTGGATCCGTCTCTATATCCAAAGTTCGATTAACCGCAAAGCTCGCTAAGGACGCCAAGGAACTCTTTTGGTTTTTCTTAGCGGACTTCGCGTTCTTAGCGGTTAATAAGGAGAAATCATGGCAACAAAAGTTTATGTACCCCGGCTCGGCGAAGGCGTGGATGAGGTCACTGTTACAAAATGGCTTAAGCAAGTCGGTGACTCGATCAATGAGTTGGAGCCTCTGCTTGAAGTCAATACAGATAAAGTAGATACCGAGATCCCCGCCCCGGCGACGGGAACGGTTCTGCAAATCATCGCCCAGGAAGGTGCGCCCGCAAAAGTGGGCGAACTGCTCGCGGTCATCGGCAAGCCTGGAGAAGCAGTTGATAGTGGGCAGTTGACAGTTGACAGCAATACTCCAGTCGCGGCTGAGTCAAAAGTCGAAAGCGATGCCCTGAGTTCATCGAAGGGTCAAAAGTCAGAACCGAAGCCTTCGACCGAATTAGGCTTCATCTCCCCCGTCGTTGCAAAGATCGCTGCCGAACATGGCGTGGACTTGTCCCAAGTCAACGGCACAGGGTTGAATGGACGCATTACGAAGAATGATGTGTTGGCATTCGTTTCTTCAGGTCAAAAGTCACAGGTCAAAAGTCAGGCGATGGTTAATCGCCCGCAGGGGTCGTCTATCGTCGCTGGAGAAGGTGACCAACTCATCAAACATTCAACCATGCGCAAATCCATTGCGCAACACATGGTCGAGTCCAAACATACCTCGCCGCATGTGTTGACGGTGATGGAAGCGGACATGTCTCGTGTGGCAAAACATCGCGCCGCGAACAAAGCCGCATTTGAACGGGATGGAGTCAACCTGACCTTTACCGCCTATTTCATGATGTCCATCGTAGCAGGATTGAAAGCCTACCCACAAACCAACTCCTCATGGACAGATGAAGGTTTGCTGGTTCATAAGAATGTCAACATCGGTATGGCAGTTTCGCTCGGTGAGGATGGTTTGATCGTGCCAGTTATCAAGAAAGCAGAAGATTTGTCCCTGCTGGCGATGGCACGCGCGGTCAATGACCTTGCAAATCGTGCACGCACGAAAAAGTTACAGCCCGATGAAGTCAAGGGCGGCACATTCACACTCACCAACCATGGCGTCAGCGGCTCGCTGTTCGCCTTCCCGGTTATTAACCAGCCTCAGGCGGGCATTCTCGGCGTCGGCGCGATGCAGAAGCGTGTGGTCGTCATCGACGATGCGATTGCCATCCGCCCGATGGTGTACATGTCCTTCGTCTTTGATCATCGCATTCTTGACGGCGCATCTGCGGATTGGTTTTTGGCGAAGGTCAAAGATACGCTCGAAAATTGGAGTTAAGGTTTCGGTCTGGCAGGAGGCGGCTTTCTATCCCTGAAAGCCGCTTTTGTTTTGCTTGTATTTTAGAACAAATATTCGTATAATAAATTCGAGGAGAGTTGCCATGTCCATTCAAACATCTGAAATTCAATTGAACGTGAACGATAAAAAGATCAATGCTTATCTTGCAGACGGGCAGGGTCCCGGCATTTTGTTGCTGCACGCCTGGTGGGGACTGAAACCCTTCTTCAAGCAAACCTGTGACCGCATCGCCGCGCAGGGGTTTACCGTTCTCGCCCCCGACCTGCGGGATGGTCAGATCGCAACCACCATTGACGAAGCCAAAGCTCTGATGGAAAAAAGCGATGGCGATCTTGTGGGTGCGACGGTCTTCACAGCCAAAGATTATCTTCAAACACTCACAAAGGGTAAGCTCGGTCTGATCGGTTTTTCAATGGGCGCGGCTTGGGCGTTGATCGTCGCTTCTGCCGTTCCAGATCAGGTCGGGGCGCTGGTCATGTTCTACGGCAACGAAGGCGTGGACTATGGCAAGATCACCGCCAAAGTGCTGGGGCATTATTGTGTAGAAGACGAATGGGAGCCCACCGAATTTGTGGATAATACCTTTGCCGAGTTCGCCAAAGCGGGCGTGGATGCGACGCGTCACACCTACCCGGGAACTGCCCACTGGTTCGTGGAAGAGGATCGCCCCGAATACGACTCCGCGGCCGCACAATTGGCATGGAGCCGGACATTTGAGTTTCTAAAAGCAAACCTGTAGGTCACGCTTTTAGCGTGACAATCGCTCGATAATAAAGTTCATCACGTTATAAACGTGACCTACGAAACATCAAAAAGGTTAAGGGTATAATCGCCCATAACCTTTTTTACATTTAGGAGAGTATTTCTCATGGCAGAAAATTTCGATGTCGTTGTCATCGGCGCTGGACCTGCCGGCTATGTTGCCGCGATCCGCGCCGCGCAGTTGAAACAGAAAGTTGCAATTGTGGACAAGCAATGGATGGGCGGGGTTTGTTTGAATGTCGGTTGTATTCCTTCCAAATCGCTGCTCAAGAACGCGGAAGTGGCTCATACCCTGCGTGAACGCGGCAAGGATTTTGGTTTCTCGTTCGAGAATCTGAAATTGGATTATGGCGTAGCCGTCAAACGCTCGCGCCAGAATTCCGACCGCCTTACCAAGGGCGTCGGCTTCTTGATGAAGAAGAACAACATTGCCGTCTTCATGGGCGAAGGCAAGTTCAAATCGAAAGACACGCTCAACGTCACCGACAAAGACGGCAAGGTCACCGAACTCAAGGCGAAGAACTTCATCGTCGCCACCGGCGCGAGCGCCATGGTCCCGCCCGCCTGGAAAGTGGACGGCAAGAAAGTCGTCACCTACTGGGAAGCCATCCTGCAAGATTTCCTTCCCAAGTCAGTCGTCATTATCGGCTCCGGCGCCATCGGCGTGGAATTCTCCACCATTTGGAATGCCTATGGTGTGGATGTCACCATCGTCGAGATGCTGCCGCGCATCGTTCCGCTTGAAGATGAAGAAGTCTCAAAGGAACTCGAAAAGGAATACAAAAAGCGCAAGATCAATATCCTGACCGGTCACAAGGTTGAGTCTGTCGAAGCGACCGACAAGGGCGTGAAGGTCAAGGTCTCTGCGGATGGAAAGGAAACCGTCCTCGAAGCCGACCAGGCTCTCGTTGCAATTGGCTTCCGTCCCAATTCCAAAGGCTTGGGCTTGGAAGAAATCGGCGTCAAGATCAGCGAGCGCGGATTTGTCGAAGTCGATGAAAAGATGCAGACGAACGTCCCCGGCATTTGGGCGGTTGGCGATGTGACTGGCAAACTGATGCTGGCGCACGTCGGCTCGGCCATGGGCATTGTCGCTGCCGAACACATTGCCGGACATGAAACCGTCACCCTCGATTACGAGATGATGCCGCGCGCGACCTATTCCTATCCGCAGGTCGCCTCGTTCGGATTGACCGAAGCGCAGGCGAAAGAACGCGGCTACGACATCAAGGTCGGGCGCTTCCCCTTCCAGCCGAATGGCAAGGCATTGGGCATGGGCGATTATATGGGCTTCGTCAAGATCGTCATGGATGCCAAGTATGGCGAGATCCTCGGCGCGCACATGATCGGTCCTGAAGTGACCGAACTCCTGCCCGAGCTGACCCTCGCGCGCATGATGGAACTGACGCCGCACGAAATTGCCCGCAACGTTCACGCGCATCCGACGCTCTCCGAAGCGATCATGGAAGCGGCCCACGGCGCGGACGGAACACCTATTCATATCTAATCTAAAGCAGACAGACTACCTTTCGACCTCCGAGGTTCTCAAACCTCGGAGGTCTTTGTTTGTCAATTTGTCTATACTACTTGAAATTTTAGCCAGAGTGTGCTATTAACAATCGAAAATTATCAAAGACTTTCGCCGGGGACACCGCTGGGATCCAGATTGCGAAAGCAGAGTGAAGGTTAAGACATGCATCGCGAACGAGTTTCTGAAAATGTGTATTGGTTCCAAAGCGAGGTCTATGCGCAAGTAACGGCGGGAGTCATCGTCGGACCGCAATGGGCTGTCGTAATTGATACGCTGGCGCTCCCGGAAGAGGCGCTGACCATGCGTGAGTTTATCGAGCACGAGCTGGGTGTCCAGGTTCGATATGTCATCAACACCCACTACCACGCCGACCATGCCTGGGGCAACTGCTTCTTCCCCGGCGCAACCGTGATCGGTCATGCCAAATGCCGCGAATATCTGCTTGAATATGGCGTGTCTTCGCTGGAGACGTCGCAGAAGCAGAATCCGGCGCTGCGTCAGGTGAAGATTGTCCCGCCACATCTGACCTTCGACTCGGGAGAGATGACCCTGCGCGTGGGCAAGAAGAACCTCATCATCGTCACCTCGCCCGGTCACAGCCCGGATGGCATCTCCATCCTCGTCGAAGAAGACCGTGTCCTCTTTGCGGGCGACGCGTTCATGCCCCTCCCCTACGTGGTGGACGGTGACGTGGACGACATGCTCGCCTCGGTCAAGAAGATCGGGCGCATGGGGCTGGAGAATATCATCCAGGGTCATGGCGATATCATTCTGCGTGGCGAGATCGACGCCGCCGTGCGTGAAAACGTAAACTACCTCAATAACATCAAGAAAGCCGTCAAGGCGGGCGGCAAGCGTAAGAACATGGATGAGTATCTTGAAGAAATCACGATTGAAGACTGCGGAAAAAGCCGCGTGTACCTCGGTGGGTTGGCAGAAACCCTGCACCGGCGCAACTTGCGGGCGCTTCATCGGCAGATGCACGAAGAGTAATATTCGCGCGAAAATACAAAATGTTGCAGAATCCTGCAACATTTTGCTTTTATATGGAAAAGATTAAAGGAGATTGAGAAGTATGACAATTATGACGTGGGTTTTCTTTGTGGGCGGGTTGATCCTGCTCATTCTCGGGGCAGAATGGCTCGTACGCGGCGCTTCACGGCTTGCGGCGAAAGTTGGCATATCTCCATTGGTCATTGGTCTCACGGTGGTGGCATTCGGCACCAGTTCGCCTGAAATGGCAGTATCGGTACAATCCGCGCTTGCGGGACAATCGGATATTGCTGTGGGCAATGTGGTCGGTAGTAATATCTTCAACGTTCTATTTATTCTTGGGCTTTCGGCGATCATCGCTCCGCTCATCGTCCAACAGCAATTGATCCGTTTGGATGTGCCCATTATGATCGGGCTTTCGCTATTGATGTACCTCATGTCACTAGACGGAGTCATTGGACGACTTGAGGGCGTGATTCTCTTCGGCGGCATCATTGCCTATACGGTCTTTTTGATCAGGCAAAGCCGCAAAGAAAGCAAAGCCGTGGAAGATGAATACGCTCAGGAATATGCGGATAAAAAAGAAACCGGTTGGAAGCCCTGGGTCATCAACCTTGGGCTGGTGGTGGTGGGTCTGGTTTTGTTGGTGCAAGGCTCCAACTGGCTCGTGGATAGCGCCATCTCGATCGCTCGTGCTTTCGGCTTGAGCGAACTCATCATCGGTCTGACCATCGTTGCGGCGGGAACCTCCATGCCAGAAGTAGCCACCTCGGTCACGGCAGCCATCAAAGGTGAGCGTGACATTGCGGTGGGCAATGTGGTCGGCAGCAACATCTTCAACATTCTCGCTGTGCTTGGGTTAACGTCACTGGTCGCACCGGATGGTGTGCCTGTTTCCCAAGCGGCGGAGGCGTTCGACATCCCGGTCATGGTATCGGTCGCGGTCATGACCCTTCCGATCTTCTTCACCGGCAACCGCATTGACCGCTGGGAAGGCTGGCTTTTCCTCTTCTACTACGCCGCATACACCACCTATCTCATCCTCGACGCGGCGCAGCATGACGCCCTGCCGCTCTTCAACAATGTGCTGCTCTTCGCCATCATTCCCCTCACCGTGGTGACTCTGATCGTCCTATTCATCACCGAATATTCACGACGCAGGCGGATGGCTGCGTGATCTCCTTTCATCTTATATTCATGGGTGCTTGCTACAATACGTCTCAGGCGGATAGGTTCGCACACATTGATACCGCCAACCCACAGTTAGGATAACTCATGCAGGATTTCTGGCTCACAGTCCCCTTAATTCTTATTGGCATCGGCGCCTTGACCGCCCTTGCCTTCAGCCGCAGTGGATGGAGTGCCGTCCGCATGGGCGGGATTCTGCTCTTCTTCCCGCTTGCCGCGTTTGGTGTCACTTTGTACACCTTCAACCTCGTCCCGGAAGGCAAGACACTGACCTTCAGCTTGCCGTGGATTCCCGCACTTGGGCTGAACTTCTCGCTCTGCCTCGACGGTCTCTCCGCGCTCTTCGCTTTGCTCATCACTGGCATTGGCACGCTGATCGTGCTGTATGCCGGTCAATATTTTGGAGACGACTCATCCGCCTGGCGCTTCCATGCCTACACCCTGCTCTTCATGCTCGCCATGTTGGGAGTCGTCCTCGCTGGTGACTTGATCACCCTCTTCCTCTTCTGGGAAGCGACCAGCATCTCTTCCTTCCTGCTCATCGCCTACAAATACAAGGACGAAGTCGCGCGCAAAGGCGCCTTCAAATCCTTGTTCATCACGGGCGGCGGCGGGATCGCCATGTTGGCGGGTTTCGTCTTCATGATCTCCATCAGCGGCGGCGCGGATTTTCAGACCATCCTCACCAGCGGCGATCTTCTTCGCAGCAGTCCCATCTACCCTGTTTTCTTCACACTGGTTGCCTTGGGCGCATTCACCAAG